>NZ_JBEOSV010000010.1:0-207698 GCF_040303245.1 Kitasatospora sp. NPDC096077 | reverse complement strand
TCGCCGATGCTCCGCATGGACTCCCTCCTCCGCCTTGCGATGCACGCACCCCGACGCCGCGCGCTGATCCGACGCGAATTGTCAGACACGCCCTATGCCTCCTCGGGGGCCGGCCCGGTCCGACCCGGGACGGCCCGCCGAACGCGCGGGCCGGGGACTCTTGTCTCCGGCCTGTCTCCTCTAATAAAATGTCACACCTCACCAAGGAGTACACCGTGTCCATCACCCCCCGTGACACCACCCGTCCCTGGCGCGGCATCATGGTCGCCACCACGATCCCGCTGCGCCCGGACCTCTCCGTCGACTACGAGGCCTACGCCGAGCACGTCCGCTGGTTGATCGAGTCCGGCTGTGACGGCGTCGTGCCCAACGGCTCGCTGGGCGAGTACCAGACGCTCACCGCCGAGGAGCGCGCCCGGGTCGTCGAGGTGGCGGTCGAGGCGGCCGGCGACGGTGCCCGGGTCATGCCCGGCGTCGCCGCGTACGGCAGTGCCGAGTCCCGCCGCTGGGCCGAGCAGGCCGCCGAGGCCGGGGCGGGCTCCGTCCTGCTGCTGCCGCCGAACGCCTACCGGGCCGACCACGACTCGGTGCGCGCCCACTACGCGGAGGTCGCCAAGGCGGGCCTGCCGGTCGTCGCGTACAACAACCCGATCGACACCAAGGTCGACCTGGTGCCCGCGCTGCTCGCGCAGCTGCACGGCGAGGGCTCGATCGTGGCGGTCAAGGAGTTCAGCGGGGACGTCCGCCGGGCGTACGAGATCGCCGAGCTGGCCCCCGGGCTGGACCTGCTGATCGGCGCCGACGACGTGCTGCTGGAGCTGGCGATCGCCGGGGCCGTCGGCTGGATCGCGGGCTACCCCAACGCGCTGCCGGAGGCCTCGGTCGCGCTCTACGACGCCGCCGTCTCGCGGGACCTGGAGACCGCGCTGCCGCTGTACAAGTCGCTGCACTCGCTGTTCCGTTGGGACTCCAAGACCGAGTTCGTCCAGGCCATCAAGCTCTCCATGGACATCGCCGGCCGCCCCGGCGGGCCGGTCCGGGCGCCGCGTCAGCCGCTGCTCCCGGAGATCGAGGCGGCCGTCCGTGCGGCCACCGAGAAGGCGCTGGCCGAGGGCCTGGCGTAACCTGCCCCCGTCCGGGCCGGCTGTGCGGGCAGCCGGCCTCAACCAAACGTTCATCAGAGGGAGTTGTGAGGCCATGCGGAGCCGTCACGTGTTCCACGCCGTCGACTCGCACACCGAGGGCATGCCGACCCGGGTGATCACCGGCGGCTTCGGCGTCATCCCCGGGGCCACCATGGCCGAGCGCCGGGTGCACTTCCAGCAGCACCTGGACCACTTCCGCACCCTGCTGATGTACGAGCCGCGCGGGCACGCGGCGATGAGCGGCGCGATCCTGCAGCCGCCGACCCGGCCGGACGCCGACTTCGGGGTGCTCTACATCGAGGTCTCCGGGCTGCTGCCGATGTGCGGGCACGGCACCATCGGGGTCGCCACCGTGCTGGTCGAGACCGGGATGGTGCCGGTGGTCGAGCCGGTCACCACGGTGCGGCTGGACACCCCCGCCGGGCTGGTGGTCGCCGAGGTGCGGGTCGAGGGCGGCGCCGCCAAGGCGGTCACCATCCGCAACGTGGCCTCGTACTCCGTCGCGCTGGACCGCAAGATCGAGGTGCCCGGCTACGGCACGGTCCGCTACGACCTCGCGTACGGCGGCAACTTCTATGCCATCCTGCCGCTCGCCGAGTTCGGGCTCCCCTTCGAGCGCGAGCGCAAGCAGGAGATCCTGGACGCGGGCCTGGCCATGATGGACGCGATCAACGCGGGCCCGGACCGGCCGGTGCACCCGGAGGACCCGTCCATCCACAGCTGCCACCACGTCCAGCTGCTCGCCCCCGGCTCCACCGCCGAGCACTCCCGGCACGCGATGGCCATCCACCCCGGCTGGTTCGACCGCTCGCCCTGCGGCACCGGCACCTCGGCGCGGATGGCGCAGCTGCACGCCCGCGGCGAACTGCCGCTCGGGCGCGACTTCCGCAACGACTCCTTCATCGGGACCACCTTCACCGGGCGGCTGGTCGAGGAGACCGAGGTCGCCGGGCGGCCCGCGGTGGTACCGACCGTCACCGGACGGGCCTGGGTCACCGGCACCGCCCAGTACTTCCTCGACCCGGACGACCCGTTCCCGGCAGGCTTCCTGCTCTGACCCCGCTGTCCAACCTGCTGTGAACTTGCTCTGAAGGGCTGGTAGTTGTGAGCATCACCTCGTACAACCCCGCCGATCCGACCGACCTGGTGGTCGCGGTCGAGGCACCCGGCGCCGAGGCCGTGCGGGCCGCCGTCGGACGGGCCCGGGCCGCCCAGGGCGGCTGGCTCGCGGCCGGGGCGGGGGCCCGGTCGGCGGCGCTGGGGCGGCTCGCGGAGGCGGTCGAGGCGCACGCCGGGGAACTGGCCGCGCTGATCGTGCGCGAGGTCGGCAAGCCGCTCGCCGAGGCGCGCGGCGAGGTCGCCCGGACCGCGGCGATCTGGCGGTACTACGCGCAGGCGCCGTACGCGCCGTCCGGGGCGGTGCACGAGACCGCCGCCGGGCCCGGGCTGCTGCTCACCCGGCGGCGCCCGTACGGGGTGGCCGGGCTGATCGCGCCGTGGAACTTCCCGCTGGCGATCCCCAGTTGGAAGGCCGCGCCGGCGCTGGCGGTCGGAAACACGGTGGTGCTCAAGCCGGCCCCCGAGGCGACCGCGTGCGCGCTGCGGCTGGCGGAGCTGGCCGGAACGGCCGGGCTGCCCGCGGACGTGTTCACGGTGCTGCCCGGCGGGGCCGAGGAGGGCGAGGCGCTGGTCGACGCCGCGGACGTGGTGTCCTTCACCGGTTCGACCGGGGTCGGGCGCGCGGTGGTCCGCGCCGCCACCGGGCGCGGGGTGCCGGTGCAGGCCGAACTCGGCGGCCTGAACGCCGCGTTGGTGCTGCCGGACGCGGACGTGGAGCTGGCCGCCGGGCACATCGCGGCCGCCGTCGCCGGCTATGCCGGGCAGAAGTGCACCGCCACCAGCCGGGTGATCGCGGTCGGTGCGGCGTACCAGCCGCTGCGCGAGGCGCTGGTCAAGGCGCTGGCGTCGGTCGACGACGCGGTGTGCGGGCCGGTGATCAACGCCGCCGCACGGGAGCGGCTGACCGTCGCCGTCGCCTCGGCGGTGGCGGCCGGGGCCGAGCTGCTGACCGGCGGGCGGGTGCCCGAGCGGGACGGCTGGTACCTCGAACCCACCCTGCTCGCCGACGTGCCGGCCGAACACCCGCTGGCCCGTGAGGAGTTCTTCGGACCGGTCGCGGTGCTGCACCGGGCGGCCGACCTGGACGAGGCGATCGCGCTGGCCAACGACACCCCGCACAGCCTCGCCACCTCGGTGCACACCCGCAGCCTGGACGTGGCGCTGGCCGCCGCCGACCGGCTGGACGCGGGCATGATCCGGGTCAACGCCCCCTCCAGCGGCGTCGACTTCCACCTGCCCTTCGGCGGGGCCAAGGGCGCCGGCCACGGCGACCGCGAACAGGGCCAGGCCGCCCTGGACTTCTACACCGTCAGCCGTACCGTCAGCGTGCTGCCGGGCGGGGGCGCGTGATGGGCACCCGCACGGTGGACCTGCTCGACACCGTCGACGCGGTCGACTACCACACGGCCGGCGAGCCGTTCCGGATCGTGCTGGGCGGGCTGCCCCCGATCCCCGGCGACAGCGTCGCCGAACGCCGGGCGATCGTGCTCGGCGCGGGCGGCAGCGCCACCGCGCCCCGGCCCGGTGCGCTGGACACCGTCCGGCAGCTGCTGGTCCGGGAGCCGCGCGGGCACGCCGGGATGTACGGCGGCTTCCTGGTGCCGCCGGACGACGACGAGGCGCACCTGGGCGTGCTGTTCTGGCACAAGGACGGCTACTCGACGGCCTGCGGGCACGGCACCATCGCGCTCGGCGCCTGGGCGGTGGACTCCGGGCTGGTCAAGGCGCCCGCCGACGGCACGGCCCGGGTGCGGATCGACGTGCCCTCCGGGCGGGTCACCGCGCTGGTGCACCGGGCCGGCGGGCGGACCACCGGGGTCACCTTCCGCAACGTGCCCAGCCGGGTCAGCGCCCTGAAGCTGCCGCTGACCACCTCGCGCGGGGTGGTCGAGGTCGCGGTGGCGCACTCCGGTGCGTGCTACGCCTCGGTGCCGGCGGCTGCGCTCGGCCTCGCGGTCGAGCCGGCGCAGCTGCCCGAACTCACCGCTGTGGGGCGGGAGATCAGGGAGCTGCTGGCCGGCACCGAGGCGGTCGTCCACCCCGAGGACGCGCGGCTGTCCGGGGTGTACGGGGTGGTGCTGTACGACGAACTTCCTTCCGCCGACGGTGTGTTGAGCCAGCGGAACGTCACCGTGTTCGCGGACGGGCAGATCGACCGCTCGCCCTGCGGCTCCGGCACCTCCGCCCGGCTCGCGGTGCTCGCGGCCGAGGGGCGGCTCGCCCCGGGGGAGGAGCTGCGGCACGAGTCGATCATCGGCACGGTGTTCACCGGGCGGGTCCTGGCCGGCGGGGACCCGCTGGCGGAGGGCGTGGTGACCGAGGTCAGCGGGACGGCGCACCGCACCGGGGAGCACCGGTTCGTGCTGGAGTCGGGGGACGGGCTGGGGACGGGGTTCCTGCTGTGAGTGCTGCTGTGTCGTCCGGTTCCGTTGCGCCCGGTGTCGTTGCTCCCGGTTCCGACCTGACCGGTACTGACCTGACCGGTACTGATCTGCCCGGTGCGGCGGCTGAGCCGCTCCAGTACGCCGTGCCGGGGGTCGGCGGTGTCGGGCCCGCCGACGCGGTGCGGGCGATCGAGCGGGTGCTGCTGGACGGGTTCGACCCGGAAGCGGCACCCGCCCGGTCGGCCGTACCGGTACCGGCCGGGGAGCTGCTGATGATGCCGGCCGCCGCCGGGCCCTACGCGGGGGTCAAGATCGCCGGGGTGGCGCCGGCCAACCCCGCGCTCGGACTGCCCCGGATCACCGGCAGCTACCTGCTGCTGGACGGACCGACCCTGCAGCCGCTGGCCGTCCTGGACGGCGCGGCCCTCACGGCCCTGCGCACGCCCGCCGTGACGGCGGCGGCGCTCGCGCGGCTTGCGGCGCCGGAGGCCGAGCACCTGGTGGTGTTCGGCTCCGGGCCGCAGGCGTACGGGCACCTGGACGCGCTGCTGGCCGTCCGGCCGCTCCGGCGGGTGACGGTGGTGGCGCGCGACGCCGGTCGGGCGGCCGCACTGGCGGCGTACGGACGCGGGCTCGGGCTCTCGGCGTCCGTGGGCGCGCCGGAGGCCGTCGCCGGGGCTGACCTCGTGGTCTGCTGCACCACCGCGCGCACCCCGCTGTTCGACGGCGCGCTGGTGCCCGGGCACGCGGCCGTCGCGGCGGTCGGCTCGCACGAGCCGGACGCCCGTGAGGTGGACGAGGTGCTGGTCGGGCGGGCCGAGCTGTACGTGGAGGCGCGCGGCGTCGCGGCCCGGGAGGCCGGGGACCTGCTGATGGCGGGCGCGCTGGGGCAGCGGCAGGTGTGGAACCTGGCCGAGCTGGTGCGCGGCGACGCGCTGGTGCCGGACGGGCGGCCGCGGTTCTTCAAGAGCGTCGGGATGGCCTGGGAGGACCTGGCGGTGGCGGCCGAGGTCTACCGGGCGGCGCGGGCCCAGGGGAGGGCCTAGTCACCGAGGAAGGTGAGCCAACTACCGGGGGTGGCCGCACAGTTGGCGAGCAGGTTGCGCAGGTCTCGGACGGCGGCCCGCTGTCGGTCGGTGCGGCAGCGGGCGAGCAGGGCGGTGGCCTCCTCGAAGGCGGCGGCCGCCTCCTGCTCGTTGAGGTGGGTGTCGCCGTACGGGTCGATCCGGCCGAGCCGGTGGTCGGTGGGGCGGGCGTGCTCGGCCAGGGCCTCGGCGAGGGCCGGGCCGTGGTCGGTGGAGAGGTGCAGCACCGCCGGGGCAGGGCGGCGGCCCTCGTTCGGGCGGCGGCCGTCCGGCCGGCCGTCGTGCAGGGCGAGTTCGATGCCCATGTCCGTTGCTCCAGGTGTTGTGGCCAGATCGTGTGCCGTCGGCCGTTGTCAGGGCCGTCGGCCGCTGCCACGATGAGCATCGGCGGGGTTGACGGGGCGTCCGGATCCCGGATTGTTGCGCGCTCAACGTAACGTGACATTGTACGCTGGTGTTCTGCACCCACCCGGAGGAACACCATGGCCGAGCTCAAATCCCGCACCCTGATCTCCGTGCAGGAGCGGCTCCGCGACCAGGTCGCCCACGCCCTCCGGGCGGCCCTCATCTCCGGCGAACTGCGCCCCGGAGTCGTCTACTCCGCGCCCGCGCTCGCCGCCGACTTCGGCGTCTCGGCGACCCCCGTCCGCGAGGCCATGCTCGACCTCGCCCGCGAGGGGCTGGTCGAGGCCGTCCGCAACAAGGGCTTCCGGGTCACCGAGCTCACCGAGCGCGACCTCGACGACTACACCGGGATCCGCGCCCTGATCGAGGTGCCGACCGTCGGGCTGGTCACCCGGACGGCGACCAAGGAGCAGCTGGAGCGGCTGCGCCCGGAGGCCGAGGCGATCGTCGCGGCCGCGCGCAAGCACGACCTGATCGGCTACCTGGAGGCGGACCGGCAGTTCCACCTCGACCTGCTGGGGCTGGCGGGCAACGCCCGGCTGGTGGAGGTGGTCGGCGACCTGCGCAAGCGCTCGCGGCTGTACGGGCTGACCCGGCTGGACGAGCTGGGGCAGCTGGTGTCCTCGGCGGAGGAGCACGTGGAGCTGCTGGACCTGATGCTCACCGGCGACGCGGAGGCGGCCGAGGCCTGCATGACCCGGCACCTCAGCCACGTCCGGTCGCTCTGGGCGGGCCAGGACGAGGCGGCCGAGCCGGAGCGTCCGGCCCTGCGGCTGCGGGCTCGGTAGGGGCTAAACCACCCGTTCGGGTGAAGAGTGGGAAGTGGGGGTCGGAAGGCGCCCGCGTTCTACGATGATGATCTCGACATCGGCAGCCAGGAGGAACTCCATGTCCGCCGCAGCAGTGGAAGAGCCCATGGAACAGCCGACGCTGTTCGAAGCCGCTGAGCTGATCTCTGAGCAGTTCCCCGGCTACCGGGTCGAGATCATCGGGAGCGAGATCGCCGTGACGCCCACCCCGAACATGTCGCATGGCCGATCGGTGAAGAGGTTCGACCGAGTCTTCGAGCAAGCGGGGCTCGACAGCGGCGAGACCGAGATCTGGCAGAACGTCGGCATCCGCCTGCCTGATGGCCCGTTCGACTTCGCGGTGCCCGATCTGGCGATCACTGATGCGGACAGTGACGACAGGGTGTTGGAGTACGGCGCCTACGACCCCGCGATCTTCCGCCTCGTGCTGGAGGTGACGTCCTCCAACCACAGCAATGACCTGAAGAAGAAGCCCGCCGCCTATGCGTCCGCCGGTGTGCCGGTCTACGTCATCGTGGACCGGACGAATCAGCGGGTCATGGTGCTGACCGAGCCGCAGGACGGCGAGTACCAGGTGCACGCCGTCCACCACCCGGGGCAGTCGTTCACACTGCCGGAGTCGATCGGGGCGTCGGTGACGCTTTCGGTGGACGACGTGCTGGCGGCGAAGAAGTAGCTCAGGCCACCGCCGCCGGGAGCGTCAGCCGGCCGTCGTGGACCTCGGCGATCTGGTCGACGGCCGTCAGGTGGGTGCGGTCGTGGGTGACCAGGACGGTGGCCGTGGCCCGGCGGTGGGTGAGGTCGGTGATCAACTCCAGGACGGCGGCGCCGCGTTCGTGGTCGAGGGCGCTGGTGGGCTCGTCGACGAGCAGCACGGTGGGGTCGTTCATCAACGCCCGGGCGATGTTGACCCGTTGGCGCTGGCCGCCGGACAGCTGGTGCGGCCGGCGGGCGGCCTGGTCGCGGAGGCCGACGGCGTCGAGGAGTTCCAGGGCGCGGCCGCGGGCCTCGCGGGGGGAGCGGCCGTCCAGGTGGGCCATCACCTGGAGCTGTTCGGCGGCGGTGAGCGAGGGCAGCAGGTTGGCCTGCTGGAAGACGATGCCGATCCGGTCGCGGCGCAGTGCGGTGAGCTCGGCGCGGCTCAGGCCGGTGGTGTCCGTGCCGTCCACCACGACCCGGCCGGAGTCCGGGGTGATCAGGGTGGCGGCCACCGCCAGCAGGCTGGACTTGCCGGAGCCGGAGGGGCCGACCACGGCGGTGATGGAGCCCTCGGGGACGGTCAGCGAGACCTCGTCCAGGGCGGTGAGCCGGCCGTCGCCGTCCGGGTAGGTGAGGGTGATGCGGTCGAGCACGAGACTCATCGGGCGCTCCCCAGGGCGGTCAGCGGGTCGACGGAGGTGATCCGGCGGATGGACAGGGCCGCGCCGACCGCGCCGAGGGCGATCATGACGACGGCGGGCAGCAGGACGGTCGGGGCGTCCAGGACGAAGGGGACGGCGGAGCCGATCAGCGCGCCGAAGCCGGCGGCGATCGCGGTGCCCACGGCCGTACCGAGCACCAGCAGCAGCACCGCCTGGCCGAGGGCGTCCCGCAGCAGGTAGCGGGTGGAGGCGCCGAGGGCCTTCAGCACGGCGATGTCGCCGCTGCGCTGGATCGTCCAGACGGTGAAGAAGGCACCGATCACCAGGGCGGAGATGGCGAACAGGAAGCCGCGCATCAGCTGCAGCGAGCCGTTCTCGGAGGTGTAGGAGCCGATCGCGGCCAGCGCGTCGTCGCGGGTGCGGGTGACGGTGCCGTGCCGGGCGTCGGCGCCGGCGAGGTCGGCGCCCTTGGCGGTGTGCAGGGCGATGACGGTGGCGTGGCCGGTCCCGCCGGGCGCGAACCGCTGCCAGTCGGTGAGGCTGGTCCAGATCACCGGGGTGTGGCTGTACGCGGCGTCGCCCTCGACGGCGGCGACGTGCAGCGGGTGCCCGGCCATGGTGAAGTCGGCGCCGGCGGTGAGGTTGCCGAGCTTCTCGGCGGCGGTGCGGGAGAGCACGGCCTGGCCGGGGGCGATCCGGTCGCCCTGCGGGGCCAGGTCGGAGCCGTCCGGGACGCCGAAGGCGGACAGCGCGGCGGTGCGGGTGCCCGCGGCGGCCTTGGTGGTGGTGATGCCGAGCGGCTGGGCGGAGGTGACGCCCGGCTCGCGGGACCAGGCCTGCCACTGGTCGGGGGTGAGCTGGGAGTCGGTGAAGCTCAGCTGCTGCCCGTCGGCGGGCCTGGAGAACACCAGGTGGTCCGCGGGCAGGCCGGTGATCGCGGAGATGTTCTGCCGGCCGAGCCCGGCGGTCAGGCCGGACAGCAGGCCGACCAGCACGGTGATCAGCACGATGACGGTTCCCATCAGGGCGAACCGCCCCTTGGCGAACCGGAGATCCCTCCAGGCGACGAACACGGTGGGCCTTCCTGCGGCAGTGGGACCGGTGACGCTGCCAACATTCGCCGAACCGGAGGGTCGCGGGCATCGCGCCGGGGATTGCATCCTGGGCATCGAAGGGCAGAAGCGGAGTTCAACCTTTTGATTGATGCCGCCGTGCGCGGGCGGAACCTAGGCTGGAGGGATGGCGACCGAACGTTCCCGAACCACCCCCGTCGCCCGCGTCCTCCGGCTCTGCCTGCACCTGCTCGTGGCGGGCCTGCTCGTCCTCGCCGTCGCCCGGGCCGCCTTCGTCGACCGGGGCGGCGATCCGGCGGCCGTGGCCGCCGCGGCCTCCGCGATGGCCGCCGTGTACGCCGTCGGGCCGAGGCTGGCCGCCGTGCACCGCTCCCGCCGGGGCGCCGCGCTCTGGCTGGCGCTGCTCGGCGTCACCTGGGCGGGCCTGCTGGTCGCCACCCAGGACGGGGTGTGGCTGGCCTTCCCGCTGTACTTCCTGGAACTGCACCTGCTCGGGCGGCGCGGCGGGCTGACGGCCGTGGCCCTCACCGCGGCCGGGGCGATCGCCGCCTGGTCCTGGCACCAGCACGCCTTCAACCTGGCCGCCTCGATCGGGCCCGCGCTCGGCGCCGCCGTCGCCACCGCCACGGTGCTCGGCTACCAGGCGCTGTACCGGGAGAGCGAGGAACGGCGCGGGCTGATCGACGAGCTGACCGCCGCCCGCGCCGACCTCGCCGCCGCCCACCACGCGGCCGGGGTGCTCGCCGAGCGCGAGCGGCTCGCCCGGGAGATCCACGACACCCTGGCGCAGAGCCTCAGCTCGATCCAACTGCTGCTGCGGGCGGCCCAGCGGGCGCTGCCCGAGCGCACCGAGGCCGCCGCCGGGTACGTCGAGCAGGCCCGGCAGGCCGCCCAGGACAACCTGGACGAGGCCCGGCGGTTCGTCCGGGCGCTCACCCCGCCCGCGCTGGACGGCGATCCGCTGACGGTCGCCCTGGAGCGGCTGTGCGCGACCACCACGGCGCACAGCGGACTGCCCGTCCACCTGCACGTCTCCGGGCACCAGGTGCGGCTGCCGGCCGCACAGGAGGTGGCGCTGCTGCGGATCGCGCAGTCGGCGCTCGGCAACACCGTGCGGCACGCCGCGGCCTCGCGGGCCGAGGTGACACTCAGCTACATGGAGGGCGAGGTGGCGTTGGACGTGTTCGACGACGGGGCCGGGTTCGACCCGGCGGCGGTGGCCGGCCGCACCGGCGGGGACGGCGGCTTCGGACTGCCCTCGATGCGGGCCCGGGCCCGGGCGCTCGGCGGCAGCTTCACCGTGGAGTCCGCGCCCGGCGAGGGCACCGCGCTGGCCGTGCAGCTGCCGATCGCCCCGGAGGCCGGCTCGTGATCCGGCTGCTGATCGCCGACGACCACCCGGTGGTGCGGGCCGGACTGCGGGCGGTGCTGGAGAGCGAGCCGGACTTCGCCATCGTGGCGGAGGCGGCCACCGCGGAGCGGGCCGTCGAGCTGGCGGCCGAACCGGGCGTGGACGTGGACGTGGTGCTGATGGACCTGCAGTTCGGTCCCGGCTCGACGATGAACGGGGCGCAGGCCACCGCGGCGATCACCGCCCGGGCGGGCGCGCCGCGGGTGCTGGTGGTCACCACCTACGACAGCGACGCGGACACCCTGCCCGCGCTGGAGGCGGGCGCCACCGGGTACCTGCTCAAGGACGCGCCGCCGGAGGAACTCGCCCAGGCCGTCCGCTCGGCCGCGGCGGGGCGCAGCGCGCTCGCGCCGAGCGTGGCGGACCGGCTGCTGGAGCGGATGCGGACGCCCGCGGCGGCGCTCAGCGCGCGGGAGACCGAGGTGCTGGGGCTGGTCGCGGACGGGCTGACCAACCAGCAGATCAGCCAGCACCTGCACCTGAGCCAGGCCACCGTGAAGTCCCATCTGGTGCACATCTACACCAAGTTGGGGGTCGACTCGCGCACCGCGGCGGTGCGGGAGGCACGCGGGCGCGGGCTGATCCGCTGAGCCCGCCGGGCGTAGGGTGGGGGCGTTCCGTGCCCGCGGCAGTGTGAGGAGCGCCCGATGACCGTACGCCTCGCCGACCTGGACCTTCCGGTGATCGGTGCCCCGATGGCGGGCGGCGCCTCGACGCCCGCGCTGGTGGCGGCGGTCAACCGGGCCGGCGGGCTGGGGTTCCTGGCCGCCGGCTACCGCAGCGCCACCGGGATGGCCGAACAGATCGCCGAGGTACGGAAGTCGACCGACCGGCCGTACGGCGTGAACCTCTTCGTGCCCGGCCCGCCCGGGGACCCGGCGGCGGTCGCCGCCTACCGGGAGCGGCTGCGGCCCGAGGCCGAGCGGTGGGGGGTGGAGCTGCCGGAGCTGATCGGGCCGGACCGGGACGACTGGGAGGCCAAGCTCGACGTGCTGCTCGCCGACCCGGTGCCGGTGGTCTCGTACACCTTCGGGCTGCCGACGGCCGGGCAGGCCGCCGCGCTGCGGGCGGCGGGCGTTCTCCAGATCGGCACGGTGACCACGCCGGAGGAGGCCCGGGCGGCGCAGGCGGTCGGGATGGACGCCCTGGCCGTGCAAGGCCCGGAGGCCGGCGGGCACCGCTCCACCCACCGGACCACGGACCTGCCGGGCGAGCTGCCGCTGCCCCGACTGCTGGCCGCGGTACGGGCGGTGACCTCGTTGCCGCTGATCGCCGCGGGCGGGCTGGGCGACGGCCCGGCGATCGCGGCGGCGCTGCGGGCCGGGGCGGACGCGGTGCAGCTGGGCACGGCGCTGCTGCGCTCCGACGAGTCCGGCGCCTCGGCCGCCCACCGGGCCGCGCTCACCGAACTGCCGGAGACCGTGGTCACCCGCGCCTTCACCGGCCGCCCGGCCCGCGGCCTGCGCAACGCCTTCATCGACCGCCACGGCCCGTACGCCCCGCCCGCCTACCCCGAGGTCCACCACCTCACCGCCCCGCTGCGCGCTGCCGCCACCCGGCGCGCCGACACCACCGCCATGCACCTCTGGGCGGGCACCGCCCACCACCTGGCCCGCACCGGCCCGGCGGCGGCGATCGTCACGGACCTGTGGCGGAGCGCGCGGGGGTAGTGTGCGGAGGTCGTGCGCCGGGCGCGCGCTGGGCCGTACGTGTTGTCCCTCGCAGGGGTGGATTGGTCGGGAAAGCGCGCGGTAGCCTATAAGGGACAACTTAATCTCGTCGCATGTGGGAGATCACGCTACTGGCGCCGGTTGAGGAGTGGTACTTGCAGATCTGTGAGGACGACCCCAGAACGGCTGAGAACATCCTTGAGGCCTTGGACCTGTTGGCCGACATCGGCCCGACCCTGGGACGGCCTGCGGTGGACCGGATCCACCGCAGCCGCCTGCACAACCTCAAGGAACTCAGGCCGGGCTCCTCGGGGGCCAGCGAAGTGCGCATGCTGTTCGTCTTCGACCAGGAGCGGGAGGCCATCATCCTCGTGGCGGGCGACAAGTCTGGTCGTTGGTCGGAGTGGTACGACGAGTCGATCCCCTTGGCAGAGAAGCGCTATGCGGATTACGTCGAGGAGCAACGGAACGGAGCACGCCGATGAAGGGGCGTAGTTGGACCGAGGTTCGGGCCGAGGTCATGAAGCGGTTTCCCGAGCTGGCGACGCCGGAGGCGGAGGTGAGGCGGGCCCAAGTCCGCCAGGAGACGCTGGCTCAGATCCGGGGGCATGAGCTGGCGGAGCTTCGACGCAAGGCCGGGCTCACCCAGAAGCACGTGGCCGAGTTGCTCGGGGTGAGCCAGGCGCGGGTGTCGCAGATCGAGCACGGGCAGGTGGACAGCCTGGACAACCTGCGGGCGTACGCCGCCGCGATCGGTGGCGAGGTCGAGGTCACCGTGCGGCAGGGGGAGCGGACGATCAAGGTGGCCTGATCGTCCGCCCCGGAGCCTTCACTCCAGGAGGTCGGCCATCCAGGACTCGATGGCGGGGGCCGTGCGGGGGAGGGCGGCGGACATCAGGTGGGCGCCGTCCTCGGTGATGACCAGGTCGTCCTCGATGCGGATGCCGAGGCCGCGGAGTTCGAGGGGGAGGGTCTCGTCGTCGGGCTGGAGGTAGAGGCCCGGTTCTACGGTGAGGACCATGCCGGGTTCCAGGGTGCCGTCGAGGTAGCGGTCGGCGCGGGACTTGGCGCAGTCGTGGTAGTCGAGGCCGAGCATGTGGCCGCTGCCGCAGAGGGTGTAGCGGCGGTAGAGGCCGTTGTCCTCGTCGAGGGCCTGTTCGGCGGGGATGCGCAGGACGCCCCAGTCGGCGAGGCCCTCGGCGATGACGCGCATGGCGGCGCGGTGGAAGTCGCGGAAGCGGGCGCCGGGGCGCAGGGCGGCGATGCCGGCGCTCTGGGCGGCGAGGACGAGGTCGTAGGCCTGGCGCTGGACAGGCGTGAAGGTGCCGCTGAGCGGGAGGGTGCGGGTGATGTCGGCGGCGTAGAGGGTGTCGGTCTCGACGCCGGCGTCCAGCAGGAGCAGGGAGTCGGGGTCGAGGGCGCCGTCGTTGCGGATCCAGTGCAGCACGCAGGCGTGGGCGCCGGAGGCGGCGATGGTGGTGTAGCTGGTGCCGTTGCCCTCGGCGCGGGCGCGCAGGTCGAAGACGCCCTCGATCCAGCGTTCGCCGCGGTGGTGGCGCAGTGCGGTGGGCAGGGCGCGGACGACGTCCTCGAAGCCGGTGACGGTGTGGTCGACGGCGAGTTGCAGCTGTTCGACCTCCCAGGTGTCCTTGACCAGGCGCAACTCGGAGAGCACGGCGGCGAGTTCGGTGTCCTGGGGGAGGGTGCCGCGGCCGGTGGCCCGGTCGACGGCGGGGTCGGTGCCGGCCAGTACCCGGGTGGGCGGCTGCGGTCCGGTGAAGAGCTTGCCGAGGTCGTCGAGGTGTGCGGTGCGGATGCCGGTGAGCTGCGCGGCTTCGGCGAGGTCGGGGCGGCGGCCGACCCAGAACTCGCCGTAGCGGCGGTCGCGGTAGAACTCGCCGCCGCTGCGCGGGGACCGGGGGTGGACGTGGAGCACCGGTTCGTGGCCTTCGGGGCCGGCGGGTTCGAGCACCAGGACGTGGTCGGCCTGGTCCTCGCCGGTGAGTCCGGTGAGCCAGGCGTACGCGCTGTGCGGGCGGAAGCGGTGGTCGAGGTCGTTGCAGCGGACCTTGAGGCGGCCGGCCGGGATGACCAGCCGTTCGCCGGGGAAGGCGGCGGAGAGCCGGGCGCGGCGGCCGGGGAACCGATCGTGACCGGGCACGCGGTCGTCGGCGGGGAGCGGGGTGGCGGCCCAGCTGGTGCCCATGAAGGCCGCCAGGGCGGGGGAGACCGGGAGGTCGTGGCTCCCGGTGTTGAGGCCGGTCTGCGGGTGGGTCACCGGTGAACTCCTAAGCGGTGCGGGGGAGGTGAGGTGCACGGACACAGCTGGGTAACGGACGGCGTCACCCCTTGTGCAGTGCAATTTCACATTACTATGTTACGGGTCACACAGCGGAGCGGCCGGAGCAGGCCCCCCACAGCGGAGTTGCACATGACCAGGCGCACCCATGCCGCCCTCGCGGCGGCCCTCGCGGCGACCCTCACCCTCGGCCTCGGGGCCTGCAAGAACGACAAGAGCGACAGCGGCGGCGACGCCGGACCCGCCAACAGCCAGGGCCCGGGCGCCGCGTCCGGCTCGATCGTCGGCGGCACCCCGGTCAAGGGCGGCACCCTCGACATCCTGACCAACCAGGACTTCGCCCACCTCGACCCGGCCCGCAACTGGACCGTGCCGCACATGGACTTCGGCACCCGGCTGATCTACCGCACCCTGACCACCTTCAAGTCCGAGCCGGGGGCCGCCGGCAGCGAGATCGTCCCGGACCTCGCCACCGACCTCGGCAAGTCCTCCGAGGGCGGCAAGGTGTGGACCTTCACCCTCAAGGACGGCCTCAAGTACGAGGACGGCAGCCCGATCAAGTCCGCCGACATCAAGTACAACGTCGAGCGCTCCTTCTCCCCGGACCTCACCGGCGGCCCCGACTACGCCGTCCAGTACCTGGCGGGCGGTGAGAACTACAAGGGCCCGCTGACCGGCGAGCACCTGGCCAGCATCGAGACCCCGGACGACAAGACGATCGTCTTCCACCTCAAGCGCCCGGTGGCCGAGTTCTCCGACACCGTCACCCTGCCGACCTTCTCCCCGGTGCCGCAGGTCCAGGAGAAGGGCACCCTGTACGACTCCCGGCCGTTCTCCTCCGGGCCGTACAAGATCGAGACCTACGACCGGGGCAAGCAGCTGGTGCTGGTCCGCAACACCGGCTGGGACCAGGCCACCGACTCCGTCCGCAAGGCGTACCCGGACCGGATCGTGGTCACCGAGGGCATCAAGGGCGGCCAGGCCGACGACCGGATCATCGCCAGCGACGGCGCCGACGCCAATGCCATCAACATGCCCTGGATGCAGCACGAGTCGGCCGCCAAGGTGCTGCCCAAGCCGGACGTGAAGGCCCGCATGGTGGCGGAGTCGACCGGCTGCACCGACATGCTCTACCTGAACACCGCCAAGGCGCCGTTCGACGACCCGAAGGTGCGCGAGGCGATGATGTGGGCGGTCGACCGGGAGGCCCAGGTCACCGCGTTCGGCGGCCCGGCGATGACCGACACCGCCACCTCCTTCCTGCCGCCCTCGCTCACCGGCGGCGTCAAGTCCGACCCGCTGAAGATCCCGCCGGCCGGCGACCCGGAGAAGGCCAAGGCGCTGCTCAAGGAGGCGGGCAAGACCGACCTCAAGGTCTCGCTGCTGGTCTCGCTCAACGACAAGACCCGCGGCGAGGCGATCCAGCAGTCGCTGTCCAAGGTCGGCGTCCAGGTCACCGTCAACACCGTGGACCCGTCCGCCTTCACCGACACCCTGGGCGACACCAAGAACGCCCCCGAGCTGACCATCAACGGCTGGTGCCCGGACTACCCGTCCGCCGCGACCTTCTTCCCGTTCCTGTTCGACGGACGGACCATCAAGGAGAAGGGCAACCAGGGCAACTACAGCCAGTTCCGGGACCAGGCCACGATGGACCGGATGGACCAGATCGCGGCCATGACGGACGTCGACGAGGCCAACAAGGCCTGGCAGCAGCTGGACGCGGACCTGATGAAGAAGGCCCCGGCCGTCCCGCTGATGTGGCAGCGCCGCCCGCTGCTGGTCGGCACCAACGTGGCCGGCGCCTTCGGCAACGTCGGCTTCGCGGGCATGATCGACCTGGCCACGGTCGGCCTCAAGGACCCCGCCAAGGGCAAGGGCTGAGGGGCCGGCACCGATGAGCGTCACCAATCCCTCGGGAGCTGAAGGCCGCGCCGGTGTCGAGAGTGACGAGCGACAAGCGAGCGCAGCGAGTGCCGGAGTGAGGAGCGTCGACACCGGGTCGGGAGCGGCCGGAGGCGAGCGAGGAGCAGTTGAGCCCGTCGCCACGGCGGTGGGCCCCGCGAAGGGTGCCGGGCGCGGGCCGTGGCGGCTGGTCTGGGACCAGCTGTGGGCCCGCGGCTCGGCCCGGTTCGGGCTGATCACGGTCGGCGTGCTGATCCTGGCGGCCGCGCTGGCCGGCCCGCTCAGCTCGCTCGGCGGCTGGTCCCCCGAGGAGTTCGACAAGCGCGCCGTGGACCCCTACCTGGGCGGCATGCCCCGCGGCGACTTCGGCGGCATCAGCACCCGGCACTGGCTGGGCGTCGAACCGATCACCGGGCGCGACCTGTTCGCCCGGGTGCTGCACGGCGGCCAGGTGTCGCTGCTGATCGCGTTCACCGCGACCGCGGTCGTCGTGGTCACCGGCACCCTGGCCGGCATCGCGGCGGGCTACTTCGGCGGCCGCACCGACACCGTGCTGTCCCGGCTGATGGACCTCACGATGTCCTTCCCCTCGCTGATCTTCATGATCGCGATGATGTCGGTGGCCAAGGACGTCAACCGGATCCTGCTGATCACCCTGGTGATCGGCCTGTTCACCTGGCCCGGCATCGCCCGGGTGGTGCGCGGCCAGACCCTCTCGCTCAAGCACCGCGAGTACGTCGAGGCCGCCAAGGTCGGCGGTGCCCGCTCCTGGCGCATCCTCACCCGGGAGATCCTGCCGAACGTCTCCGGGCCGGTCATCGCGTACACCACGCTGCTGATCCCCGGCATGATCGCCACCGAGGCCGCACTCAGCTACCTCGGCGTGGGCGTGCGCCCGCCGACCGCCTCCTGGGGCCAGATGATCGCCGAGAGCATCGTCCACTACGAGACCGACCCGACGTACTTCCTCATCCCGACGGTCTTCCTGTTCCTCGCCGTGCTCGCCTTCACCCTGCTCGGGGACGCGCTGCGCGACATCCTCGACCCCCGGGGAGGCCGGTCGTGATCCTCTACCTCGGCCGCCGACTGCTCGGCGTGGTGGGCATCCTGCTCGCCATCTGCGCCATCACCTTCACCATCTTCTACCTGCTGCCCAACGACCCGGCCGCGGCCGCCTGCGGCAAGACCTGCAGCCCCGAGCGTCTCGCCGACGTCAAGGCCGCGATGGGCCTGGACAAGCCGGTCTGGGACCAGTTCCTCGCCTACCTCGGCGGCATCTTCGCCGGACGCGACTACGGCAGCGGCTCCAGCGCCGTGCACTGCGGCTTCCCCTGCCTCGGCTACTCCTACGAGTACGGGATGCCGGTCTGGGACCTGCTCACCGACCGCCTGCCGGTCTCGATCTCGCTGGCCCTCGGCGCGGCCGTGCTCTGGCTGGTCCTCGGCCTCGGCGCGGGCGTCACCTCGGCGCTGCGCAAGGGCCGTCCGCTCGACCGGATCCTGATGGTGTTCTCGGTCGGCACCGCCTCGCTGCCGGTCTACTTCACCTCGGTGATGCTGATCTGGGGCGTCGTCCGGACGGCCGGGCTGCTGCCCTACCCGGCCTACCACCAGTTCACCGAGAACCCCTTCGCGTGGGCCTCCAACCTGCTGCTCCCGTGGATCGCCCTGGCCCTGCTGTACGCGGCCATGTACGCCCGGCAGAGCCGCAATTCGATGATCGAGGCGATGGCCGAGCCGTACATCCGCACCGCCCGCGCCAAGGGGCTGCCGCCGCGCACGGTGACCGTCAAGCACGGGCTGCGCTCCGCGACGACGCCGATCCTGACCATCTTCGGGATGGACCTCGGCGGCCTGCTGGCCGGCGCCGTCATCACCGAGTCCATCTTCGGCCTGCCCGGCGTCGGCCGGCTGTTCTACGACGGCCTGCTCCGCTCGGACCAGCCCGTCATCCTCGGCGTCACCCTGCTCGCGGCCTTCTTCATCGTCGTGGCGAACCTGCTGGTCGACCTGCTCTACGCGTTCGTCGACCCGAGAGTGAGGTACTGATGGCCCTCCTGGAGGTGGAAGACCTCGGGGTCTCCTTCGACACCCCGCGCGGCACCGTCCGCGCCGTCGACGGCCTCTCCTTCGCCGTCGAGGCCGGGCGCACCCTCGGGCTGGTCGGCGAGTCCGGCAGCGGCAAGTCCGTCACCTCGCTCGCCGTCATGGGCCTGCACCGCGGCGCCGCCGTCAGCGGCTCGATCCGGCTCCACGGACAGGAGCTGAACGGGCTGGGGGAACGGGAGTTGGGCACCGTCCGGGGCCGGCGGATCGCGATGATCTTCCAGGACCCGCTGTCCAGCCTGCACCCCTTCTACACCGTCGGCGAGCAGATCGCCGAGCACTACCGGGTGCACTTCAAGGCCGGCCGCAAGGCCGGCCGGGCCCGGGCGGTGGAGATGCTGGCCGAGGTCGGCATCCCGGAACCGGCCCGCCGGGTCGACGAGTACCCGCACCAGTTCTCCGGCGGCATGCGCCAGCGCGTCATGATCGCGATGGCGCTCGCCTGCGAACCCGAACTGCTGATCGCCGACGAACCGACCACCGCCCTGGACGTCACCGTCCAGGCGCAGATCCTCGACCTGATCGCCCGGATCCAGCAGGAGCGCGGCCTCGGCGTCGTGATGATCACCCACGACCTGGGCGTGGTCGCCCGGGTCGCCCACGAGGTCCTGGTCATGTACGGCGGCCGGGCGGCCGAACAGGCCCCGGTGGACCGGCTGTTCGCCCGGCCCGCACACCCGTACACCCGCGGCCTGCTGGACTCGCTGCCGCGCCTGGACGACACCGACGACGCCCCGCTGCGGGCCATCCCCGGCAGCCCGCCGTCGCTGATCGCCCCCGCCCCCGGCTGCTCCTTCGCCCCGCGCTGCGCCCGCACCACCGCCGCGTCCGCCGAGGAGCACGCCCGCTGCCGGGCCGAACGACCCACGCTCGGCCCGCTCGCCCCCGGCCACCAGGCCGCCTGCCACCTGCCGCTGGTGCCGGAAGGGGTGTCGTGATGACCGAACCACTGCTGTCGGTACGGGACTTGGTGAAGACCTTTCCGGGCCGGCGGAGTCGCACCGGCCGGGCCAGCGCACCGATCCGGGCCGTCGACGGGGTCGGCTTCGACCTCGGCGCGGGCGAGACGCTCGGCCTGGTCGGCGAGTCCGGCTGCGGCAAGTCCACCACCGGCCGGATGATCGTCCGGCTGCTCGACCCGACCTCGGGCACCGTCACCTTCGACGGGACCGAGATCGGCGGCCTCTCGCAGAGCCGACTGCGGCCGCACCGACGGAACCTGCAGATGGTCTTCCAGGACCCGTACTCCTCGCTCAACCCCCGGCAGACGGTGGCCCGGATCCTCTCCGAACCGCTGCTGGTCCAGGGCGGGAGCGCGGCGGACGCGCGCAAGCGGGCCGCCGAGCTGATGGAACTGGTCGGGCTGATCCCCGAGCACCTGGACCGCTACCCGCACGAGTTCTCCGGCGGCCAGGCGCAGCGGATCGGGATCGCCCGCTCGCTCGCCACCTCGCCGAAGCTGGTCGTCGCGGACGAGCCGGTGTCCGCGCTGGACGTCTCCATCCAGGCCCAAGTGGTCAACCTGATGGAGCAGTTGCAGCGCGAGCTGGGGCTGGCGTACGTGTTCATCGCGCACGACCTCTCGGTGGTCAAGCGGGTCTGCGACCGGGTCGCGGTGATGTACCTGGGCCGGATCGTCGAGATCGGCGACAAGGCCGAGGTGTACGGCGGCCCGGCGCACCCGTACACCAAGGCGCTGCTGTCCGCGGTGCCGCTGCCGGACCCGGCGGCCGAGCGGGCCCGGGAGCGGATCGTGCTGCTCGGCGACCCGCCGAGCCCGGCCGACCCGCCGCCCGGGTGCGGCTTCCACCCGCGCTGCCCGAAGGCGCAGCCGGTGTGCCGGACCGAGCGGCCGCTGCTGCGGATCGTCGGGACGGGCGGGCGGGAGGCCGCCTGCCACTTCCCGGAGGCCTGACGGCCGACCCGAAACCCCCGGTCGGGCGCGGCGGGGAACCTCACGAGGGCCGCGTCCGACCGGGTTCCACCGCGCTCACTGCTCGTCGGTCGGCAGCAGCAGGCGCGGGCCGGGGCCCTCGGTGGCCAGCTCGTCGCCCGGGTTGAGCACCCGGCAGCGGCGCAGCGACACACAGCCGCAGCCGATGCAGCCGGTCAACTCGCCCTCCAGCCGCTCCAGTTCGGTCCGCCGAGCGCGCAGCTGCTCGGCCCAGCGGCGGGAGATCCGCTCCCAGTCGTGCTTGCCGGGCATCCGGTCCTCGGGCAGGCCGGTGAAGACCTCGGCGACCTCGGCGAGCGGGATGCCGAGCCGCTTGGCGACCAGGATGAGCGAGATCCGGCGCAGCACGTGCCGCCGGTAGCGGCGCTGGTTGCCGGCCGAGCGCTCGGAGGAGATCAGCCCCTGGTCCTCGTAGAAGCGCACCGCGGAGGTGGCGATGCCGGCCCGCCGGGCCACCTCCCCGACGCTCAGCAGGTCGACCGGTGCCGCGCCGTCGCCGCTCATGGCTGCTCCTCGCACTCCTTGACTTCAAGTTCTGTTGAAGTCCTAGCGTACCGGACGTGACCGAATCTTCCGCCGTCAAGGCCCCCACTGCCCTTGCTGACCAGCCGAGTTACGCTCCGGAGTCACCGCCGGACGGCACCGGCGGAGGCTGGGGCGAACTGTTCTCCCGCCGATTCGCGGCCGCCGCGTCGATCCTCGCCGGGGGCGTCGCGCTGTACGCGATGAACCTGTACTTCACCGCGGCGCTGATGCCCTCGATCGTGGCCGACATCGGCGGCGAGCGGTACTACGCCTGGGTGGCCACCGGCTTCCTGATGGCCGCCGTGATCGCCTCGATGCTGGTCAGCCGGCTGCTGGCCCGGCTGGGCGCCGCGCGCGCCTATGTGCTGGGCTTCCTGGTGTTCGGCGCCGGCGCGGTGCTCAACGCGGCCAGCCCGTCGATGCTCGCGCTGATCCTCGGCCGGGTGGTGCAGGGCCTCGGCGGCGGGCTGGTGGCCGGGCTCGGCTACGCCGTGATCCGCAGCGCGCTGCCGGAGCGGCTGTGGACCCGGGCGGCCGGGCTGGTCTCCGCGATGTGGGGCGTCGGCACCCTGGTCGGGCCCTCGCTGGGCGGGCTGTTCGCCCAGTTCGGTGCCTGGCGCTGGGCGTACGTCCTGCTGCTGCTCGCCGCGCTGGTGCTGGCCGTGCTGGCCCGCCGGGTGCTGCCCGGCCCGTCCGGCCCGGGGGCGGGCGCGGGGCCGGTGCCGCTGCCGTCACTGCTGCTGCTCACCCTGGCCGCGGCCGCGTTCAGCATCAGCTCGACCGTGCCGGTCGGCTGGGCGACGGTGGCCTGCATAGTCGGCGGCCTGGTGCTGCTGGCGGGCTTCGTGGCGGTCGAGCGGCGCGGCGCCGCGACCGTCCTGCCGCACCGGACGTACCTGGCCGGGAACGGCCTGAAGTGGCTCTACCTGACCGTCGCGGTGCTCTGCGCGGGCGTGGTGGCGGAGAACTTCATCCCGCTGTTCGGCCAGGGGCTGGGTGGGCTCGGCCCGCTGGTGGCCGGTTTCCTCGGCGCCGCGACCTCGGCGGGCTGGACCACCGCCCAGCTGTTCAGCGTGGGCATCGAGTCCGCCCGCGGCCGGGCCCGGGCGATCCGGACCGCGCCGGTGGTGCTGGTGGCGGGCCTGCTGGTGTACGCGCTGACCCAGACCGCCCATGCCTCCGGGCCGCGGGTGGTGGTGTGGGCGGTGGCGCTGTTCGCGGCCGGCACCGGGATCGGGCTGGCGTTCCCGCACCTGAGCGTGGCCGCGATGCGCAGCAGCACCGACCCGGTCGAGGGCGGCAAGGCGGCCGCGGCGATCAACACCACCCAGCTGATCGCCTTCTCGGTCACCTCGGCGCTGGCCGGGACGCTGGTGAACCTGGGCGGGGACAGCCTGCTGGCGTCGGCCCGGTACATGACCTTCGGGATCGCCGCGATCACCGTGCTCGGGGTGGGCACGGCGGCGCTCACCGCCCGCCGCCTCGGGCGGTGAGGCGGCCTCGGACCGGCCCCGGATCCCTTTTCGTCGGGGGGATCCGGGGCCTTTGCGCCGCGCCGGTGGGGTCGGTTCGACGGATCACCCCAAAGACGCCCGCAGGAAGGCGAGTTCGGCCATGGTGACCTGCTCGTTCGTGCCGCCCGGGGTCATGTGGGTGACGCCCGGCAGCGGCAGCACGCTGTGCGGCCGCCCGGCCCGGGTGAGCGCCTGGGAGAGCAGCAGGGTGTGCGAGGGGTGGACGTTGTCGTCGGCCAGCCCGTGGATCAGCAGCAGCGGCCTGGCCAGGCCCGGGGCGTCGGTGAGCAGGCAGTCGTCGGCGTAGCCCTCCGGGTTGTCCTGCGGCAGGCCGAGGTAGCGCTCGGTGTACGCGGTGTCGTACTGCCGGAAGTCGGTGGGCGGGGCGCCCGCGCAGGCGGCGTGGAAGACGTCCGGGCGGCGCAGCACGGCGAGTGCGGCGAGGTAGCCGCCGTACGACCAGCCGCGCACGCCCACCCGGCCCAGGTCGAGGTCGGGGTGGTCGGCGGCGAGCGCGTGCAGGGCGTCGACCTGGTCGTCCAGGCCGACCTGGGAGAACCGCCGGAAGATCGCCCGGGTGAACCCGGGGGAGACGAAGGGGGTGCCGCGGTTGTCGGTGGTGACCACGGCGAAGCCCTGGTTGGCCCACCACTGGCGGAGCTGCCAGCGGCGCGGCTCGGCGGCCACGGCCTGGAAGCCGGGCCCGCCGTAGACGTCCAGCAGGACCGGCAGCCGGCGGCCGGGGACGTGCCCGCGCGGGTACACCACGGCGGTGGGCAGCGCGCGGTCGGTGACCCGGGCGAGCCGGGGGCGGACGACGTACGGGAGGGCGGCGCTGAGGTCGGTGAGCCGGTGGCCCCGGGGGAGCAGTCGGCGGGTGACCCCCTCGGCGGTGGCGGAGGTGAGGAGCAGGGTGTCGGCGGCGGCGAGCGCGGAGTGCACGCCCGGTCCGGTGCTGAGGAGTTCGGGCGCGCCGCCGTCCGGGTCGATCAGGTGGACGTACTGGTCGGCCGGGTCGCCCCGGCCGGTCTCGCAGAGCAGCCGGTCGCGGTGGCGGCCGACCACCCGGCGGATCTGCAGCCCGGTGGTGTCCAGCGGCTTGCCGTCCAGGGCGAGGCCGCGGGCCTGCGGGGTGTCGTGGACGGTGAGCAGCCGGCCGTCGGGCAGCCGGGCGGGGGTGCCGGGCAGCTCGTCCACCCAGAACTCGTCGGTGGTGCGCGAGAGTTCGCGGGTCTCGCCGGTGGCCGGGTCGGCGCCGAGCAGCAGGACGCGCTGCTGCAGCCGGTCGGCGACGGTGAGCAGCACCTCGTCGTCGGAGGCCCAAGAGGCGGCGCAGAGGTACGGGAACTCGGCGCTGTCCCAGCGCAGTCGGACCCGGCTGCCGTCCAGGCCGAGCACCCAGAGCCGGACGTCCGCGTTGGGGCCGCCGGCCTGCGGGTAGGCGAAGTCCTCGCCGGGTTCGCCGGGGCGGGCCGGGTCGGCGAAGTACCGCCGGGGGAGGGCGGATTCGTCCACCCGGGTGGCCAGCAGCGCGCCGCCGTCGGGGCGCCACCAGTGGCCCCGGGAGCGGCCGAGCTCCTCGGCGGCGGCGAACTCGGCCACGCCCCAGCGGGCGCCGTCGGCGGGGGAGAGCGGGGTCGGGTCCGGGGTGACGTACAGGGCGTCGTCGGCGACGTAGGCGACGCGCCGGCCGGTGGCGTCCGGGCGGGGGTCGAACGCCGGTCCGGCGACCGGGAGTTCGTCGGTGGTGCCGGTGGCGGTGTCGGTGCGGAAGAGTCGGCCGTCGAGGGCGAAGACGGCGACGGCCAGGTCGGCGGTGGCCGCGTAGCCGCCGATGCCGGCCGCGACCAGCCGGGTGCGTTCGCGCAACCGCCGCTCCAGGACGGGCAGTCGGTCGCGGTGGCCGGTGCGGCCGGGGAGCAGTGTGGCGGGGTCGGCGACCAGGCGTTCCGTGCCGGTGGCGGTGTCCAGCAGGTGGAGGCGGTCGACCGGGTCCTCGGGACCGGTCGAGCGGAGCAGCAGCAGCCGGGTACCGTCCTCGGCGAGGGTGTACGCGCGCGGGGCGCCGTGGCCGAACCGGCCGGTGCGGGCGCTGAGGGCAAGGAGGGCGTCGGTGATGGTCACGGCCCGATGGTGGTCGTGCGGTGCGTGCCCCGACCAGTATTCTGCCATGTGAAATGTCACACACCACGACGTGTCGCCATGCGTCGCGACCAGGGGAGGAACCTCATGAACGGCATGCCCGAGGACCTGTGGACCGCCGAGCCGCCGACCCCGCTCGCCGCCGCGGACGGCCTGTTCGCCGTCTCACCGGACGCCGCCCACCTGAACCACGGCTCGTACGGGGCCGTGCCCCACCCGGTCCGCCGGGTGCAGGAGGAGCTGCGGACCGCGCACGAACTCGACCCGGACGGCTTCTTCGCCGACCTGCCCGCCCGGGTCGGCGCGGCCCGGACCCGGATCGCCGCCGAGCTGGCCGTCGACCCCGACCGGCTCGCCCTGGTCTCCAACGTCACCGAGGCGGTCGCGATCGCCCTGGACAGCATCGTGTTCTCCCCCGGCGACCGGATCCTGGTCACCGACCACGGCTACGGCGTGGTCAACCGCGCCGCCGAGCGGCGGGCCGCCGAGACCGGGGCCGAGGTGGTCACGGTCGAACTGCCGCTGGACGCCCCGGACGAGCGGGCCGTCCGGGAGGCGGTGCTCGCAGCCGTCGACGACCGCACCACCGTCGCGGTGCTGGACCAGATCACCTCGCCCACCGCCCGGCTGGTGGCCGGCCCGGCCCTCCTCGCCGAGCTGCGGGCACGCGGGGTGACCACCGTCGTGGACGGCGCCCACGCCCCCGGGATGCTGCCCGACCCGATCGACCCGAACGCCGACTTCTGGTTCGGCAACCTGCACAAGTGGGCCTTCGCCCCGCGGGCCACCGGACTGCTGGCCGTCCGCCCCGAGTGGGTCGGGCGGGTCCGGCCGCTCACCTTCTCCTGGGAGCACGACCGGGGCTTCCCCTGGCACGTGGAGTGGCGCGGCACCTGCGACTACACCGCCTGGCTGGCCGCCCCGACCGGCTTCGAGCTGCTGCGCGAACTCGGCCCGGCGGCGGTGGCCGCGCACAACGGTGCGCTCGCCGCCTACGGGCAGCGGGCCCTGGTCGAGCGGGCCGGCCTGCGGGCGCTGCCGGCGACGCCCGGGGTGTCGATGCGCACCGTCCGGCTGCCGGTCGGCTGGGCCGAGGCGGAGGAGGACGTGCGGCCGCTGATGGGCGAGGTGTGGCGGCGGCTCGGCACCCGGATCGCGGTCCGGCCGTGGGAGGGCGGCGGGCTGCTGCGGATCAGCGCCCAGCTGTACAACCGGGCGGCGGAGTACGAGCGGCTCGCGGACGGGCTGGCGGAGCTGCTCAAGGAGTGACACGAGGAGTGACGCGAGGTGTGACTCAAGGTGTGACGCGAGGTGTGACCGGCCGGTGCGCGGCGCGGCCCGGCGCTCCCGGGAACGGCTGCTCCCCGGCCGTCCCCGGGAACGGCTGCTCGCCCGCCGCCCGGAGCTCGGCGAGCAGCACGCTCCGGTCGGCGAGCAGCCCGGTGAGGATCCGCCGGGCCGCCCGCAGCAGGTCGGCGACGTCGGCGCCGGCCAGCGCGTACACCACCGTGCTGCCCTCCCGGGTCGCGGTGACGATGCCCGACCGGCGCAGCACCGCGAGCTGCTGCGACAGGCTGGAGGGCTCCACCTCCAGCTCGGCGAGCAGGCCGCGGACGGGCGTCGGCCCGTGCTGGAGCAGCTCCAGCACCCGGATCCGGACGGGATGGCCGAGCATCCGGAAGAACTCGGCCTTGACCTGGTAGAGCTCCCCCAGCCGGCGGCCGGGAGGTACTCCCGTCGTCACGGGTCCCCCCTTCCCTGGTGTCGGTGGGCTCAGATCTCCAGCGCGAGTTCGATCCGCCGGAGCTGGTGGCGGGCCATCGCCAGGTTGGCGCGGCTGCGGTGCAGCACCATGAAGAGGAACAGGCCGCGTCCGCTGGGCGTCGTGATCGGCCGGACCATGTGGTACTGGTGGGTCAGCGTGATCAGGATGTCCTCGATCTCGTTGTCGAGCAGGTTGAGCGCCTCCATCGCCCGCATCTTGGCGCGGACCACGTCGGTGTTCCCGGCGGCGGCGACGTTGAGGTCCAGCTCGCCGCCGTCGCCGAGGGTGCCGAGGGCCATGCCGCTGCCGTAGTCGACCAGGGCGACGCCGATCGCGCCGTCGATCGACATGGCCTCCTTGAGGGACGTCTCCAGGTTCGCCATCGTCGCTGTCCTCCCGTGAGTTGGTGGCTGTGGCACCCGAAGGTAGGGAGCTCCCGGTGTGCTCCACCGGGAATGACCGGAGACGTTCGAAGCTGGTCGAAGTCCGATCAGTTGAAGACATTTGCAACTATGGATCTGAGAGGGGAGTGATCCCGTGACGATCCCCGGGCGACCGCCCGGCGCTCCCGCGGCGACCCTTCGGCCCGGAAAAGGGTGCTATCGATGTCACTCCTCCCGGGTAACCTCTCGCTGAGATGCGAGATCACACCAACCACACCCGGACGGCGATGAACACCCCCGATCCAGAGCCCCAGGACGTCCAGGAGCTCAGCCCCGCCGAGGCGTACGCGGCCAGCCGTCGCCGGGCCAAGGAGGAGGCGGCCGCCCTCCACGGCTTCCGGCAGCTGTACGACTTCCCGCTGGACGACTTCCAGGTGGAGGCCTGCGAGGCGCTGGAGGCCGGATCCGGCGTCCTGGTCGCCGCCCCGACCGGCTCCGGGAAGACCATCGTCGGCGAGTTCGCCGTGCACCTGGCCCTGGCCGCCGGGCGCAAGTGCTTCTACACCACGCCGATCAAGGCCCTCTCCAACCAGAAGTACGGGGACCTGGTCAAGCGCTACGGCGCCGCCAAGGTCGGCCTGCTCACCGGTGACAACACCGTCAACGGCGACGCCCCCGTGGTGGTGATGACCACCGAGGTGCTGCGCAACATGCTCTACGCGGGCTCCAGCACCCTCGACGGCCTGGGCTACGTGGTGATGGACGAGGTGCACTACCTCGCCGACCGCTTCCGCGGCGCCGTCTGGGAGGAGGTCATCATCCACCTCCCCGAGTCGGTCACCCTCGTCTCGCTCTCCGCGACCGTCTCCAACGCCGAGGAGTTCGGCGACTGGCTGGACACCGTCCGCGGCGGCACCAAGGTGATCGTCTCCGAGACCCGCCCGGTGCCGCTGTGGCAGCACGTGATGGCCGGCAACCGGATGTACGACCTGTTCGCCGACCCGGACCGGGACGGCCGCCCCAAGGCGGGCCAGCGCAACCCCGGCAAGCTGGTCAATCCCGAGCTGGTGCGGCTCGCCCGCTCCGAACTCGACCGCAACCCGCGCGACCGCTTCGGCCGCGGCCGGGGCCGCTCGATGCCCAACGGCCGTCCCGGCCGGGTCTGGACGCCGGGCCGGGTCGACGTCATCGACCGGCTCGACGCCGAGGGCCTGCTGCCCGCGATCACCTTCATCTTCAGCCGGGCCGGCTGCGAGGCCGCCGTCCAGCAGTGCCTCAGCTCCGGCCTGCGGCTCAACAAGGACTCCGACCGTGCCCTGGTCCGGGCCGTCGTCGAGGAGCGCTGCGCCGACATCCCCGACGAGGACCTGCACGTCCTCGGCTACTTCGAGTGGCTGGACGGGCTGGAGCGCGGCATCGCCGCCCACCACGCCGGGATGCTGCCCCGGTTCAAGGAGGTCGTGGAGGAGCTCTTCGTGAAGGGCCTGGTCAAGGCCGTCTTCGCGACCGAGACCCTGGCGCTCGGCATCAACATGCCCGCCCGCTCGGTGGTCATGGAGAAGCTGGTCAAGTGGAACGGCGAGACCCACGCCGACATCACCCCCGGCGAGTACACCCAGCTCACCGGCCGGGCCGGGCGGCGCGGCATCGACGTCGAGGGCCACGCCGTGGTGCTCTGGCAGCGCGGCCTCGACCCGGAGGCGCTGGCCGGCCTGGCGGGCACCCGGACCTACCCGCTGAAGTCCTCGTTCCGGCCCTCGTACAACATGGCCGTCAACCTGGTCTCCCAGTTCGGCCGGCACCGCTCCCGCGAGCTGCTGGAGACCTCCTTCGCCCAGTTCCAGGCGGACCGCTCGGTGGTCGGCATCGCCCGCCAGGTGCAGCGCAACGAGGAGGGGCTGGAGGGCTACCGCGAGTCGATGACCTGCCACCTCGGCGACTTCGACGCGTACATGGAGCTGCGCCACCGGCTCAAGGACCGCGAGAACGAGCTCGCCCGCGAGGGCAGCAGCCAGCGCCGGGCCGCCGCCGTCGAGTCGATCGAGCAGCTCAAGCCGGGCGACGTCATCCACGTCCCCACCGGCAAGTTCGCCGGCCTCGCCCTGGTCCTCGACCCGGGCCTGCCGCCGGTCAACCGCTCCGGGCGGGGCGGCCCGCGCCACCCCGACTTCCAGGACGGCCCGCGCCCGGTGGTGCTCACCGCCGAGCGGCAGGTCAAGCGGCTCGCGATGATCGACTTCCCGCACCCGGTCGCCGCGATCGAGCGGGTCCGGATCCCCAAGTCCTTCAACCCGCGCAGCCCCCAGTCCCGGCGCGACCTCGCCTCCGCGCTGCGCACCAAGGCCGGCCACCTCGAACCCGAGCGGTTCCGGCGCGGCCGCGCGGCCGCCGCCGACGACCCGGAGATCACCCGGCTGCGCACCGAACTGCGCCAGCACCCCTGCCACGGCTGCTCCGACCGCGAGGACCACGCCCGCTGGGCCGAGCGCTACCACCGGCTGCACCGCGACACCGAACTGCTGGAACGCCGGATGCGCTCCCGCACCCACACCATCGCCCGCACCTTCGACCGGGTCTGCGGGCTGCTCACCGACCTCGGCTACCTCCGGGGCGACACCGTCACCGACGACGGCAAGCGGCTCGGCCGGCTCTACGGCGAACTCGACCTGCTCGCCTCGGAGTGCATCCGCGAAGGCGTCTGGAGCGGCCTCGCCGCCGCCGAACTCGCCGCCTGCGCCTCGGCGTTGGTCTACGAGTCGCGCCAGTCCGACGACGCCGGCGCCCCCCGGGTGCCGGAGGGCGCGGCCAAGGAGGCGCTCGGCAAGATGATCCGGATCTGGGGCCACCTGGACGCCCTGGAGGAGCAGCACCGGATCAACACCGCCGAGGGCGTCGGCCAGCGCGAACCCGACCTCGGCTTCGCCTGGGTCGCCTACCGCTGGGCCCTCGGCCACAGCCTGGACCAGGTCCTGCGCGAGGCCGAGATGCCGGCCGGCGACTTCGTCCGCTGGACCAAGCAGCTGATCGACGTCCTGGGCCAGATCCAGGACGCGGCCGGCGAGGACGGCGACCTGCGCAAGACCGCCCGCAAGGCCGTCGAGGGCCTGCGCCGCGGCATCATCGCCTACTCCTCGGTGGGCTGAGCCGCACGACGAGGGGCCCGCACGTTCGCGTCGAACGTGCGGGCCCCTCGTCGTTGCGTCAGCGGGTGGCCAGGACCTCCAGGACGCGGTGGAGGGAGGTGCCGAGGCCCCAGCGGGCGGAGAGGTGTTCGAGGGTCATCGGGTCGACGGGCTCGCGGGGGAGGGTCGGGTCGAAGGCCGGGAGCGGGGCGTCGTCGGCGACGCGGACGACCTTGGGGGCGACGTCGAGGTAGCCGGCGCCCTCGACGATGTTGCGGCGGCGGGCCGGGGTGAGCCTGGAGCCGAGGTCGAGGGCGGCGGCGCGGATGGCGGCCAGGTCGCCGTACTCGTTGATGAGTTGGGCGGCGGTCTTCTCGCCGATGCCCTTGACGCCGGGCAGGCCGTCGGACGGGTCGCCGCGCAGGGCGGCCATGTCGGCGTACTGGGCGCCGCGCACGCCGTACTTCTCCAGCAGCAGCGCGTCGTCGGTGACCTGGAGGTTGCCCATTCCCTTGACCGGGTACAGGACGGTGATCTGCCGTGCGTCGTCCACGAGTTGGAAGAGGTCGCGGTCGCCGGTGACGATCTGCACCGGGCCCTTCGCCCGGGCGGTGAGGGTGCCGATGACGTCGTCGGCCTCGTAGCCGGGGGAGCCGATCCGGGCGATGCCGAGGGCGTCCAGCACCTGCTCGATCACCGGGACCTGCGGGGCGAGGGTGTCGGGCACCTCCTCCTCGCCGGCCTCGGCGGCCTCCTGCTCCTCGGCGACCCGGTGGGTCTTGTACGAGGGGATGAGGTCGACCCGCCACTGGGGGCGCCAGTCGGCGTCCATGCAGGCGACGAGTTCGTCGGGCCGGTGGTCGTGGACCAGCCGGGCGATGAAGTCCAGCAGGCCGCGGACGGCGTTGACCGGCTCCCCCTGGGGGGAGCGCAGGGAGTCCGGTACGCCGTAGTAGGCCCGGAAGTACAGGCTGGCGGAGTCGAGGAGCATCAGTCGCGGTGCGGTCACGCGTCAGATCATGCCGCACCGCGCTGACGAAGGCCCGGTTCTCAGTGCTCGTGCGGGCCGGCGCGGTGCACCGGGCCGTGGGCGTCGGCGCAGTGTTCGACGCCGGTCTCGCCCGGGCCGGCGATCTGCAGCAGCGCCCCGGCCTCGTCCTCGCCGACGTGGTCGACCTGGAGGGTGCTGTGGGTGATGCCGTACTCCTTGGCCAGTCGGCGCTGGAGTTCGCGCCGGACGGCGTGGCAGTCGCCGCCTGGGGTGACCAGGATGTGCGCGGACAGGGCCGGCTGGTTGGAGGTGATCTCCCAGATGTGCAGGTCGTGGATCTCCTCGACCAGCGGCTCGGTGACCAGCCGGTCGGCGACCGTGTCCGGGTCGATGCCGGCCGGGGCGGCCTCCAGGAAGATCCGTCCGGAGTCCCGGACCAGGCCGATGCCCGCCTTGAGCATCAGGACGACGACGATCAGCGAGGCGATCGCGTCGGCCCGGGCGAAGCCGGTGACCAGCATGACCGCACCGGCGACGGCGGTGGCGATGAAGGCGTACAGGTCGGTGAGGACGTGCTGGAAGGCGCCCTCGACGTTCAGCGAGCTGCGGTTGGCCTTCGACATGCACCAGGCGGCGGCGAGGTTGACCACGATCCCGATCAGCGCGGTGATCAGCACCAGTGAGCCGGTGACCTCGGGCGGCGAGATCAGTCGGCTGACGGCCTCGTAGCCCAGCCAGGCCGACAGCACCAGCAGGGTCACGCCGTTGGCCTGGGCGGAGAGGATCTCGGCGCGCTTGAGCCCGTAGGTGTAGCCGCCGCGGGCCGGTCGGGCGGCGAGCCGCATGGCGACCAGGGCCAGCACGATCGAGGCGGCGTCGGTGAGCATGTGCGCCGCGTCGGAGATCAGGGCCAGGGACTGGGCGGCGAAGCCGACGACGACCTCGCCGGCCATGAAGACGACGATCAGGGCGAGGGCGCTGACCAGCCAGCGGCGGTCGGCGTCGGCGGCGACGCCGTGCGAGTGTCCGCCGTGGCCGTGGCCGTGGCCGCCGCCCCCGTGTTCATGGTCGTGGCCGGGCGAGTTCTGGTGGTCATGCGCATGATCATCGTGGGAATGCTCGTGCCCGGCCATCGAAGTCCTCTCTGGACGCACGGGGTGGAAGGTGACAGGGGGCGATCGCCCCGCACTCGAAGTGAACCGCAGAATCGACAAAGATCCAAAGGCTGTACTGGTGACCGTTGTCGTTGCCGAACAGGGGCTCCGCCGGACGGCCCGATCCACCTCAGGACAGCGGCCGGCGCCCCGGTGCACCCGGGGCGCCGGCCGGCGAGCGGGCCTGCGGGAGGGGGAGGGTCGGGGCTCAGCCCAGGGCCACCGAGTCCAGGGCGGCCGCGGTGGCGGCGCGGACGAGGGCCTGCATGACGCGGAGGTCGGCGCCCTGTTCCGGGTGCCACTGGACGCCGACGGTGAAGCCGGCGCCCTCGACGGCCTCGATCGTCCCGTCCGGGGCGAGGGCGCTGACCCGCAGGCCGGCGCCGAGGCGGTCGACGGCCTGGTGGTGGAAGGTGGGGACGCGGAGTTCGCTCTCCGGCAGGAGGCCGCCGACCAGGGTGCCGGGAACCGGCCGCACCACGTGGCTGCCGTAGCAACCCGGCGTCCCCGCATGGACGTCGACGTCGAGCACGTCGGGCAGGTGCTGGACGAGCGTGCCGCCGCAGACCACGTTGAGGACCTGCATGCCCCGGCAGATGCCGAGCACCGGCATGCCCGCCGCCAGGGCGCCGCGCAGCAGGGCGACCTCCCAGGCGTCGCGCGCCGGGGAGTCGACGTCCGTCAACGGGTGGGCGGGCTCCCCGTAGTAGGCCGGGTCGATGTCCGGGCCGCCGGCGATGACGAGGGCGTCGAGCCGGGCGAGGACTTCGGGTGCGCGCTCGGGGGCGTCCGGCGGGAGGAGGACGGCGATGCCGCCGGAGTCCTGCACGTAGGCGGTGTACTCCTCCGGCACCAGGGCGACGCGACGGCCCCGCCAGTCGCTCCAACTCACGTCCACCAGGTAGGTGCTGACGCCGATGAAAGGCCTGCGATCCATGGCGGGCATTCTCCTCCCGTACCGTCCGGTACCCCGTCAAACACGCGCATCGGCGCGCCACACCCGTCCGCCCTCTTCCGCCCCGTGAGGCGCAGGCCGTACGGTTCGCTGTGTACATGAAGCTGTGATCGCTTGATCTCGAAGAGTGATCGAAGAGTGAGCAGAGTGATCGAGGAGGAGGGTTCGGCATGTCCGAGAACGCCCCCGCGGGTTCGCGGCCCCGGCCGCCACTGACCCTGGACGAGCTGCGCACCCTGGTGGACGCGGGCGAGGTGCACACCGTCGCGCTCTCCTTCACGGACATGCAGGGCAGACTGCAGGGCAAGCGGTTCGCCGCCCGCTTCTTCCTGGACGAGGTGGCGGAGAACGGCGCCGAGGCCTGCGACTACCTGCTGGCCGTGGACGTGGACCTCAACACCGTGGACGGCTACGCCTTCTCCTCCTGGGCCACCGGCTACGGCGACTTCGCGATGCGCCCCGACCTCGCCACCCTGCGACTGACCCCCTGGCAGCCCGGCACCGCCCAGGTCACCGCCGACCTGGCCCGGCACGGCGGCCACCCGGTGGACGCCGCCCCCCGCCAGCTGCTGCAGCGGCAGATCGCCCGGCTCGCCGAGTACGGGCTGGCCGCGGACATCGGCACCGAACTGGAGTTCCTGGTCTTCCGCGACACCTACGAGCAGGCCTGGCTGGGCGGTTACCGCGGGCTGACCCCGGCGAACCTCTACAACGTGGACTACTCGATGCTGGGCACCGCCCGGATCGAGCCGCTGCTCTCCCGGATCCGCAACGAGATGGCCGGCGCCGGGCTGACGGTCGAGTCCGCCAAGGGCGAGTGCAACCTCGGCCAGCACGAGATCGCCTTCCGCTACTCGGACGCCCTCACCACCTGCGACCAGCACAGCGTCTACAAGACCGGCGCCAAGGAGATCGCCGCCCAACAGGGCTGCGCGCTCACCTTCATGGCCAAGTACGACGAGCGCGAGGGCAACAGCTGCCACATCCACCTGTCGCTGCGCGACGCCGTCGGCGCCCCCGCCTTCGCCGACCGGGACGGCCGGATGACCGACACCATGCGGCACTTCCTGGCCGGACAGCTGGTCGCACTGCGCGAGTTCAGCGTGCTGTACGCGCCGAACATCAACTCCTACAAGCGCTACCGCCCGGGCTCCTTCGCCCCGACGGCCGTGGCCTGGGGCCGGGACAACCGCACCTGCGCCTACCGGGTGGTCGGCCACGGCCCGGGCCTGCGGATGGAGAACCGGGTGCCCGGCGGCGACGTCAACCCGTACCTCGCCGTGGCCGGGATGATCGCGGCCGGACTGTACGGCCTGCAGCGCAAGTTGGACCTGCCGACGCCCTGCCTGGGCAACGCCTACGCGGCCGAGGAGTACGCCCGGGTGCCCGGATCGCTGCGCGAGGCCGCCGCGTTGTGGGCGCAGAGCGAACTGGCCCGGACGGCCTTCGGGGACGACGTGGTCGAGCACTACCTCAACATGGCCCGGGTCGAGCAGGCCGCCTACGACGGGGCGGTCACCGACTGGGAGCGCTACCGATCCTTCGAACGGATGTGAGCCATGAGCGACCCGACCAGCAGTGAGGTCCGCAACCCCGCCACCGGTGAGCTGCTCGCCACCGTCCCGGACACCACCGCCGAGCAGCTGGACGCGGCCGTCCAGCGCGCCGTGAAGGCCCAGACCGGCTGGGCGGCCCTGGCGCCCACCGACCGGGCCCGGCTGCTCCGCCGCTTCGCCGACCAAGTCGAGGTGCACGTCACGGAGTTGGCCGAACTGGAGGTGACCGAGGCCGGCCACACCCTGGGCAACGCCCGCTGGGAGGCCGGCAACGTCCGCGACCTGCTGGAGTACGCGGCCGGGGGAGTGGAGCGGCTGACCGGTCGTCAGATTCCCGTCCCAGCAGGCCTGGACGTCACCTTCCACGAACCGATCGGCCTGGTCGGGGTGATCGCACCGTGGAACTTCCCGATGCCGATCGCCGCCTGGGGCTTCGCCCCCGCCCTCGCGGCCGGCAACGCGGTGCTGCTCAAGCCCGCCGAGGCGACCCCGCTGACCGCGCTGCGACTGGCCGAACTCGGGCTGGCGGCCGGACTTCCCGAGGGACTGTTCCAGGTCGTCCCAGGAGCCGGCGGCACGACCGGGCGGGCGCTGGTCGACCACCCGGCGGTGCGGAAGATCGTCTTCACCGGGTCGACCGTGGTCGGCAAGGAGGTCGCCGCCCGCTGCGCGGCCCGGGCCAAGCGGGTCACCCTGGAACTCGGCGGCAAGAGCCCCAACATCGTCTTCGCCGACGCCGACCTGGCCCGCGCCGCCGACCCGATGTCCTTCGCCGACAACAGCGGCCAGGACTGCTGCGCCCGCAGCCGGATCCTGGTCCAGCGCGAGGCCTACGACGACTTCCTGGCCCTGCTGCTGCCCGCCGTCGAGGCGCTGCGCACCGGCGACCCGCACGACCCGGACACCCAGCTCGGCCCGCTGATCTCGGCCGCCCAGGTCCGCCGGGTCGCCTCCTACGTGACCCCCGACCTGCCCGTGCTGGCCCGCGGCGAGGTGCCGGACGGGCCCGGCTACTGGTACCCGCCGACGGTGCTCGCACCCGCCGCCCCGGAGGTCCCGGCGGTCACCGAGGAGATCTTCGGCCCGGTCGCCGCCGTGCTGCCGTTCACCGACGAGGCCGACGCCCTGCGCCTGGCCAACGCCACCCGCTACGGCCTCTCCGGCTCGATCTGGACCAGGGACGTCGGCCGGGCGCTGCGGCTGGCCCGGGGTGTCCAGGCGGGCAACCTGTCCGTCAACTCGCACTCCTCGGTGCGCTACTGGACGCCCTTCGGCGGCTTCGGCGAGTCCGGGGTGGGCCGCGAGCTGGGGCCGGACGCGCTGCGCCACTTCACCGAGACCAAGAACGTCTTCATCCACAGCGAGGAGTGACAGTCCATGACCGGACCGGACGAGATGGTCTGCCGCCGCCTGGTCGGCCGCACCGCCGTGGTCACCGGCGCGGGCAGCGGGATCGGCCTGGCCGCCGCCCGCCGGCTCGCCGCCGAGGGCGCGAAGGTGGTCTGCGCGGACCTGGACGAGGAGACCGGCCGGGCGGCCGCCAAGGAGGTCGGAGGGCTGTTCGTGCACACCGACGTCACCGACCCGTACATGGTCGAGGCGCTGTTCGACGAGGCCTACGAGACCTACGGCGGCGTGGACGTCGCGTTCAACAACGCCGGCATCTCGCCGCCGGAGGACGACTCGATCCTGACCACCGGCCTGGACGCCTGGCGCAAGGTCCAGGAGGTCAACCTGACCTCGGTCTACCTGTGCTGCAAGGCCGCGCTGCCGTACATGCGCCGGCACGGGCGCGGCTCGATCATCAACACCGCCAGCTTCGTTGCCAGGATGGGCGCGGCCACCTCGCAGATCTCGTACACGGCCTCCAAGGGCGGGGTGCTGGCGATGTCCCGCGAGCTGGGCGTGCAGTTCGCCCGGGAGGGGATCCGGGTGAACGCGCTGTCGCCCGGGCCGGTGGACACCCCGCTGCTGCGCGAGCTGTTCGCCGCGGACCCGGAGCGGGCCGCCCGCCGGCTGGTGCACATCCCGCTCGGCCGGTTCGCCCGGGCCGAGGAGATCGCCGCCGCGGTGGCCTTCCTGGCCAGCGACGACTCCTCGTTCATCACCGCGAGCGAGTTCCTGGTGGACGGCGGCATCTCCGGGGCGTACGTCACGCCGCTGTAGGCCGGTGGCCCGCCGCTGTGGGGCTTCTCACCGTAATCTCATCGAAAACACCCCGAATTCCCGGCTGCGCTGATTTCGCGTTTATCCGGCTACCTTTAGATTCTTTGCTGTGAGTGAGCAGATCCCCGCCGGGTGGTACCCGGACCCGAAGGACACCACCGGCGACCCGAGGCAGCAGCGCTGGTGGGACGGCAAGGGCTGGACGGCCGACACCCGGCCCGCACCCTCGGACGCCCCGCAGCCGGAGCCCCCGGCCGCCGCGGCTCCGGGGCCGGAGACGTCCGAGCAGCCCCGGGTGCTGGAGGGCGAGGTCCTGGACAGCGGACCGACGGTCCGGTACCCGGAGCCGCCGCCCTTCGGGACCGCGTACGGCGCGCCCGGCGGGCCACTGCCGCGCCAGCCCCGGCGCAAGCCCTCCAAGCTGGTGGTGGCCACCGTGGTCGCCGCCGTGCTCGGTCTGGGCGCGGGCTCGGGCATCACCTACCTGGCGATGGACGGCCACAACGACTCCCGCCCGCAGAGCAGCGCCCGGCAGCAGCCCGCGCCGAACGACGGCGGCGGACTGTTCGGCTTCCCCGGCCTCGGCGGCGGGAACGGCGGTGACGGCAGCAGCGGCGGTGGCAACGGCGGCGGGACCGGTGGCGGTACCGGTGGGAACGGCGGCAGCGGCGGCGGAAAGGCGAGGCCGGGCGCCAACAAGGCGATCGACCTGGTCAACGGCCTCACCCTGCCCACCCCCTCCGGCTGGCAGGCCGGCACCACCAACGACGGCTACGCCGCGCTGACCATCGGCGCCTACAAGTGCCCGGACGGCAGCGACAACTGCACCCTCGGCGGGGTGAACACCGGCCGGATCACCGGCGGCGGCACGGACGTCCAGGCGGCGGCCAAGGCGGACATGGACGCGGCCGTCAAGAGCTCCTACGGCGACGTCAGCGGACACCAGGAGCTCAAGTCCGAGGCGGTGAAGGTCAACGGCCAGGACGGCTACCTGATCCGCTGGAAGGTGAACGCGACCAAGGGCAACAGCGGCTATGTGCAGACGGTGGTCTTCCCGACCACCGACGGCAAGGCGCTGGTCTCGGTGCACTTCGGCTTCGACATCGCCGACAAGGCGCCGGACGTCTCCGTGATGGACAGCATCGTGAAGGGCATCGCCGACTTCAAGGGCAAGATCCCGGGCATCCCCGGCCTGCCGGGCTCCGGCGGTGGCGCCGGGTCCAGCTCCGGCGGCGGTGCCGGCTCGTCCGGTTCCTCCGGCGGCTCGGCCGGCCCCGACGGCTCCGGGACGTCCAGCACCTGAGCCGCCCCGCTCCTCACACCACGACGGCCCGCCCGGGAGACCTCCTCCCGGGGGGGGCGGGGCCCGGGGGGTGGGGGGCACAGTGGGGGGGGGGGCGGGCGCGCCGGGGGGGGGGGGGGTCCGCCCCCCCCGACGGCCCGCCGGGGAGCCCTCCTCCGGGGCGGGCCGTCGCCGTTGCCTTCGGCACTACTGGGGTCGCGGAGCCGGACCGGACGGGGGTGGGGCCGGCCCGGCCCCGCGTCGTCCGGCGTCAGGCGTCGCGTCGAACAGCCTCGATGCGACGGCGCCGGAGCACCATGCCCGCCCAGCCGACGCCGAGCGCGGCCGCACCGGCGAGCAGCAGCGGACCGGTGGCGGAGGAGGGGGCCACGGCCGCGGAACTGGTCGGGATCGGCTGGCCCGCCGGGGCGTTCGGGTCCCCGCCGTGCCCGTGGTGGGCGACCGTGGACTTCGGCGCGTCGGCGGCGATCTGGGCGTCGCTGGGCGCGGCCGGGGCGGCGAGCGAGGACACCGCCGGGGCGCCGGCGGTGGTGGCGGCGCCGAAGTCGACGTCCGAGCAGCTGTAGAACGCCTCCGGGCTGTCGCTGCGCTGCCAGACCGTGTACAGCAGCTGGCGGCCGGTGCGCTGCGGCAGGGCGCCCGAGTAGGTGTAGTACCCGTTGACGGCGCTGCGGTCGGTCTGCACCTGGGCGACCGGGGTCGGGTCGAGGTCCGACCACTTCAGCGGCTTGGTGGGGTCGTAGCCCGGCTTGGTGATGTAGACGGTCTGGGTGCCGGCGTGCGGCGCGGTGGTGCGGAACTGGAAGGTGAAGTTGCCCGCGCTGACCGGGGTGGCCGGCCAGTCGGTGCGCGGCCAGTCCAGGGCCGCGTACTTGTCGCGGTTGGCGGAGCAGAGCTTGCCGTCCGGGATCAGGGCCTGGTGGTTGCCGTTGGCGTTGGCGATGTTGACCTCGTTCCAGTCGTACAGCGGCTGGGTGCCGCTCGCGGCGACGAGGTCCTTGCACACCTGGGACACCGGGTGCTCGGGGCCCTCGGCGTAGCAGGCGCCGACCCGGCTGACCGGGCCGGTCATGGTGCCGTGGGCGCTGGCGGTGCCGGCGGTGGTCGCGGCCACCGCGAGGACCGCGGCGCCGACCACGCCGACGGACAGGGCGCTTCGCTTGATGGACATGGGGTGGGGACTCCTTGACCGTCGTTCCGGGCGGGTGTGGGGGAGCGGACACGCCTGCCCGTTCGGGGGCCGCCGGCCCGGATCGCGGCCCCCGGGCAGAGCGTAGGATTGGTCTGGACCAGATGGCAATAGCCGCGCGTGATGCGGTTATTGACGGACTGTAGGGTCCCGAACAGCACAAAGGCCCGACGGAACACCCGGGTTAGGTGTTCCATCGGGCCCGCTTAAGGCTCCGGAAAGGTCGAGGTCAGAACCGTGCGTTGCCGGTGCCGGTCTGGATCACGTTGCCGCGGATCGTGGACTTGCTCACCTCGTTGTGGATCGTGCCGATCCGCGTCGTCTCCTGAGGGGAGAACTCACCGAGGATGTCCCGCAGTTCGTCGATCGCCTCCGGGTTCTCCCGGAACAGCGCGCGCAGCCGGTTGCGCAGCGCCGCGGTCTGGTCGGCCAGGACCTCCTGGTTGTCACCGGCCTCCAGTACCTCGGCCCGGATGACCTCCAGCTCGGCGGTCGCCTCCTCGTCCCGCTCGCCCCGCCCGAACATCCTGGCGACCCGCGAACTCGCCTGCCCCCAGGCTGCCTTGGCCATCAGGCCGGCCAGTGCGGTGGCCCCTGACTTCACCATCTCCTGCACGAGCTCGGCGTCCATGCGGCCCCTCCGTTTCGCTGCTGCCCTCGCCTTGAGCACCTACGAACTTTCGTAGGTGCTCAAGACACCACGGTAGGGCACCGGATGGTCGACGCGTCAGAGAAACGTCTTCCCCTCACCCCGGTACGTCGGCACCGTTCGGACGACCCGGTCCCCCTCGATCAGGTGCAGTTCCGCGAAGCGCTCGCACAGCTCACCCGCCTTGGCGTGCCGGAACCAGACCCGGTCGCCGATCAGCAGGTCGTCGGCCGCCGGGCCGATCAGCGGGGTCTGCACCTCGCCCGCGCCCTCCATCGGGTCGTAGTGCAGCCCCGGCGGCAGGTACGGCACCGGGGAGCGGTCCGGTCCGGCCGCGCCGGAGGCCGGGTAGCCGCCGCCCAGCACCGTGACCACCCCGACGCCGGGGCGCCGCACCACCGGCTGGCCGAAGAGTGCGGCCGGACGGCCCCGGAACCCGCGGTAGTTGTCGAACAGTTGCGGCTGGTAGAGCCCGGAGCCGGCGGCCACCTCGGTGACGGCGCGTTCGGCGGCGGTGGACTCCACGCTGCCGGTGCCGCCGCCGTTGACGAACTCCAGCTCCGCCACCTGCCGCAGCCGCCGCACCACCGCGGCGCGCCGTTCGGCCAGTTCGGTCCGCGCCTTGGTCTGCATCAGCCGGATCACCTGCGAGCGGACCGGCCGTCCGGGCACCCGGTCGCCCACCCCGGCGACGTGTCCCTCGTACGCCATCAGCCCGACCACCCGGAACCCCGGGCGGCGCTGGACGAGTTCGGCGAAGGCGCTCAGCTCCTCCGGGGTGCGCAGCGGCGAGCGCCGGGCGCCGACCCGGACCCTCCCGCCGAACAGGTGCAGGGCGGTGTCCAGTTCGAGGCAGACCCGCACCTCGGCGTCGCCGGTACGGGCTTTGTCGATCAGGTCCAGCTGGGCCGGGTCGTCCAGGACGACGGTGACCCGGCCGGCCAGCTCCTCGTCGGCGGTCAGTTCGGCGTAGCCGGTGCGGTCGGCGGAGGGGTAGGCGAGCAGCACGTCGCGCATACCGGTGCGGGCCAGCCAGAGCGACTCGTCCAGGGTGAAACTCATCACCCCGAGGAAGCCGTCCACCGCCAACGCCCGCTCCAGCAGCGCCCGGCAGCGCAGCGACTTGCTCGCCACCCGGATCGGCTTGCCGCCCGCCCGGCGGACCAGGTCGGCGGCGTTGGCGTCGAAGGCGGCGAGGTCCACGACGGCCACCGGCCCGTCCAGGTGGGCGGTGGCCCGGTCGTACCGGTGCCGGTCCGTGACAGGGGTGCGCGATACGAGGATGACCATGCGCGCAGGCTGCCACAGCGCGCTACCGCCCGGTAGGGGGCGCGTGCGGGGAAATGCGGGCGGCGACGTCCGGTGGCATAGGGTCGGCCGGGTGGACCGCAAAGACTTCTCCAACCCGGCGTTCGTCGGCAAGAGCATCCCGAACCCCGGCTTCTCCGACGACGACGGCACGGCGGACCCGGCGTTGACCGCGGCCCTCGCCCGCTGGTCGCAGGACCGCGAGGTCGAGCCCGAGGTGCTGGCGGCGCTGACCCCGACCCGGCTGATGGTCCCGATCGTGGCCGTCCTCGGCGAGGTCGAGGTGGACGAGCACGGGCACAAGCACGACAAGACCAGTGACATGGCCGTCCCGGTGCTGGAGGCCCCGGACGGGCGCCGCGCGCTGCCCGCCTTCACGTCGCTGGAGACGCTCACCCGCTGGCGCGCCGACGCCCGTCCGGCGCCGACCGCGGCGCCGCAGGCCGCGATGGTCGCCTTCTCCGAGCGCGCCGACACGCTGCTGATCGACCCGGCCGGGCCGGTCCCCTTCCTGCTGACCGGGGCCCGGCTGCGGGCGCTGGCGGAGAACCGCCGCTACCTGCCGCCGGTGCGCGACCCGGAGGTGCGGGAGGCGGTGCGGGCGCTGCTGGCGGCCGAGCCGCAGGTGGTCAGCGGGCTGCTGGCGCCGTTGGAGGACTCGGACGGGGTGCTCGCGGTGGTCCTCGACCCGGCGCTGGACCGGTCGGGGCTGCAGGAGGCGGCCCAGCGGGTCGGCCGGGCGGTGGCCGGGGACCCGGTGCTGCGGGTCCGGCTGGACCGGGGGCTGGACCTCGCGGTGCTGCCGGCCGACGCGCAGCTGCCGGGGGAGGCGCTGTACCGGCGGTAGTCGAGACGAAAATGACCACCTACGAAATTTCGTAGGTGGTCATTTTGATCTCGACTAGGAGTAGACCGGCCCGGTGAACTTCTCGCCCGGCCCGGTGCCCGGGGCGTCCGGCACCAGCGAGGCTTCGCGGAACGCCAGCTGCAGCGAGCGCAGCCCGTCCCGCAGCGGGGCCGCGTGGAAGTTGCTGATCTCCGGGGCGCCGGCCGTGACCAGCCCGGCGAGCGCGGTGATCAGCTTGCGGGCCTCGTCCAGGTCCTTGTCCTTCTCGCCGCCCTCGGCCAGGCCGCACTTGACCGCGGCCGCGCTCATCAGGTGCACCGCGACGGTGGTGATCACCTCGACGGCCGGGACCTCGGCGATGTCGCGGGTGAGGTCGTCGAAGCCGATCGCGTGGTCGTCCGCGTCGGGGGTCTGGGTGGGCTCGCTGCTCAAGGGGGGCTCGTTCCGTCGTGCGGTGTGGGTACAGGTGGAGCGTACAAGGGGCCCGGGGGGCGGACGGAGGGCAGTGTGCGGGGGGCGGAATGGCGTTCGACCCCGCGACGCTGTAAGCTTCGAGACTGACCGGCCGGGATCCCGCATGGGCGCTCGGCCAGCAAGTGGAGGCTCCACTGCGAGGAGGCCCGAGAGGGCAACCGCGAAAGTCTCCCACCTGAGCGGCCTCACGGTCGACGGGTCCGGTCCGCGACGGGCGCCACGGCGCCGAGTCGCCCGCAGCGTCCCTCACCGGATGCCGCCCCCGGTTGTGTGGAGCCCCGCTTGTACCGAGCGGGGCTTTTTTCGTGTCGCGGGTGCCCGCGGTGCCGACAGGTACCGGGCAGCGCAGCACGAATGAAGCCCCGCCCAGTGGTCGAGTCCACTACGTGCGTCCGCCGTCCGACGGCCGCATCGCAGAAGGTGCAACCGAGGAGGCCCCATCAGCACCGAGCCCCGCATCAACGACCGGATTCGCGTTCCGGAGGTGCGACTCGTCGGTCCCAGCGGCGAGCAGGTCGGCATCGTGCCGCTTGCCAAGGCGCTGGAGCTCGCGCAGGAGTACGACCTCGACCTGGTCGAGGTCGCGGCGACCGCCCGGCCGCCGGTGTGCAAGCTCATGGACTACGGCAAGTTCAAGTACGAGTCGGCCATGAAGGCCCGTGAGGCGCGCAAGAACCAGGCGCACACGGTCATCAAGGAGATGAAGCTCCGGCCGAAGATCGACCCGCACGACTATGACACCAAGAAGGGTCACGTCGTCCGGTTCCTCAAGCAGGGCGACAAGGTCAAGATCACGATCATGTTCCGCGGTCGTGAGCAGTCCCGCCCCGAGCTGGGCTTCCGTCTGCTGCAGCGGCTCGCCGACGACGTCCAGGACCTGGGCTTCGTCGAGTCCTCGCCGAAGCAGGACGGCCGAAACATGATCATGGTTCTTGGCCCGCACAAGAAGAAGACCGAGGCCATGGCCGAGGCCCGCGCCCTCGCCGACGCCCGTAAGGCCGAGCGGCTCGGCCGGACCCCCGGGTCCGACGACGCCGCCGCCGCGGACGACGCCGACCTGATCGACGACGTCGACGTGATCGACGACGACGCCGACGTGATCGACGAGGTCGCCGAGGTGCAGGACGCCCCGGCCGAGGTCGAGGCCCCCGAGGCCGAGGCTCCGGTCGAGCAGCCGGCCGCCCCCCAGGGCGCCTGAGCCGCAAGGCTCACGGCAGTCCGGGGTCGGCCCCCACGGTGACGGGGCACCCGCCCGGTCACCGCAGATCCATCCAGTTCACGCCCGTCGGCGCAGGCCGAGCGGGCGTGAACGGGACCGACGAGGAGATACGGCGAAATGCCGAAGCAGAAGACGCACAGTGGCGCCAGCAAGCGCTTCAAGATCAGTGGCTCTGGCAAGGTGCTGCGCGAGCGCGCCGGTCGCCGCCACCTCCTGGAGCACAAGCCCTCGACGCTGACCCGCAAGCTGGCCGGGACCGTCGAGCTGGCCCCCGCTGACGCCAAGAAGATCAAGAAGCTTCTCGGCAAGTGATCGCCCTCCCGCCCGGCGCGAGCCGTGTGCGGGGCAGCTGATCCTTCCCGACCCATTCGAATGACGGACCACGTGAAGTAGTCCGTGGTCCAACCCAAGGAGTAATCAAGTGGCACGCGTCAAGCGGGCAGTCAACGCCCACAAGAAGCGCCGGGTCATCCTGGAGCGCGCCAGCGGCTACCGGGGCCAGCGCTCGCGCCTGTACCGCAAGGCCAAGGAGCAGGTCACCCACTCGCTGGTCTACAACTTCAACGACCGCAAGAAGCGCAAGGGCGACTTCCGTCAGCTCTGGATCCAGCGCATCAACGCTGCGGCCCGTGCCAACGGCATCACCTACAACCGCTTCGTGCAGGGCCTGAAGGCCGCCAGCGTCGAGATCGACCGCAAGATGCTGGCCGACCTGGCCGTCAACGACCCGGGTGCGTTCGCCTCCCTGGTCGAGGTCGCCCAGAAGGCGCTGCCGGCCGACGTGAACGCCCCGAAGGCCGCCGCCGACGCCGCCTGATCTTCCGAGATCGGTTGAGCTCTGACCGGACCCGCAGGCTCTCCTGCGGGTCCGGTTCTGCGTTCGCCCCCCAGCACGTCGAGCGTCAGCACGCCGAACGTCAGTACCTCCAGCGTCAGCACCTCCAGAGTCAGCGCCTCCAGAGAACGAGACCATGCCGAGCACCGAGACCCCCCTGCTCACCTCCCTGCGCTCGCCGCGCGTCGTCGCCGCCCGCCGGCTGGCCAAGCGGAACCAGCGGACCAAGGAGCGCCTCTTCCTGGCGGAGGGCCCGCAGGCCGTCCGGGAGGCCATCGCGTTCGGCAAGCTGCCGGGGACGGCCGAGCACGCCGTGGTCGAGGTGTACGTGGGCCTGGAGGCCGCCGAGCGGCACGCGGACATCGTCGAGGCCGCGCTGGCCGAGGGGCTGCCGGTGCTGACCGCCACCGACGAGGTGATCGCCGACATCTGCGACACGGTGACCCCGCAGGGGATCGTGGCGCTCTGCCGCTTCATCGACACCCCGTTCGCCGAGGTGCTGGCGGCCCGGCCGAAGCTGGTGGCGATCCTCGCCCACGTGCGTGACCCCGGCAACGCCGGCACCGTGCTGCGCACCGCCGACGCGGCCGGCGCGGACGCCGTGGTGCTCACCGACGCCTCGGTGGACCTGTACAACCCCAAGGCCGTCCGGGCCTCCGTCGGCAGCCTGTTCCACCTGCCGGTGGCGGTCGGCGTGCCGGTCGAGGAGGCGGTCGGGCAGCTGCGCGCGGCCGGCGTCCGGGTGCTCGCCGCGGACGGCGCGGGGGAGCGCGACCTGGACCAGGAGCTGGACGAGGGCACCCTGGGCGCCCCCGGCGCGTGGGTGTTCGGCAACGAGGCCTGGGGGCTCCCGGAGGAGACCCGCGCGCTCACCGACGAGGTCGTGCGCGTCCCGATCCACGGCCACGCGGAGAGCCTCAACCTGGCCACCGCCGCCGCCGTCTGCCTGTACGCCTCGGCCCGGGCCCAGCGCTCGCCCGGCGGCTGCCGCGCCGACGGCTGACCCCTCCGGCCCGAACGGTCGACCCGTACCGATCGAACGGCCGACACGCCCCCGGGCGCGCCGGGATCACCACGTTGCAAGCCCTACTGCCGGGGCCTGCGAGGCGCTAGGGTCTGCCTCGGTGGGGGGAACGGCACGGTGGGTAATCGGGGAGGCAACCCATGGTCGGCAGCGGACCCGAGCTCGACCCGGACGACCTGCCGGACGGCCTGGTGGTCGCCGACGCGCTGGGCCGGGTGGTCTGCTTCAACCGGGCCGCGGCCCGGCTCACCGGTGTGCTCCCGGCGGCCGCGCTCGACAGCGCCCTGGAGGACGTCCTGCCGCTGGAGGACCTGGACGGCCGCCGCTGGTGGCAGCTGACCGATCCGTACGGCGGCCTGGCGATCCGCACCGGCCAGCCCGAGCGCAACCTGCTGCTGCCCGGCGGCCGTGAGGTGCTGGTCTCCGCCCGGTACGTGCGGGCGGTGCCGCTCGGCCCGCTGGAGCGCCTGGTGGTCGCCCTGCGCGGCACCGAGGCCCGGCGCCGCACCGAGCGCAGCCACGCCGAGCTGATCGCCACCGTCGCGCACGAGCTGCGCTCCCCGCTGACCAGCGTCAAGGGCTTCACCGCGACGCTGCTGGCCAAGTGGGAGCGGTTCACCGACGGCCAGAAGCGGCTGATGCTGGAGACCGTGGACGCCGACGCGGACCGGGTCACCCGGCTGATCGCCGAGCTGCTGGACATCTCCCGGATCGACGCCGGCCGGCTGGAGCTGCGCAAGCAGGTGGTCGACCTGGCGGCCGCGGTGCGCCGGCACGTCGAGCGCAAGGTCGCCACCGGCATCCCCGAGGAGCGCTTCGACATCCGGATCACCGAGCCGCTGACCGTGCTCTGGGCGGACCCGGACAAGGTCGACCAGGTGCTGGCCAACCTGCTGGAGAACGCGGTGCGGCACGGCGAGGGAACCGTCACCATCGAGGTGGCACCGGCCAAGGAGGTCGTCGAGGCCCCCGTCTGGGAGCGCCCCGGCACCCCGCCCCGCATCGTCGAGGGCACCGCGGTCACGGTGAGCGACGAGGGCAGCGGCATCCCCGAGGAGTCGATCCCGCGCGTCTTCACCCGCTTCTGGCGGGGCTCCAAGCGCGGCGGCACCGGCCTGGGGCTCTACATCGTCAAGGGCATCGTGGAGGCCCACGGCGGCTCGATCAGGGTCGACCGCGCGCCCGGCGGCGGGGCCCGGTTCCGGTTCATCCTGCCCGCCGGGGTGCCCGACTTCATGCTCTGAAAGAGCATGGACGACAAGCAGAGCATGCTCTGAAAGAGCATGAACGACGAGCACGGCATGCTCTGATCCGTGCTCCGGGGTCCCGCCGGACGGGCGTCCCGCCGGTGGCGCTACACGCTGCGACTACACTCGACCTTTGGCGTTGGCCCACAGACCTGAGCACGGACGAGCAGGAGCACGGGAAAGATAGAGATGTCGGCACCCAACAAGTCGTACGACCCGGTCGAGGTCGAGGCCCTCAAGCCCGAGGTGGTGGAGCAGGCGCGGGACGAGGCGATCGCCGCCTTCGCCGCCGCCGGCTCCCTGGACGAGCTGAAGCAGGTCAAGGTCGCGCACACCGGCGACCGTTCCGCGCTCTCGCTCGCCAACCGCGAGATCGGCGCCCTTCCCCCGCACGCCAAGGCCGCGGCCGGCAAGCTGATCGGCCAGGCCCGCGGCGCCGTCAACCAGGCGCTCGCCAAGCGGCAGGCCGAGCTGGAGGCGGAGCGGGACGCCCGTGTGCTGGTCGAGGAGGCGGTGGACGTCACGCTGCCGTATGACCGCACTCCGCGCGGCGCCCGGCACCCGCTGACCACGCTGGCCGAGCGCATCGAGGACACCTTCGTCGCGATGGGCTACCAGGTCGCCGAGGGCCCCGAGGTCGAGGCCGAGTGGCTGAACTTCGACGCCCTCAACCTGGGCCCGGACCACCCGGCCCGCTCGATGCAGGACACCTTCTTCGTCCAGGCCCCGGACGGTTCCGCCGACTCCGGCGTGGTGCTGCGCACCCAGACCTCCCCGGTCCAGGCCCGCACCCTGCTCGACCGCGAGCCCCCGGTCTACGTGGTCTGCCCCGGCCGGGTCTACCGGACCGACGAGCTGGACGCCACCCACACCCCGGTGTTCCGCCAGGTCGAGGGCCTCGCGGTGGACGAGGGCATCACCTTCGCCGACCTCAAGGGCACCATCGAGGTGCTGGTCGAGAAGCTGATCGGCGGCGGCCTGGAGCTGCGCTGGCGCCCCTCGTACTTCCCGTTCACCGAGCCGAGCGCCGAGATCGACCTGCAGTGCTTCGTGTGCCGCGGCGAGAGCGTCGGCAACCCGGACCGCCCGTGCCGTACCTGCTCCTCCGAGGGCTGGATCGAGCTCGGCGGCTGCGGCGTGGTCAACCCGCGGGTGCTGGTCGCCTGCGGCGTGGACCCGAACCGCTACAGCGGGTTCGCCTTCGGCCTGGGCCTGGAGCGGATTCTGATGAATCGTCACAACGTCGCCGACATGCGCGACATGGTCGAGGGTGACGTCCGCTTCACCCTCCCGTTCGGGATGGAGATCTGATGCGCGTCCCGCTTTCCTGGCTGCGCGAGTACGTCGACCTTCCGGCCGGGGAGACCGGCCGCGACGTGGCCGAGCGCCTGGTCCGGGCCGGACTGGAGGTCGAGACCGTCGAGCAGATCGGCGCCGACCTCAAGGGCCCCTTGGTGGTCGGCGAGGTGCTCTCCATCGAGGAGCTGTCCGGCTTCAAGAAGCCGATCCGACACTGCTTCGTGAACGTCGGCGACGCGAACGGCACCGGCGAGCCGCAGGAGATCGTCTGCGGCGCGACCAACTTCGCCGTCGGCGACAAGGTCGTGGTGGTGCTCCCGGGCGCGGTGCTGCCCGGCCCGTTCCCGATCGCGGCCCGCAAGACCTACGGCCAGACCTCGGCCGGCATGATCTGCTCCGCCCGCGAGCTCGGCATGGGCGACGACCACGCCGGCATCATCGTGCTCCCGCCGGAGTTCGAGGCCGGTACGGACGCCATCGAGCTGCTCCAGCTGGTCGACGACGTGCTGGACATCGCCGTCACCCCGGACCGCGGCTACTGCCTGTCGATGCGCGGGGTGGCCCGTGAGGCCGCCGCCGCGTACGGGCTGCCGCTGGCCGACCCGGCGCTGCTGGACGTGCCCCCGGCCAACTCCTTCGGCTACCTGGTCAAGGTCAACGACCCGGTCGGCTGCGACCGCTTCGTGGCCCGTACGGTCGTCGGCGTGGACCCGGCCGCCAAGTCCCCGATCTGGCTGCAGCGCCGGCTGCAGAAGGCGGGCATCCGGCCGATCTCGCTGACCGTCGACATCACCAACTACGTGATGCTGGAGGTCGGTCAGCCGCTGCACGCCTACGACAAGCAGCGGGTCTCCGGCCCGATCACGGTCCGCCGGGCGGCCGAGGGCGAGACCCTCACCACCCTGGACGGGGTCGAGCGCAAGCTCGCCGCCGAGGACCTGCTGATCTGCGACACCAGCGGCCCGATCGGGCTGGCCGGGGTCATGGGCGGCGCCTCCACCGAGATCCTCGACCCGGCCGCAGGCCCGGGCACCACCGAGGTGATCATCGAGGCCGCGCACTTCGACCCGGTCGTCATCGCCCGCACCGCCAAGCGGCACAAGCTGCCCTCCGAGGCGTCCAAGCGCTTCGAGCGCGGCGTCGACCCGGAGGCCGCCCGCGCCGCCGCGCAGCGCGCCGTCGACCTGCTGGTGCTGATCGCCGGCGGCACCGCCGAGGCCGGGGTCACCGACATCGCGGCCCCGCACCCGGTGCGCACCATCACCATCGCGGCCGACCTGCCGGACCGGGTGGCCGGTACGGCGTACGGTCGCGAGACCGTCACCCGGCGGCTGCAGGAGATCGGCTGCTCGGTCTCGGGCGCCGACGTCCTGGAGGTCACCCCGCCGACCTGGCGCCCGGACCTCACCGACCCGTACGACCTCGCCGAGGAGGTCATCCGGCTGGAGGGCTACGACAACGTCCCCGCCCGGATGCCGAACGTCCCGCCGGGCAAGGGCCTGACCGAGGCCCAGCGGGTGCACCGCCGGATCGGCGTGGCGCTGGCCGGGGCCGGTTACGTCGAGGTCAACAACTACCCGTTCCTCGGCGAGTCCGCCTTCGAGGCGCTCGGCCTGGAGCCGGAGGACCGCCGCCGCCGTACGGTCAAGCTGGTGAACCCGCTCAACGACGAGGAACCGTCGCTGCGCACCACCATGCTGCCGGGCCTGCTCGGCGCGCTGCGCCGCAACGTCGGCCGGGGCAACACCGACCTGGCGGTCTTCGAGACCGGCACCGTCTTCCTGCCGAAGGACGAGCGGACCGTGGCCCCGCGCCCGGCCGTCGACCGCCGGCCGAGCGACGCGGAGCTGGCCGAGCTGGACGCCGCGCTGCCGGACCAGCCGCGCCGGGTCGCCGTCGCCCTCGCGGGCGAGCGGCTGCCCTCCGGCTGGTGGGGCAAGGGCGACCAGGCCTCCTGGGCGGACGCGATCGAGGCGGCCCGCACGGTGGCCCGCGCGGCCGGCGTCGAGCTGACCGTCCGTCCGGGCCGGCTGGAGCCCTGGCACCCGGGCCGCTGCGCCGAGCTGGTCGTCACCGGCACCGACCGGGTGGTCGGCCACGCCGGTGAGCTGCACCCGCGGGTGGTCAAGGCGCTCGGTCTGCCGGCCCGTACCGCGGCGATGGAGCTCGACGTCGACCTGCTGACGGCGGACGGCTCGCGGCCGGTCGACGGCCCGGCGGTCTCCGGCTTCCCGGTGGCCACCCAGGACGTCGCGCTGATCGTCGACACCGCCGTCCCGGCCGCCGAGGTGGAGGCCGCGCTGCGTTCGGGCGCGGGTGAACTGCTGGAGGCCATCCGGCTGTTCGACGTGTTCACCGGCGAGCAGGTCGGCGAGGGCAAGAAGTCGCTGGCCTACGCGCTGCGCTTCCGCGCGGCCGACCGCACCCTGACCGCCGACGAGGCCACCGCCGCCCGCGAGGCGGCCGTCGCCGAGGCCGTCAGCCGCACCGGAGCGGTGCTCCGCGGGGCCTGATCCCGTAGCGGGCCCGGTCCCGTCGCACCCGACAGCGGGCCCCGTCCCTGCCGAGAGGCAGGGGCGGGGCCCGCTTCCGTTGTGCCTGGAGTTCGTCGTGCTTGACGTCGTGTTTGAAGTGTTTTGTCAAAACCCTTGCGCGGTACCGGAGTCGGGGCGTTAATTCCTGGTTAGGAAGGTTTCCTAACCCTCAGGAAACGGAGCGTCCCCATGCGTCCCCAGCCCTGTCGTGCCCTCCGGACCGCCCTCGCCGCCGCCCTGCTGGCCGCGCCCCTCACCGTCGCGGCCACCACGGCCGCCCAGGCCGCCCCCACGGCCGCAACCTCCCTCCAGGCCAAGGGAGTCGGCCTCGACGACCCGCACAAGAAGGACATCGCGATGCAGCTGGTGTCCAGTGCCGAGAACTCCTCGCTGGACTGGCGGGCCCAGTACGAGTACATCGAGGACATCGGCGACGGCCGCGGCTACACCGCGGGCATCATCGGCTTCTGCTCCGGCACCGGCGACATGCTCGACCTGGTCCGGCACTACACCGACCTCAAGCCCGGCAACGTCCTCGCGGGGTACCTGCCCGCGCTGGAGAAGGTCAACGGCAGCGCCTCGCACTCCGGCCTCGGCACCCCGTTCGTCCGGGACTGGGCCAAGGCCGCCAAGGACGCGACCTTCCAGCAGGCCCAGAACGACGAGCGCGACCGGGTGTACTTCGGCCCCGCCGTCCGGCAGGCCAAGGCCGACGGCCTGCGCGCCCTCGGCCAGTTCGCCTACTACGACGCGATCGTGATGCACGGACCGGGCGACGGCTCCGACAGCTTCGGCGGCATCCGCGCGGCCGCGATGAGGAAGGCCAGGACGCCCGCCCAGGGCGGTGACGAGGCGACCTACCTCAAGGCCTTCCTGGACGCCCGCAAGGTGGTCATGAAGAAGGAGGAGGCGCACTCCGACACCAGCCGGGTCGACACCGAGCAGCTGGTGTTCCTGAAGGCGAAGAACTTCGACCTCGCCCCGCCGCTCAAGTGGAAGGTCTACGGCGACAGTTACAGCATCAGCAGCTGACCCGGAGACGTCGGGGCCCGGGAGCCGTGTTCGGCTCCCGGGCCCCGACGCACCCGCCCGACGGCGTCAGGCGCTCGCGGTGTAGTCGTAGAAGCCGCGACCGGACTTGCGGCCCAGCAGACCGGCGTCGACCATCCGGGACAGCAGCGGGGGAGCGGCGTACAGCGGCTCCTTGTACTCGTCGTACATCGACTCGGCGATCGAGACGATGGTGTCCAGGCCGATCAGGTCGCACAGCCGCAGCGGGCCCATCGGGTGGGCGCAGCCGGCCTCCATGCCCTTGTCGATGTCGGAGGCGGTGGCCACGCCCGACTCGAACATCCGCACCGCGGAGAGCAGGTACGGCACCAGCAGCGCGTTGACCACGAAGCCGGCCCGGTCGCGGGCGCGGATCGGCTCCTTGCCGAGCACCTGGGTGGCGAAGGCCTCGACCCGCTCGGTGGTGGTCGCCGAGGTGGTCAGGGTCGGGATGACCTCGACCAGCTTCTGCACCGGCGCCGGGTTGAAGAAGTGCAGGCCGATGACCTGCTCCGGGCGGGAGGTGGCGGCGGCCAGCTTCACGATCGGGATCGAGGAGGTGTTGGAGGCCAGGATCGCGTCCCGGCGCTGGACCACCTGGTCCAGCGTCTGGAAGATCCGGACCTTGATGTCCTCGCGCTCGGCGACCGCCTCGACCACCAGGTCGCGGTCGGCGAAGTCGGACAGCTCGACGGTGAAGGAGAGCCGGGACAGCGCGTCGTCCCGCTGCTCGGCGGTCAGCTTGCCGCGCTTGACCGCGGTCTCCAGCGAGTTGGTCAGCCGGGTGCGCCCGAACTCCAGCGCCTCGCCGCTGGCCTCGGCCACCAGGACGTCCAGCCCGGCCCGGGCGAAGACCTCGGCGATGCCCGACCCCATCAGGCCGCAGCCGATCACTCCGACGCGCGCGATGTCAGTCACTCAGTTGCCCTTCGGTGGTGCTGGGGGTCGCCCAGCGAACTGGTCACCCAGCGAGCTGCTGGTCAACGGGCCGGTGCGCCGGAACGGGTGCACCGGTCACCGCCCCCGACGACGTTACTACTCCGTACTGGCCAGTAGGTCACCCCCTCCCCGGTGGGGTGTCACCGGCGGCACGCCCCCGATCGGGTGAGGCCGGGCGGCCCGCGCGTGTGCCCGGGCCCGCCGCCGCCCGGCGCCGGACAGAATGCCGCAGACGGGGGCCGGGGACGGGAAGGGAGCACGAGGTGCCGACGGGATCGCTCACAGGACAGGTCGCCCTGGTCAGCGGCGGCGGCCGGGGCATCGGCCGGGAGATCGCCATCGGCCTGGCCGCCGAGGGCATGGCCGTCGGCCTGGTCGGCCGCACCCACGAGACGCTGACCGACACCCTCAAGGAGTGCGTCCGGCGCGGCACCCGGGGCGTCGCCGTCACCGCCGACGTCTGCCGTCCCGGCTCGGTGCGCGAGGCCGTCCGGCTGGTCGAACGCGACCTCGGCCCGATCGACCTGCTGGTCAACAACGCCGGACTGGTCGACCGCGCCGAGGTGCCGCTCTGGGAGACCGACCCCAACCAGTGGTGGCAGGTGATCGAGACCAATCTGCGGGGCCCCTACAACCTGCTGCGCTGCGTCCTGCCCGGCATGGTCGCCCGCCGCCGCGGCCGGGTGGTCAACCTCAACTCCGGCTTCGCGCTGCGCCCGGACGGCCACTACACCGCGTACGCGACCTCCAAGGGCGCGCTGCTCCAGCTCTCCGACAACATGGCGGACTCGCTGGCCGACCACGACGTGGTGGTGCTCGACATCAGCCCCGGGGCGGTGGCCACCGACATGACGGCCGCGATGCCGATGTTCAGGGACATGAAGGCCTGGGGCTCGATCCCGTACGTGGTCGCGGTCACCGTGGACGCCGCCCGCGGCCGTTTCGACGCGCTGCACGGGCGGTTCATCCACGCGGGCCGGGACGACCTGGAGGAGCTGGTCGCCCGGGCCGACGCGATCCGGGCGGCGGACGCCAGGACGCTGCGGCTGCGGCCGTACAAGGAGGACGACCCGATGGCCTGAGCCGCCTGAGCCCAGCCGCCTGAGCCGCCTGATCAGCGGCTCAGGCGCAGAGCTGGCTGGCGGTGACCGGCTTGAGCCCCGCCTTGGTCAGCCCGTCCAGGATCGCCGGCAGCGCGTCGATGGTGCACTGGTGGCTCATGTGCAGCGCCACCACCGAGCCGCCGCGCACCGCGTTCAGCACCCGGCGCTGCAGCTCGGCGGCGCTCGGGTCGTTGTAGTCGCGCGGGTCGACGTCGAAGGAGAGCACGTGCTCGTAGCCGACCGCCTTGGCCTGCTCGCGCACCATCGAGGTGGCGTACTGGGCGGCGGAGGGCCGGAACCAGCGGCCGATCGAGCCGGTCAGCCGTTGCAGCCGCTCGGCGCACTGGGCGATCTCGGCGCGGGCCTGGTCCGGGCTCATCGCGGAGATGTCGAGGTGGTTCTGGGTGTGGTTGCCCAGTTCGTGGCCGGCGTCCAGGATCCGCCGGACCATCTGCGGCTGCTGGTCCAGCCAGCTGCCGACCGCCATCACGGTGAGTTTGACGCCGCGTTGCTCGGCGGCCTCCAGCAGGGCGGTGGCGAGCTTCGGGTCGCCGCTGCCGTGACAGGTGAGCGCCACGAGCTTGCCGGTGCGCGAGCCGTGCACCACCTCGTACGGGGTGCCGGCCGCCAGCGGGGGTAGTACGGGCGGGGCGGGGGGGGGGGCGGTGGCCGTGGCGGCGGCCGGGGCCGCTTCGGCCGGGGTCGCCTCGGCGGTGGCGGTCGGGCTGGGGGAGGCGGGTCCCTCGCCGCCGTTCCAGGCCGGGTCGGTGGTGTGCTGGGGGTCGATACTGCCGGGGTGCGCGGCGAACGTCCCGGTCTCGGCGCGCCGGGGCGTGCCGGTGCCGCAGGACGAGAGGAGCCCGCCGGCGGCGGTAAGGGCGGCCAGCTTGGCGGCGGTGCGCAGTACGGTGCGGCGGTCGGCAGTCATCGGCAGTCAGCATAGAGAGGACGGACCCGCCGGGCGATCCGGTGCCGCCATCCGGTGCCGCGGTCCGGGGTCGGGACCGGGGGCCGGCCCCGGGCGCCCTCGGCACCCTCTTTGACGTGCACACATCTTGCTCCTCGGGTGTTGCGGAAACCTGAACTACCGCTGTTTCCACGGCGTGTCCTTGGATACGATCACCGCGCACCGCGTGTTACGGGGCAGTAGGCACATTCCGGCATTGCGCATTGGGGGCGGAACAGGATGCACGAGGACACCGCGGCCATCGACCAGGACACCGGCACCGGCTGGGAGTGGGCCAGAGCCGACGACTGGCAGCCGCCGAGCGAGCTCGACACCGGCATCCCGCACACCGCCCGGATGTACGACTACTACCTGGGCGGCAAGGACAACTTCGAGGCGGACCGCAAGGCCGCCCAGGCCGCGATAGCCGCCTACCCCGCGCTGCCGCTGCTGGCCCGCACCAACCGGCAGTTCCTCGGCCGGGCCGTCGAGTTCGCGGCGGGCCGGGGGATCCGCCAGTTCATCGACATCGGCACCGGCATCCCGGCCGTGGGCTCCACCAACGAGGTCGCCCAGCGGGTCGCCCCGGACGCCCGGGTGGTCTACGTGGACAACGACCCGATCGTCGCCACCCACGCCCGCGCCCTGCTGGCCGGCCACCCGGCCGGGCACACCTCCGTGATCGAGGCCGACCTGCGCGACCCGGAGGCGATCCTGGGCCACCCCGCGCTCGCCGCCGCCGTCGACCTCGGCCGGCCCGTCGCGCTGATGCTGGTCGCCGTCCTGCACTTCATCCGGGACGAGGAGGGCGCCCAGCGGATCGTCCGCACCCTGCGCGAGGCGCTCGCCCCCGGCAGCGCCCTGATCCTCTCCCACGGCAGCCCCGACTTCGCCTCCCGGGAGAGCGCCGCCGAGGGCACCCGGATCTACCGGAGCGCCAGCGCCCCGCTGGTGCTGCGACCCCGGGCCGACGTCGAACCCTTCTTCGGCGACTTCGAGTTCGTCGGCCCCGGGCTCGTCCAACTCCCGCTCTGGCGCCCCGACGCGGGCCACATCCGCACCACCGAGCTGCCCGAGGGCTGGCAGGACGTCTCCGCGTACGCGGGCGTCGCCCTCAAGTCGTGAGCGGGCCCGGTCCCGGCGCCCCCCTCCGGCGCCGGGACCGGTGACCGCACCCTACGTCCGGGTACTGACAGTCCGGCACCGCCGCGGATACCCTGCGGCATGACCACCGTCCGGCCGCCGCTGCCGTCCCTGCCCCCGCTGCCGCCCGACGTCGCCGAACTGCTGCGGACTGTCGACGCCCCGCCCCGACTGGTCGCCCACCTCGCGCTGGTGGCCGAAGTCGCCGAGCGGATCGCCGAGTTCTGGGCCGGGCAGGGACTGGACCTCGACCGCGCGGCCGTCCGGTTCGGCGCCGCCACCCACGACATCGGCAAGGCCGTCCACCCCGAGGAGCTCTCGGCGCCCGGCTCCGCGCACGAACCCGCCGGCTACGCACTGCTGCTGGCCCACGGCGTGCCCGAGCCGCTGGCCCGGTTCGCCCGCAGCCACGCCAGCTGGGGCGAACCCGGCACCACCACCGAGGAGTTGCTGGTCAGCCTGGCGGACAAGGCCTGGAAGAACCAGCGCGTCCAGGACCTGGAGGACCGGGTGGTCGACCGGCTCGCCGCCGCCACCGGCCGGGAACGCTGGGAGGCCTTCCTCGCCCTGGACGACCTGCTCACCCGGATCGGCGAGGACGCCCCGCGGCGGCTCGCCCTGCAGGCCGCGCACCCGGTGCGCACCGGCTGGAATTGACGCGACAGGGCACGCCGGGCGGTGTTAGTTTCCGCCTCATGGAACCACTCGGCGACCTTGAGATCCGCGCGTCCTTCGTCAACTGCTCCAAGGGCGAGGCCCGTCGGCTCAACCTGCCCCGGGGCCTGGCCGAACTCCCCTGGGGGGACTTGGACTTCCTCGGCTGGCGGGACCAGGGCGCACCCGATCGGGCGTACCTGGTGGCGCCGCACGGCGGCGAGCTGGTCGGCGTGACGCTGCGCTCGCCGATGGTCCGGCGCAGCCTGACCAAGACCAACGTCTGCTCGCTGTGCATCACCGCGCACGCCGGGTCGGGCGTCGCCCTGCTGGCGGCCCGCCGGGCCGGGGCGTCCGGGCGCGAGGGCAACACCGTCGGTACGTACATCTGCGCGGACCTCGCCTGCTCGCTCTACGTCCGCGGGGTGAAGAAGTCCACCCTGGTGACCAGGCCGGACGAGTCGCTGCCGCTGGAGCGGCAGATCGCCCGGACGGTGGACAACCTCGATGCCTTCCTCGCCAAGGTGCTCACCGACACCGCTGCGTAGCGTCGTAGCGGGCCCGCCCTAGCGGTGGCGCAGCTGGTCCAGGTCCCGGCGCTCCCGCTTGGTGGGGCGCCCGGCGCCGCGGTCCCGCTCGAAGACCGGTGCGACGAACTCGCGCGGCGGCCGCGGCGGGCTGTTGTCGGTCAGGCACTCCGCCGCGACCGCGGCGCCGACCCGCTTACGGATCAGCTGCCGCACCACGACCACCCGCTCGTACCCCTCCTCGCGGACCCGGACCTCGTCCCCGGCCTTGAGCGTCTGCGCCGGCTTGGCCCGCTCGCCGTTCACCCGCACGTGTCCGGCCTTGCAGGCGGCCGCGGCCAGCGCCCGCGTCTTGGCCAGCCGGACCGACCAGATCCAGGCGTCCACCCGCACGCTTCCCTCGTGTTCAGCCATCCCCGGAGCCTACCTAAGCCGCTGCGGGGGCCTCCTGGACCGCCCAGCCGTTGCCGTCCGGGTCGTTGAAGAACACGAAGTTGTTCCAGGCCTCGCCGTGCCCGTTCACCCGCGCCCCCGCGACGAAGTGCTGGACCGGGCTGACCACCACGCCCCGGGCGGCCAGTTCCGCGTGCGCCTTCTCGATGTCCGGCACCACCAGTTGGAGGCCCTTCACCGAGCCGGGCGCCGCCTCGATCACCCCGGTGCCCACCACGATCGAGCAGGGCGAGCCCGGGGGAGTCAGCTGGACCACCCGGACGCCGTCCCGCAGCCGGGTGTCGTGGTCGACCCTGAAGCCGGCCTGCTCCTCGTAGAAGAGCTTCGCGCGGTCCACGTCCGCCACCGGGACCACCACGACTTCGAGCTTCCAGTCCATCGCCCTCACCCCTCTCGGTCGGGCTCTTCCAGTATCTGCCGAAACCGTTCCCCGGCGGACCTTCGGATAGCCTGAGAACACGATGAATCCGCAGACCACGCCCGCCTCGTCACCGTCCGCAACCACCTTCGCGACCCCCTGGGGCACCCTCGACCTCACCCGCTTCCCGGTGGATCCGCGCGAGCGGCTGCGGGCCTGGGACGCCGCCGACGAGTACCTGCTGCGCCACCTCGCCGGCGAGACCGACAGTGCCGGGGGCGCCGCCACCGAGCTGGCCGGCCGCCGGATCGTCGTCCTCGGCGACCGCTGGGGCGCGCTGACCACCGCGCTGTCCACCGAGCCGGCCACCGCGCCGTCCGCCGAGTCGGCCACCGCACCCGCACCCGCACCGTACGAACCGGTGCAGATCAGCGACTCCCACCTCGGCCGCCAGGCCACCCGGGAGAACCTCGCCCGGGCCGGCGCCGCCGTCGACGAGGCCAGGCTGCTGACCACCCGGGACACCCCGCCGGAGCGGATCGACGTCCTGCTGGTGCGCGTCCCCAAGAGCCTGGCCCTGCTGGAGGACCAGCTGCACCGGCTCGCTCCGGCGATCCACTCCGGCACGGTGGTGATCGGCACCGGCATGGTGACCGAGATCCACACCTCCACCCTCCAGCTCTTCGAGAAGGTCCTCGGCCCGACCCGCACCTCGCTCGCGGTCCGCAAGGCCCGGCTGATCCTCTGCACCCCCGACCCGGCGCTCGACCGCGGCCCCAACCCGTGGCCGCACCGCTACGCGCTGCCGTCCGACATCGGCGCCGCCGCCGGCCGCACCGTGGTGAACCACGCGGGCACCTTCTGCGCCGAGCGGCTCGACATCGGCACCCGCTTCTTCCTGGCCCACCTGCCCACCCCGGCCCCCGGTGACCGGGTGGTCGACCTGGGCTGTGGCAACGGCGTGGTCGGTACGGCCGCCGCGCTGGCCGGTCCGGGTGCCGAGCTGCTGTTCGTGGACGAGTCGCACCAGGCGGTGGCCTCCGCCGAGGAGACCTTCCGCACCAACCTGGGCCCGGACGCCCCGGCCGAGTTCCGCACCGCCGACGCGCTCGACCCGGCGGTGTTCGCCCCGGGCTCGGTGGACCTGGTGCTCAACAACCCGCCGTTCCACTCCCACCAGGCGACCACCGACGCCACCGCCTGGCGGATGTTCACCGGCGCCCGACGGGCACTGCGACCGGGCGGCGAGCTCTGGGTGGTCGGCAACCGCCACCTCGGCTACCACGTGAAGCTGCGCAAGTTGTTCGGCAACTGCCAACTCGTGGCCGGGAACCCGAAGTTCGTGGTGCTGCGGGCGGTCAAGCGCTGACCGGCCCGGTCGCCGGCCGGCCCGCCCCACTCGGGTGGGCCCCGGCCCCACCATGAACTCCTTGCATGGATTTTCCCTCACGCGTATATTCATGCCACGACAAAGGAGGAACGCCATGGCATTGCGAGTCGCCGTCGCCGGCGCGAGCGGGTATGCGGGCGGCGAGGTGCTGCGCCTGCTGCTCGGCCACCCGGAGGTGGAGATCGGGGCGCTGACCGGCGGCTCGAACGCGGGGACCAGACTGGGTGAGCTGCAACCGCACCTGATCCCGCTGGCCGACCGCGTCCTCCAGCCCACCACCCCCGAGGTGCTGGCCGACCACGACGTGGTGTTCCTGGCGCTGCCGCACGGCCAGTCCGCCGCCGTCGCCGAGGCCCTCGGCCAGAACGTCCTGGTGATCGACTGCGGCGCCGACTTCCGGCTCAAGGCCGCCACCGACTGGGAGCAGTTCTACGGCAGCGCCCACGCCGGCACCTGGCCCTACGGCCTGCCCGAACTCCCCGGCCACCGCGCCGCGTTGAAGGGCAGCAACCGGATCGCCGTGCCCGGCTGCTACCCGACCGCCGTCTCCCTGGCGCTCTTCCCGGCCTACGCGGCCGACCTCGCCGAGCCGGAGGCCGTGGTGGTCGCCGCCTCCGGCACCTCCGGCGCGGGCAAGGCCGCCAAGACCCACCTGCTCGGCAGCGAGGTCATGGGCAACGTCAGCCCGTACGGCGTCGGCGGCGTGCACCGGCACACCCCCGAGATGGTGCAGAACCTCAGCCCGGTCGCCGGTCAGCCGGTCACCGTCTCCTTCACCCCCACCCTGGTCCCGATGCCGCGCGGCATCCTGGCCACCTGCTCCGCCAAGGCGAAGCCGGGCGTCACCGCCGGGAGCCTGCGCGCCGCGTACGCCGAGGCGTTCGCCGACGAGCCCTTCGTCCACCTGCTGCCCGAGGGGCAGTGGCCGCAGACCAGCAGCGTCTACGGCGCCAACACCGCCCTGGTCCAGGTCGCCCTGGACGCCACCGCCGGGCGGATCATCGCGATCAGCGCGATCGACAACCTGGTCAAGGGCACCGCCGGCGGCGCGGTGCAGAGCATGAACATCGCCCTCGGTCTCCCCGAGGAGCTGGGCCTTCCGCTGAACGGAGTCGCACCGTGACCACCCCGAACACCGGCGTGACCGCCGCCCAGGGCTTCCGGGCCGCCGGCGTGACCGCGGGCATCAAGGCCTCCGGCACCCCGGACCTCGCCCTGGTGGTCAACGACGGTCCGTCGTTCGCCGCGGCCGGCGTCTTCACCTCCAACCGGGTCAAGGCCGCGCCGGTGCTCTGGTCCCAGCAGGTCCTCAAGGGCGGCCGGGTCTCCGCCGTCGTCCTCAACTCCGGTGGCGCCAACGCCTGCACCGGCCCGGCCGGCTTCCAGGACACCCACGCCACCGCCGAGAAGGTCGCCGCCGAGCTGGAGCTCAACGCCGGCGAGGTCGCCGTCGCCTCCACCGGCCTGATCGGCGTCCGGCTCCCGATGGACATCCTGCTGCCCGGTGTCACCCTGGCCGTCGGCGAGCTCAGCGGGACCGGCGGCGAGGCCGCCGCGATCGCCATCAAGACCACCGACACCGTGCACAAGACCGCCCAGGTCACCAGCCCGGCCGGCTGGACGGTCGGCGGGATGGCCAAGGGCGCGGGCATGCTCGCCCCCGGCCTGGCCACCATGCTGGTCGTGCTCACCACCGACGCCGACCTGGACAGCGCCGCCCTGGACGCCGCGCTGCGCGGCGCCACCCGCACCACCTTCGACCGGATCGACTCCGACGGCTGCATGTCGACCAACGACACCGTGCTGCTGCTCGCCTCCGGCGCCACCGGCACCACCCCGGACCCGGCCGAGTTCGCCGAGGCCGTCCGCACCGTCAGCGCCGACCTGGCCCGCCAGCTGATCGGCGACGCCGAGGGCGCCAGCAAGGACATCCGGATCGACGTCACCGGTGCCGCCACCGAGGACGAGGCGGTCGAGGTCGCCCGCACCATCAGCCGCAACAACCTGCTCAAGTGCGCCATCCACGGCGAGGACCCCAACTGGGGCCGGGTGCTGTCCGCGATCGGCACCACCGCCGCCGCCTTCGACCCCGACCGGCTCGACGTGGCCATCAACGGCGTCTGGGTCTGCAAGGACGGCGGTGTCGGCGAGGACCGCGAGCTGGTGGACATGAAGGGCCGCGAGGTGGTCATCACCGCCGACCTCAACGCCGGTACGGCGAGCGCCTCGGTGTGGACCAACGACCTCACGGCCGACTACGTCCACGAGAACAGCGCCTACTCCAGCTGAACCGCGACGGCCGGCACCGCACGGCCGATCCGCGACATCCCCCCGGCCTGCGGCCGGGGGGACCCCATCGACGAGGGAATCCCGTGCAGATCGCACCCAAGGGCGAACAGGCCCGCAACAACACCGCGCTGCCCAAAGCCCTGACGCTGATCGAGGCGCTCCCGTGGCTGGAGCGCTTCCACGGCAAGACCGTGGTGATCAAGTTCGGCGGCAACGCCATGGTCGACGAGAGCCTCAAGTCCGCCTTCGCCCAGGACGTCGTCTTCCTCCGGTACGCCGGACTGCACCCCGTCGTGGTGCACGGCGGCGGCCCGCAGATCAGCGCCCAGCTGGAGAAGCTCGGCCTGGAGTCCAGCTTCACCAACGGCCTGCGGGTCACCACCCCGGAGACCATGGACGTGGTCCGGATGGTGCTGGCCGGCCAGGTGCAGCGCGAGCTGGTCGGCCTGCTCAACGAGCACGGCCCGTTCGCCGTCGGCATGACCGGCGAGGACGCCCACACCATGACGGCGGTCAAGCGCTACGCCGTGGTGGACGGCGAGCCGGTCGACATCGGCCTGGTCGGCGACATCGTCAACATCGAGGCCGGCGCGGTGAAGGCGCTGATCGCCGACGGCCGGATCCCGGTCATCTCCTCGATCGCCCGCGGCGCCGACGGCCACGTCTACAACATCAACGCCGACACCGCCGCGGCCGCCCTGGCGGTCGCCCTGGGCGCCGAGATGCTGGTGGTGCTGACCGACGTCGAGGGCCTGTACAAGGACTGGCCGAACTCTGACGACGTGATCAGCCAGCTCAACGCCACCGAACTGGAGGGGCTGCTGCCGACCCTGGCCAGCGGCATGCTCCCCAAGATGGAGGGCTGCCTGCGCGCCGTCCGCTCCGGCGTGGGCACCGCCCGCGTGCTGGACGGCCGGGTGCAGCACAGCCTGCTGCTGGAGATCTTCACCGACGAGGGCATCGGCACGATGGTCGTGCCCGACGACGAGCCGACCGTGACCGGGGGACTGGCATGACGCACAACGAGCAGCTCACCGACCGGTGGCAGCACGCCTTCACCGACAACTACGGCACCCCGCGGATCCCGCTGGTGCGCGGCGAGGGCGCCAAGCTCTGGGACGCCGACGGCAAGGAGTACACCGACCTGCTCGGCGGCATCGCCGTCAACGCCCTCGGCACCGCCCACCCGGCCGTGGTCGAGGCGGTCAGCCGACAGATCGCCACCCTCGGCCACGTCTCCAACCTCTTCATGGCCGAGCCGACCATCGCCCTCGCCGAGCGGCTGCTCCGGCTGGACGGCCGGGACGGCGGCCGGGTGTTCTTCTGCAACTCCGGCGCCGAGGCCAACGAGGCCGCCTTCAAGATCAGCCGGCGCACCGGCCGCACCCACCTGGTCGCCCTCCAGGGCGGCTTCCACGGCCGGACCATGGGCGCCCTCGCGCTCACCGGCCAGCCCGCCAAGCAGGACCCGTTCCGCCCGCTGCCCGGCGACGTCACCCATGTCCCGTTCGGCGACGTCGAGGCGCTGCGCGCGGCCGTCACCACCGAGACCGCCGCCGTCTTCCTGGAGCCGATCCAGGGCGAGAACGGCGCGATCCCGCTGCCCGACGGCTACCTGAAGGCGGCCCGCGAGATCACCCGGGCCACCGGCACCCTGCTGGTCCTGGACGAGATCCAGACCGGCGTCGGCCGCACCGGCCACTGGTACGCCCACCAGGCCTTCGAGGGCGTCGAGCCGGACGTGGTCACCCTGGCCAAGGCGCTCGGCGGCGGCCTGCCGATGGGCGCGGTGCTGGCCTTCGGCCCGGCCGCCGACCTGCTCACCCCGGGCCAGCACGGCACCACCTTCGGCGGCAACCCGGTGGCCGCCGCGGCCGGGCTCGCGGTGCTGGACACCATCGAGTCCGAGGGCCTGCTGGAGCACGTGCGCAAGATCGGCGACCGGCTGCGGCACGGCGTCGAGGCCATCGGCGACCCGCTGGTCTCGCACGTGCGCGGCGCCGGACTGCTGCTCGGCATCGTCCTCACCCAGCCGGTCGCGGCCCGGGTGCAGGCCGTCGCCCAGCAGGCGGGCTTCCTGGTCAACGCCGCCGTCGCGGACGCCGTACGGCTCGCGCCCCCGCTGGTGCTCACCGAGCAGGAGGCGGACGCCTTCCTCGCCGCGCTGCCGGGCATCCTCCGGACGGTCCGCGAGAGCGCCCCGGCCGATGCGAGCTGACCGTCGTCCGGGAGAATAATCACATGACCGATTCCCGCTCCGGCCCCTCCGCCGCCGGCCCGACGCCGCAGGTCCCACAGACCCGCACCGCGCGCCACCGGCGGATCGTGGACCTGCTCACCCGCCAGCCCGTGCGTTCGCAGAGCCAGCTCGCCAAGCTGCTCGCCGACGACGGACTCGTGGTCACCCAGGCCACCCTCTCCCGGGACCTGGACGAGCTGGGCGCGGTCAAGATCCGCAACCGGGACGGCGCACTGATCTACGCCGTCCCCGCCGAGGGCGGCGACCGCACGCCGCGCGCCCCGATGGGGGAGTCGGCCAGCGAGGGCCGGATGGCCCGGCTGGCCGGCGAGCTGATGGTCTCCGCGACCGCCTCCGGCAACCTGGTGGTGCTGCGCACCCCGCCCGGGGCCGCCCAGTTCCTCGCCTCGGCGATCGATCAGGCGGAGGTGTTCGAGATCATCGGCACCATCGCGGGCGACGACACCGTGCTGCTGATCAGCCGCGACCCGGCCGGCGGCCAGGCGCTGGCCGACCACCTGATGCAACTCGCCCAGGCCAAGGCCCAGTAGGGCCGCGGCCACCGGAACCCCGGTCGAAGGATCCCCTTCGACCGGGGTTTTGTGTTTCATACGGTGTGATGCATACTTATGCCACCCACCGTACATGTGTGAAGGAGCCACCGCGATGACGGCCCAGCAGTCCTCCGACGTCCGCCTCTGGGGCGCGCGCTTCGCCGACGGCCCGTCCGAGGCGCTGGCCCGGCTCTCCGCCTCGGTCCACTTCGACTGGCGGCTCGCGCCGTACGACATCGCCGGCTCCAAGGCCCACGCCCGGGTGCTGCACAAGGCCGGACTGCTCTCCGACGAGGAGCTGGCCGGCATGCTGGCCGGCCTCGACCAGCTGCTCGCCGACGTCCAGGCCGGCACCTTCGTCGGCACCGTCGTGGACGAGGACGTCCACACCGCCCTGGAGCGCGGCCTGCTGGAGCGCCTCGGCGCCGAACTCGGCGGCAAGCTGCGGGCCGGGCGCTCGCGCAACGACCAGATCGCCACCCTCTTCCGGATGTACCTGCGGGACCACGCCCGGACCATCGGCGGCCTGCTGCTCGACCTCCAGCACGCCCTGGTCGGCCTCGCCGAGGCCCACCCGGACACCGCGATGCCGGGCCGCACCCACCTCCAGCACGCCCAGCCGGTGCTCTTCGCCCACCACGTCCTCGCGCACGTGCAGGCCCTCGGCCGGGACGCCGAGCGGCTGCGCCAGTGGGACGCCCGCACCGCCGTCTCCCCGTACGGCTCCGGCGCGCTGGCCGGCTCCTCGCTCGGCCTCGACCCGCAGGCGGTCGCCGCCGACCTCGGCTTCGAGGGCGGCTCGGTCGGCAACTCCATCGACGGCACCGCCTCGCGCGACTTCGTCGCCGAGTTCGCCTTCGTCACCGCGATGATCGGGATCAACCTCTCCCGGATCGCGGAGGAGGTGATCATCTGGAACACCAAGGAGTTCGGCTTCATCACCCTGCACGACGCCTTCTCCACCGGCTCCTCGATCATGCCGCAGAAGAAGAACCCGGACATCGCCGAGCTGGCCCGCGGCAAGTCCGGCCGGCTGATCGGCAACCTGACCGGCCTGCTGGCCACCCTCAAGGCGCTGCCGCTCGCCTACAACCGGGACCTCCAGGAGGACAAGGAGCCGGTCTTCGACTCCTGCGACACCCTGGAGGTGCTGCTGCCCGCGTTCACCGGGATGATGGCCACCCTCACCGTGCACCGCGAGCGGCTGGAGGAGCTGGCCCCGGCCGGCTTCTCGCTTGCCACCGACATCGCCGAGTGGCTGGTCAAGCAGGGCGTGCCGTTCCGGGTCGCGCACGAGGTGGCCGGCGCCTGCGTCAAGGTCTGCGAGGGCCAGGGCATCGAGCTGTCCGACCTGACGGACGAGCAGTTCGCCTCGATCTCCGAGCACCTGACCCCCGACGTCCGGTCGGTGCTCAGCGTGCACGGCGCCATCGCCTCCCGCAACGGGCGCGGCGGCACCGCCCCCTCGGCCGTCGCGGTCCAGCTCGCCGAGGTGAAGGCGGACCTGGCGCGGCAGCAGGAGTGGACCCAGAACTGACGCCTGGGGCAGCGTGCGAGGGGCGCGGCGGTCCGACCGGCGCGCCCCTCCCGCGTGCGTGCCCCGGCCCGGGCGTAACCGGCTCCGCCCGGGCCCGTCAAGCACGGTGTGTGCACCCCCCTTCCGCCCGTCCCCTCCGCCGAGGACGTCTACCTCGCCGAACGTCGCCGCCGCGTGGTCCGGGAGACCGTCGCCGCGCTGCCCGGCCGCTGTCCGCAACTGGTCGCCGCCCTCGCCGAGGATCCGCCGCCCACCTACCGCGAGCTCTCCGAACGCCTCGGCATGCCACGCGGCTCCATCGGCCCCACCCGCTCCCGCTGCCTGGCCTGCCTGCGGCTCCTCCTGCGCGCCGAGCGCTACCCCTGACCGGGCGGCCCCGCCCGTCCGCGGCCGCCCTCACCCGGGCGCCCCACAGCCGCCGCCGCCCCGCGCCCGGCGCGTCGCCCCCGCCGCCACTCCGGCGTGACCCTTGCCACGTCTGGCCCTCCGAAGGTTGAGGGAAGCTGACACCCGGGTAGCACGCTGGCGAACGTCACTCTTGACGGTGGCGCGTCCACTCGGATACTGAGCGTGAGCGCGCCACCCTCTGCGCGCCGGGCACGACGACTGGGGAGGCCCCTCCACATGGGCATGAGCGTGATCATCTCGGCCGCGGCGGCCGAGGACGCGGAGCAGATCCTCAAGCTCCAGTACCTGGGCTACCAGCCCGAGGCGGAGCTGTACGGCGACTGGGCGATCGAGCCCCTGACACAGAGCCTGGAGAGCCTGCGCGCCGAACTGACCGAGCAGCACGTCCTGGTCGCCCGGCTGGGCGACGAGGTGGTCGGCGCCGTCCGCGGGCACGTCGACGCCGAGGGCATCGGCCGGATAGGGCGTCTGGTGGTCCACCCCCGGATGCAGCGGCACGGCCTGGGCGGCCGCCTCCTGGACGCGCTGGAGCGCCGGATGGCCGAGGACGGCCGCCCGGTGACGGTCTTCCGGCTGTTCACCGGCCACCGGAGCCTCGGCAACCTGCGGCTCTACGCCCGCCAGGGCTACCGGCAGACCGCCGTCGAGCCGGTCACCAGCCGGCTGAGCGTCGTGCACCTGGAGAAGCCGGTCGCCGCCCCGCTCGCCAGGACCGCCTGAGCGCCGCCCGCACCCGGGCATCCTCGACCGACCTCGACGCCGCCGCCATCCGGACCCCGGGTGGGCGGCGTCGAGGCGTTCCACCCCGGCCCCCGCAGGCCGGTGTCCGCAATGCGGACAGTCGGGCCCGAACAGTTGGGCGGGAATCGACCCATCTGTTTTACTGGCTCACATGACTGCGACGACGAACTGGACCCCCACCGGCACGCTGCCGGCAGGTGAGCGTGCCATGTGCCGTCGAATGTGTCACTGCTGAGGGCCACCGCCCCCGGCACCCACTGAGGGTGCCACCCCCTCGCGCCCCGAAGCGAGACTCCGGCGCCGCTCCCGCCCGTGCGAGCGCGCCCCCTCCCGGAAACCGGAAGTCCCGGACCCTCCCCTCCGGCGTGCCCGCCCGCGGCCGTCGATGACTCGTTAGGGCCACGCCGTCGCGCGGCCCGGCCGTTCTGCGGCCACGATCAAGGGGTGGCAGGTCCGGATCCCCCTGGTGAGGCGTCGTGGAACGCCGCCGACCGCACCGCGGTCGGTCGGCCGACACCGCCGCCCGCCCCCGACCCACGGAAGCAGCTGTGATCACCACCACGGACCTGACGAAGGTCTACCGTTCCCGAGGCCGCGAGGTGACCGCCCTCGCCGGCGTCGACCTGCACGTCCGCCCGGGCGAGGTCTACGGAGTCGTCGGCACCAGCGGTGCCGGCAAGTCCACCCTCATCCGCTGCGTGAACATGCTGGAGCGCCCGACCTCCGGCACGGTCACCGTGGACGGGGTCGAACTCACCGCGCTGTCCGGCGGCGAGAACCGGGCCGGCAAGGACCTGCGCGAGGCGCGCCGCCGGATCGGCATGGTCTTCCAGCACTTCAACCTGCTCTCCTCCCGCACGGTGCAGCAGAACGTCGAGCTCCCGCTGGAGATCATCGGCCTGGACCGCACCCAGCGCCGCCGCAAGGCCGCCGAGCTGCTCGACCTGGTCGGCCTCGCCGACAAGGCCCGCAGCTACCCCAACCAGCTGTCCGGCGGCCAGAAGCAGCGGGTCGGCATCGCCCGCGCCCTGGCCGGCGACCCCAAGGTGCTGCTCTCCGACGAGGCCACCTCGGCGCTCGACCCGGAGACCACCCGCTCGATCCTCAAGCTGCTGCGCGACCTCAACCAGCAGCTGGGCCTGACGGTCCTGCTGATCACCCACGAGATGGACGTCATCAAGTCCGTCTGCGACTCCGCCGCCCTGATGCGCGGCGGCCGGGTGGTGGAGTCCGGCGAGCTGACCGACCTGCTGTCCGAGCCCGGCTCCGAACTGGCCCGCGAGCTGTTCCCGCTGAGCGAGTTCGGCACCGGCCACCCGGGCGCGACCGTGCTGGAGATCACCTTCCAGGGCGACACCCCGGCGCAGCCGTTCGTCTCCCAGCTGGCCCGCACCTACCAGATCGACATCAACATCCTCGGTGCCGCGGTGGAGACCATCGCCGGCCGGATGGTCGGCCGGATGCGGGTCGAGCTGCCCGGCGGCCACCAGGACAACGTGGTGCCGATCGGCTACCTGCGCGAGCAGGGCCTGCAGGTGGACGTGATCGGCGCGGCGGACGGAGCGGTGGCATGAGCGGTCTGAGCTGGGACCAGATGCAGGAACTGATGTGGCCCGCCACCCAGGAGACCTTCCAGATGGTCGGGGTCTCGACCCTGTGCACCGTGCTGATCGGTCTGCCGCTCGGCGTGCTGCTGGTGCTCACCTCCAAGGGCGGCGCGCTGCAGAACCAGCCGGTGAACAAGGTGCTCGGCGCGGTGGTGAACCTCACCCGCTCGCTGCCGTTCATCATCCTGATGATCGCGCTGATCTCCTTCACCCGCTGGCTGACCGGCAACTCCCTGGGCTGGCAGGCCGCGACCGTCCCGCTGACCGTCGGCGCGATCCCGTTCTTCGCCCGACTGGTCGAGACCTCCGTCCGGGAGGTCGACCGCGGGCTGATCGAGGCCGTCCAGGCGATGGGCGGCAGCACCTGGACGCTGGTCCGCAAGACGCTGGTGCCCGAGGCGCTGCCCGGCATCGTCGCCTCCGTCACCACCACGGTCATCGCCCTGATCGGCTACTCCGCGATGGCCGGCACGGTCGGCGGCGGCGGTCTGGGCGACCTCGCCTACCGGTACGGCTACCTGCGCTTCGAGACCACCTTCATGTGGATCATCGTGGCCGAGATCGCGATCATCGTCACGATCATCCAGCTGGCCGGCGACTACGCCGTGCGCCGGCTGGCCAACCGGGGCCGCGGCGGCGGACGCACCCGCCTGCTCCGCCCGCGCGCCACCGCCCCCGACGACGAACTCGTCGCCTCCTAGACCTCCCCCGTCCGACCTCCGGACGCGGCTCCCCGCATCACGCAGAAAGGCACTTTTCGTGCGCAACGTTGTGAAGTCCCTCAGTGTCCTCGCCACCGCCGGCCTCGCCCTGTCGCTGGCCGCCTGCGGCAGCTCGGGTTCCTCCTCCTCGGACCCGAACGCGCCGCTGAAGGTCGTGGCCAGCCCGACCCCGCACGCGCAGATCCTCAAGTTCGTCAAGGACAACCTCGCGGCCAAGGCGGGCCTCAAGCTCGACATCAAGGAGGTCACCGACTACGTGACCCCCAACACGGCGGTGCAGGACGGTTCGGCCGACGCCAACTACTTCCAGCACCTGCCGTACCTGGAGGACTTCAACAAGAAGAACGGCACGGACATCGTGTCGGTCGAGCCGGTGCACCTGGAGCCGCTGGGCGTCTACTCCAAGAAGGTCAAGTCGCTCAACGACCTGCCGAACGGCGCCACCATCGGCCTGCCGAACGACGCCACCAACGAGGGCCGGGCGCTCAAGCTGCTCGCCGACAACAAGCTGATCACCCTCAAGGACGGCGCCGGCACCGCCGCCACCCCGGCGGACGTCACCGGCAACCCGAAGGGCTTCAAGTGGAAGGAGCTGGAGGCCGCCCAGGTCCCCCGCTCCCTCGCCGACCTGGACGCCGGTGTGATCAACGGCAACTACGCGATCGACTCGGGCCTGAAGCCGACCACCGACGCGCTGGTGCTGGAGAAGGCCGAGGGCAACCCGTACGCCAACATCCTCGCCGTCAAGAAGGGCAAGGAGAACGACCCGCGGGTGAAGAAGCTGGCCGAGCTGCTGCACTCCGACGAGGTCAAGAAGTACATCAACGACACCTTCCAGGGGTCGGTCATCCCGGCCTTCTGACCGACCCGACCGACCTGACCGTCGTACGGTCACACCTCGCGCAGCGCCCGACCGGGCCCCCGCCGCACCTCGGCGGGGGCCCGGTCGGGCAGTATGCACCAGGGACACCACGGCAGACCGGGTTCTGACGTACCGTCGTGCGGGCGGCGCACCGCGTGATGGCCGGTGCGCGACGGAGGCGTACGGTGTTGTGTTCACGACCCGGCGAGGAGAGACGGCATGGCAGCGAGCTTCCCCGAGACCGCCATCAGCACCGAGCGGCTGCTGCTGCGACCCCTTGCGGAGGACGACGCCCCCGGCCTGGCCACCATGATGGCCGACGACCTCGTGCTGGCCTGGACCGACCTCCCGCACCCCTTCACCGAGGAGTACGCGGCCGAACTCGCCCGCACCCTCGCCCCCGCCCACCGCGCCGAGGGCCGCGGCATCGTCTTCGCCGTCACCGAGCACCTCACCCAGCGCCTGGTCGGCCTGGTCGAACTGCGCAACACCGACTGGCGGCTGCGCAGCACCGAGATCTCCTACGTCACCGCCGTCTGGGCACGCGGCGAGGGCTACGCCCCGGAGGCCGTCCTCGGCGTCGCCCAGTGGCTGTTCGAGGACCGCGGCTTCCTGCGCCTGGAACTGCGCACCGCCGCCGGGAACACCGCCGCCCAGCAGGTCGCCCAGAAGATCGGCGGCATCAGCGAGGGCGTGCTGCGCAGTGCCTGGATAGTCCGCGGCGAGTCCGGCGAGGTCGTGGTGGACAGCCGCAGCGACCTGATCCTGTGGAGCCTGCTCCCGGAGGACCTGGAGTCGCCCGAACTGCACCACGACGGCTGGCACGGCGACCACCGCTACGTGCTGCGCGACTGATCCCCCGCTGGTCACCCGCCCGGCGCGGACATGTGTGCGAGTTGTCGTCCTCCGGACGACCGCACCCGGTAGCCTCTCACCGGTGCCACCCAACGGGCCCCGCGGAGCCGACGCAGCGCCACCGACGCGGCGGGCCGCCCCGGACCGCCGGCACCGGCCCGTCGGCACCTGTCCGCCGGCACCGAGCCGCCGGCGCGACGAGCCGCGCATCGAGTCGAGGGAGAACGGCCGCAGATGGCTGACCGGATCACGGTCATCGGGTGGGACGGTACGCCGCTGACCGAGGCCGCCGGTGCGGCCCTCGCCGCGGCGACCCTGGTGGCCGGAGCCCCCTACCAACTGGACGCCCTCCCGGTACCGGAGGCGGCGGAGCGGCTCGCCCTCGGCAACGTCCAGCAGGCCGCCCGCACGATCGCCGAGCACCGCGGCGCCGCCGTCGTGGTCGCCGAGGGCGACCCGGGCTTCTTCGGCGTGGTGCGCACCCTGCGCCGCCCCGAGTACGGCCTCGAACTCGAAGTCCTGCCCGCCGTCTCCTCCGTGGCCACCGCCTTCGCCCGGGCCGGCATGCCCTGGGAGGACGCCCAGGTGGTCAGCGCCCACGGCGGCCGGCTGCGCCGCGCCGCCAACATCTGCCGGGCCCACCCCAAGGTCGCGGTGCTCACCGCCCCGGGCGCCGGTCCCGGCGAACTCGCCCTGATGCTGCGCGGGGTGCACCGGACCTTCGTGGTCTGCGAGGCCCTCGGCACTCCGGAGGAGGACGTCACCGTCCTCACCTCCGACCGGATCGCCGACCACGTCTGGCGCGACCCCAACGTGGTGCTGGTGATCGGCGGCGGCGCCCAGGCCGGCCCGCTCGGCGAGGCGGCCGGCTGGCTGGCGGGGCGCCCGCTCGGCTACCCCGGCGCGGACCGCGGCTGGGCGCTCCCCGGTGACGCCTACGCGGGCGCCGGGCGCACGGAGGGTCAGCCGGGCGCGTCGGAGGCGCTGCCCGCGCACGTGCGCGCCCTGGTGCTGGCCCGTCTGGGTGCGCGTCCCGGGGACCTGGTCTGGTCGGTCGGCGCCGGCAGCGGCGCCCTCGCCGTGGAGGCGGCCCGGTTCGGCGCCGCCGTGGTCGCGGTCGAGTCCTCCCGCTCGGCCTGCGCCCGGCTCACCGTCAACGCCCGCCGGTACGGGGTCGAGGTGGAGACCGTCCACGGGCAGGGCCCCGAGGTGCTCGGCGGACTGCCCGAGCCGGACGCCGCGGTGGTGGAGTCCGGCGGGCTGGACGTGGTGCGGGCGGTGCTGGCCCGCAAGCCGGAACGCTTCGTCGCGGTGGCCCGGACCTTCGCCGAGGCCGAGGAGATCCACCGGGCCATCGCCGGGGCCGGCTACCGGGCGGACGGCGCGCTGCTGCAGTCCACCCCGCTGCGGTCCGCCGAGGAGGGCGGCGCACTGACGCTCGGAACGGGCCCGGGCGGCGCACTGCTGCTCTGGGGTGAGCAGATCGTGTGAAGGCCTCGGGTGCGCGGCGGAGCCGCGGGTGGACCCTGCGGTGATCCAGGTCGCATCCGGACACCGATTCGAGAGGTCACCGCGCCGGGCCGGTAGTGTGGCGTCCCAGGCAGCTGCAGCCGCCAGCGACCCACCCGATTCGGTCGGTTTGTCACCTTTTTGACGTGGTGCAACCCGGTTCCGCTCGGAGTGTGGGCAATTCGACGGGCCGCGTGCCGGACCTGGAGAATGCCGTAGGGTCCGGAGCGGTCGTACCGGTTGCTCCGGGTTGTCGTTGATTCGGACGGCACACCGTCCGTACGGGCGGGGCCCGGACCGGGGTGCCGCAGCGCGCCGGAAGGACTTGGGCCGCAGCGCCACGGCGCGGCGGCCGCGTGTGGTTGAGGGGCGGGTCGGTGAAGGCGCGGCCCGTGCGGATGGGCGCTGCGGTCGGTGATCGCGTCGCCAAGGGGCGCGGCAGCGGCCTGGAAGGAGCTTTGACAATGACCGATGGCGGCCATGTCCCGGGCGAGGGACAGCCGGAGCACCTGCACGTCGGGCCCGGCCCGCTCGGCGGACCGGAGGGCGTCGCGGGCGTTGCACCCCTGCAGGGCGTCGCGACCGACGGCGGCGTGATCCCCAATCCGGCGGCGCCGGTCGGCGGCCTGCCCGGCGCGGTGCCCCCCGGCGCGGGCGTGATCCCGTCGCAGGGCCAGCCGGCCTTCGAGGGCCAGCCGACCTTCACCGTCCCCGGCGTGCCCGCCCCGGCCGCCCCGGGCGAGGGCTGGACCGTCGACCAGGGCGCCCCGCGCCCGGCCTTCCACTTCGTCGACCAGCCGGACGGGCTGGACGACGAGGACGACGTCCTGCTGATGCCCGGCCCGCAGGGCTCCTGGGGCGCCGAGCAGGCGCCGTTCGCGGCGCAGCCGGACGGCGTCCCGGTCGAGCCGTCCTGGCCGCCGGTCGACCCGCCGGTGCTCGGTGGTGACCACGCCCAGCAGCCGCCGCTCCAGGCCGCCCCGGCGCAGCCGCACGCGCAGCAGCCGATGACGCAGGCTCAGCAGCCGCGCCGCCCGCTGCACGCCGGCCCGCCGATCCCGGACCCCTCGCTGATGACCGGCCAGGTGCCGGTCCGTTCGCTGGCCGACCGCGGCCCCTCGCAGGGCGGCACCCCGGCCCACGGCATCCCGGTCGTCGGCCGGCCGCCGATGGGCGAGGCCGTCGCGCCGCAGGCCGTACCGATGGCGCCCACCGCGCCGGTTCCCCCGGTGACCACCACGGTCGAGGCCGGGCCGGAGGTTCACCAGGTGCCGCAGGGCCAGGGGTACCAGCAGGTGCCGCTGGCCTCGCAGCCGGTCGAGGGGATGCTGGCCGTGGAGACGGTCGGGGCCATCGAGGTGATCGAGGTCGTCGAGCTTCCGGAGGCGGTCCAGGCCGGCCAGGCCGTGCCGGTCGCCGAAGCCGTACCGGTCCCGCCGGTGGCCGAGGCCGCTCAGGCCGTCGCGGTCGAGCCGGTGCCGGTGGAGGCCGCCGCCCAGCCGGTCGTCGAGGCTCCCGCGGTGGAAGGCGTCGCGGTCGAGACCGTGGTCGTCGACGCCGCCGTGGAGTCCGCGGTGGTCGAGTCCGTGGTGGTCGAGGCCGTGGTGGTCGAGGCCGCTGCCGAGGCCGTCGTCGCGGAGGCCACGGCCCCCGCCGAGCAGCCCGAGGCCGCCGCCCCGGCCGGTCAGCCGCGCCGGATCTCCGCCTTCCTCGCCGCGCCGACCCCGCACGGCCTGCCCAAGGTCGAGGCGGCCCAGCAGGCGCCGGTGGCCGAGGAGGCGGTTCAGGAGCGGCCCGCCCCCATAGCGGCCGCCGACGCGCCGCCGCAGGCTGTCGAGCCGGTCCCGGCCGTCGAGGCGGTTCCGGAGGCCGAGCAGGTCACCGAGGTCGCCGAGGTCACCGAGGCCGTGGAAGCCGTGACGGTGGATCAGGCCGTCGTGGTCGAGCCGGTCGCCGAGACCGCCGCCGGCACCGGTGAGATGCCCTCCGGTCAGGCCGTCGCCGAGACCGTTGAGCAGCAGCCCGCCGCCGAGCCCGATGTCGTCGAGTCTGCCGATGTCGTCGAGTCCGTCGTCGCCGAGACGGTCGAGGCCGTCGCCGAGGCCGTCGTGGAGGCCGTCGCCGAGGGTGGGCAGCCGGAGGCCGTCCCGGCCGAGTCGCCCGCCGAGGCCCCGGCCGAGCCGGTCGCGGAGCAGGGCGAGCAGCCGGAGCAGCCCGTCGAGGCCGCAGCCCAGCAGCCGACCGAGCAGTCCGTCGAGGCCGTCTCCCCGGAGACCGAGCAGCAGTCGGCCGCCGAGTCGACCGTCGAGCCTGCCGACCCGGCCGCCGAACAGCCCGCCGAGGCCCCGGCCGAGCCGGCTGCGGACCAGGCCGAGCCGGTCGCCGACCAGGCCGAGGCCGCCGTCGCGCCGGAGGCCGTCCAGGAGGAGGCTCCCGCCGCCGAGCAGGCCGCGGAGCAATCGGTCGAGCAGCCCACCGAGCCGGTCACCGAGCAGCCCGAGGCCCCCGCCGAGCAGCCCGTCGAGGCGTCCGCCGCCGAGGAGCCGCAGCCCGAGGCCCAGCCCGAGCAGCCCGCCGACCAGCAGCCCGAGCAGCCCGCCGAGCCGGTGGAGCCGACCGAGGCCCCGGTGGAGGCCCCGACCGAGCTCCAGGCCGAGGCCCCGGCCGCCGAGGACGAGCAGCCCGTCGAGCCCACCGAGCCCGAGCAGCCCGCCGAGCCCCGCGGCCCCGCCGCCCCCGGCTACGACGAGGCCGGCCGCGACGCCGTCCACCAGGTGATCCGCGAGCGCCGCGACATCCGCAACGGCTTCCGCCCCGACCCGATCCCGCACGAGGTACTGATCCGGGTCCTGGAGGCCGCCCACACCGCGCCCAGCGTCGGCTACTCCCAGCCGTGGGACTTCGTGGTGATCCGCTCCGCGAAGACCCGCAAGCGGATGCACGCCCTGGCCGAGCGCCAGCGCGAGGCGTACGCGGACTCGCTGCCGAAGGGCCGGGCCAAGCAGTTCCGGGAGATCAAGATCGAGGCCATCCTCGACACCCCGGTGAACATCGTGGTCACCGCCGACCGCACCCGCGGCGGCCGGCACACCCTCGGCCGGCACACCCAGCCGCAGATGGCCCCGTACTCGGCCGCCCTGGCCGTGGAGAACCTCTGGCTGGCCGCCCGCGCCGAGGGCCTGGGCGTCGGCTGGGTGAGCTTCTTCGACGACGAGCAGCTGGTCCGCGAGCTCGGCCTGCCCGAGCACCTGGAGGTCGTCGCCTACCTGTGCGTCGGCTTCGTCGACGAGTTCCCGGACGAGCCCGAGCTGGAGCAGCAGGGCTGGGCGAAGAAGCGCCCGCTCGCCTGGGTCGTCCACGAGGAGCAGTACGGCAACCGCGCGCTGCCCGGCGAGGAGCCGCAGAGCCTGCTCGCCGACACCCTGCGCGGCATCCGCCCGCTGGACGCCAAGGCGCTCGGCGAGGCCTGGGACCGCCAGAAGCGGATGACCAAGCCGGCCGGCTCGCTCGGCATGCTGGAGATCATCTCCGCCCAGCTGTGCGGCCTGTCCCGCAAGTGCCCGCCGCCGATCCCGGAGCCCGCCTGCGTGGCGATCTTCGCGGGTGACCACGGCGTGCACGCCCAGGGGGTCAGCCCGTGGCCGCAGGAGGTGACCGCCCAGATGGTCGGGAACTTCCTGGCCGGGGGAGCGGTGATCAACTCCTTCGCCAAGCAGATCGGCACCGAGGTCTGCGTGGTGGACGTCGGCGTCGCCGCCGAGCTGCCGCAGGCCGTCCAGCAGGGCCGGGCCACCGGCCTGCTGCCGCGCAAGGTCAGGCCCGGCACGGCCGACATGACCCAGGGTCCGGCGATGACCCGCGAGGAGGCCCTGCAGGCCGTCGAGGTCGGCATCGAGACCGCCCGCGACCTGGTCGCGGCGGGCAACAAGGCGCTGGTCACCGGCGACATGGGCATCGCCAACACCACCGCCTCGGCCGCCCTGATCTCGGTGTTCACCGGCCTCGACCCGGCCGAGGTCACCGGCCGCGGCACCGGCATCGACGACGAGACCCACGCCCGCAAGATCGAGGTCATCCGCGCCGCGCTGGCCCTGCACCAGCCCGACCCGAACGACCCGATCGGCGTCCTCGCCGCGGTCGGCGGCCTGGAGCACGCGGCCATCGCCGGCTTCCTGCTGGGCGCCGCCTCGCTGCGCACCCCGGTGGTGCTGGACGGCGTGATCGCCGGTTCGGCCGCGCTGGTCGCCAAGGCGATCGCCCCCGAGGTGCTGGCCGCCTGCATCGCCGGCCACCGCTCCGCCGAGCCCGGCCACCAGGCCGCGCTGGCCAAGCTGGGCCTGCGTCCGCTGATCGACCTGGACCTGCGGCTCGGCGAGGGCACCGGTGCCCTGCTGGCGCTTCCGCTGGTGCAGAGTGCGGCCCGCGCGATGCACGATGTAGCCACCTTCGACTCCGCCGGGGTCACCGAGAAGGCCTGACGCACCACCCCACCCGCTCCGCGGACCGGCCCGAGGGCGCGCCGGCCCGCGGAGCGGCGTACCACCGCACCGCTTCTAACCCCTCATCCCCGATCAGGAGCACCGCCGATGAGCGCGCCCACCCCGCACCCCGGCACCGAGGGCCGGACCCCGTACCCGGTCGGTCTGCTGCTGGCCGGCCGCCGCGTCGTCGTGGTCGGTGGCGGTCAGGTCGCGCAGCGACGGCTGCCGGCCCTGATCGCCTCCGGCGCCGAGCTGCACCTGATATCCCCGGGCACCACCCCGGCCGTCCAGGCCATGGCCGACGCGGGCGAACTCACCTGGCACGCCCGCCCGTACGCGGACGGCGACCTGGCCGGCGCCTGGTACGTGCTGGTCGCCACCGACGACCCGGCGGTCAACGCGGCGGTCAGCGCCGAGGCCGAGCGCGAGCGGGTGTTCTGCTCCCGCAGCGACGACGCCTCCGCCGCCACCGCCTGGACCCCGGCCAGCGGCCGCGACGCCGGCGCCACCGTCGCCGTGCTCACCGGCGATCCGCGGCACTCCGCCGCCCTGCGCGACGCCATCGTCGGCGGCCTGCGGGACGGCTCGCTGGCCACCCGCGCGTACCGCTCGCACGGCGCCGGCGTGGCCCTGGTCGGCGGCGGCCCCGGCGACCCGGACCTGATCACCGTGCGCGGCCGCCGGCTGCTCGCCGACGCCGACGTGGTGGTCGCCGACCGCCTCGCCCCGCGCGAGCTGCTCGCCGAGCTGCCCGAGCACGTCGAGGTGATCGACGCCTCGAAGATCCCGTACGGCCGCCAGATGGCCCAGGAGGCGATCAACGAGGCGCTGATCGAGCACGCCAAGGCCGGGAAGTTCGTGGTCCGGCTCAAGGGCGGCGACCCGTACGTCTTCGGCCGTGGCGGCGAGGAGCTGCTGGCCTGCGCCGAGGCGGGCATCCCGGTCACCGTGGTGCCCGGCATCTCCAGCTCGATCAGCGTCCCGGAGACGGCCGGCATCCCGGTCACCCACCGCGGGCTGACCCAGGAGTTCACCGTGGTCTCCGGCCACGTCGGCCCGGACGACCCGCGCTCGGTCACCAACTGGACGGCCGTCGCCGGGCTGACCGGCACCCTGGTGCTGCTGATGGCGGTGGACAAGATCGGCGCGATCGCCGCCACGCTGGTCGAGCACGGTCGGGCGGCCGACACCCCGGTCGCGATCGTCCAGGAGGGCACCACCGCCGCCCAGCGCAGGGTGGACGCCACCCTGGCCACCGTCGCCGCCGTGGTCGAGGCCGAGGGCGTCAAGCCCCCGGCGGTGATCGTGGTCGGCGACGTGGTGAACGTGCTGGACGCCGCCTTCCGGCGCTGAACCCCGGGAGCGGGGAGTCGGCCGGTCCGACTTCCCGCTCCGCGTTCACTCCAACGGCTGCTCCGTCCAGATGACCTTCCCGGTCGCCGTGTAGCGCGTCCCCCAGCGGTCCGCGAACTGCGCGACCAGGAACAGCCCGCGCCCGCCCTCGTCCTCGGTCGCCGCGTACCGCAGGTGCGGCGAGGTGCTGCTGCCGTCCGACACCTCGCAGATCAGCGAACGGTCGCGGAGCAGCCGCACCCGGATCGGCCCGGAGCCGTGCCGGATCGCGTTGGTCACCAGCTCGCTGAGGATCAGCTCGGTGACGAACGCGGCCTCGTCCAGCCCCCAGTCCGCCAGCCGCCGTGCCACCTGCCCCCGGACCGCCCCCACCGCCGCCGGATCGGCGGGCACGTCCCACTGGGCGACCCGGTCCGGCGCCAGCACCCTGGTCTCCGCGACCAGCAGCGCGATGTCGTCCTCCGGATGCGCCGGCAGCATCACCCGCAGCACGTCCGCGCAGGTCTGCTCGGGCGTGCGCGGCGGCCCGCTCAGCGCCGTGCGCAGCAGCTCCAGGCCCTCGTCGATGTCCCGCTCGCGGTCCTCCACCAACCCGTCGGTGTACAGCACCAGCCGACTGCCCTCGGCCAGTTCCAGCTCGACGCTCTCGAACGGCAGCACCGCCAGCCCCAGCGGCGGCCCGGTCGGCAGCTCCGGGAAGGTCACCCGGCCCTGCGGGTCCACCACGGCCGGCGGCGGGTGCCCGGCCCCGGCCAGCGTGCAGCGCCGCGACACCGGGTCGTAGATCGCGTACAGGCAGGTCGCCCCGGTCAGGCCCGCGCTCCCGGCGTCGCCCGCCTCCTCCTGGTCGATCCGGTTCACCAGCTCGTCCAGATGGCCCAGCAGCTCGTCCGGCGGCAGGTCGAGGGTCGAGAAGTTGTGGATCGCGGTCCGCAGCCGCCCCATCGTCGCCGCCGCGTGCAGCCCGTGGCCGACCACGTCGCCGACCACCAGCGCCACCCGCGCGCCCGGCAGCGGGATCACGTCGAACCAGTCCCCGCCCACCCCGGCCTGGGCCGGCAGGTAGCGGTGCGCCACCTCCAGCGCGCTCTGCTCCGGCAGGCTGCGCGGCAGCAGACTGTGCTGCAGGGTCACCGCCATGGCGTGCTCGCGGGTGTACCGGCGGGCGTTGTCGATGCACACCGCCGCGTGCGCCACCAGCTCCTGGGCCAGCGTCAGGTCCTCCGGCTCGAACGGCTCCGGCCGCTCCGCCCGCCAGAACCGGACCACCCCCAGCAGCACCCCGCGGGCCCGCAGCGGCACCCGCACCAGCGAGTGCACCCCGTACGCCAGCACCTGCGCCGAGCGCTCCGGGTCCTGCGCCCGCCAGTCCTGCGACCGGGCCAGATCCGGCTCCAGCCGCGGCAGCCCGCTGTCCAGCGTCCCCGCCAGCGGGGTGGCCGGCACCACGTCCAGGGCGGTGCCCACCGGATGGAACGGCGGGTCGTCCCGGACGCCCGCCAGCGCGACCCGGCGCATCCGCTCCAGCGAACCGCCCGGCGGCAGCTCCTCACCGGCCGGCACCTGCTCGGCGAGGTCCACCGTGACGAAGTCCGCGAACCGCGGCACCGCGACCTGCGCCAGCTCCTCCGCTGTCCGGATCACGTCCAGCGAGCTGCCCACCGTCATCCCGGCGTCGTACAGCAGCCGCAGCCGCCGCTGCGCGCCCTCGGCCCGGCCGGTCAGCGCCCGCAGCTCGGTCGAGTCGCGCAGCGTGGCCACGCAGCCGGGCGGGCCGCCGTCCCGGTCGGTCAGCCGGACGTTCACCGCCAGCAGCCGCTCCCCGGCCAGCACCACCTCGTCGCTCACCGGACGGTTCGCGGTCAGCAGCTCCAGCGGGGCGGGCTCCAGACCCAGCTCGGCCACCGGACGGCCCTCGGCGTCCGGCGGCAGGTCCAGCAGCCGGCGAGCCTCGTCGTTGCAGAGCAGCAGCCGCCCGTCCCCGCCGACGATCATCACGCCCTCGCGCACCGCGTGCAGCACGGCCGCGTGGTGCTCGTACATCCTGGTCATCTCGACCGGGCCGAGCCCGTGGGTCTGCCGCCGCAGCCGCCGGCTGATCAGGGCCGTCCCCAGGGTCGCCAGCCCTATCGCGCCCGCCGCCGCGCCCAGGACGACCGGCAGCTGCCGCTCGCTCGCGGTGGTGACGTTGCCCAGGGTCACCCCGGCCGACACCAGCCCGACCACCTGGCCGCCCGGCGCGTACACCGGGACCACCGCCTGGACCAGCGGACCGAGCGTCCCGGTGAGGTGCTGGGTCACCACCTGCCCGTGCAGCGCGGGCTCGTACTCGCCGACGAACTTCCGGCCGATCCGGTCCGGGTCGGGGTGGGTGTAGCGGATGCCCTGGTCGTTCAGCACGACGATGAAGTCCACGCCCGAGGAGACCTCGGCGGCCTGCGCCCTCGGCTGCAGCACCGCGGTCGGGTCGGGGGAGCGCAGCGCCGCCACCATCCCCGGCGCGTTGGCGAAGGACTGGGCGACCGCCACCGACCGGTTGCGCGCCTCGCGGTCGGCGTCGTTGCGCGACTGCACCACCAGTGCCACCGCGGCCCCCGCCACCAGCAGCAGCACGATCAGGATCTGCAGGGCGAACACCTGCCCGGCCACCGACCGGTGCCGTGCCGGGCGGGGCCGCTCGGCGCGGGGCAGCTGTTGCCGACCGTGTGGGCGCCCACCGGAGGAGCCGGCGTCGCCGGTGGCACCAGAGGCCGACGGAGCCCAGGATCGGCCCGGAAATCGGGCCATACGGTCATATTTGCACTCGGGCTAGCCCGGGACCACCCCGTCCACTGGGCCGTTTGGCCTTCCCCGCCCGGGCTTGGCAAGATCGCAGGGTGTCCGAACCCAGCACCATCACCGACCCGGCCGACCCCCGCCTCGCCGACTACACCGGCCTGACCGACGTCGAACTGCGCCGCCGCCGCGAACCCGCCGAGGGCCTGTTCATCGCCGAGGGGGAGAAGGTCATCCGCCGCGCCCTCGCGGCCGGCTACCGGATGCGGTCGATGCTGCTGACCGCCAAGTGGCTCGACGTCATGGCCGACGTCATCGCCGAGGCCGACGCCCCGGTCCACGTCGTCGAACCCGGGCTCGCCGAAGCCGTCACCGGCTACCACGTCCACCGCGGCGCCCTCGCCTCGATGGAACGCAAGCCCCTCCCGGACGCCGCCGAACTGCTCACCGGGGCCCGCCGGGTCGCCGTCCTCGAAGGCCTGGTCGACCACACCGACCTCGGCGCGGTGTTGCCTCTGGGTCTACGGGAACATGCGGTTCGGCGCGTCGCCGTGTTCGAGGACATCGTCGATCACGCCAACATGGGGGCGGCGTTCAGGAACGCGGCCGCCCTGGGCGTCGACGCGATCCTCCTCACCCCGCGCTGCGCCGATCCCCTCTACCGCCGGTCCGTGAAGGTGTCGATGGGCGCCGTCTTCCAGGTGCCGTGGACCCGCCTGGAGGCCTGGCCGAAGGACATCGAGGTCCTGCGTTCCGCGGGCTTCACGGTCGCGGCGCTGTGCCTGAGTGACCAGGCGATCACCCTCGATGAACTCGCTGCGCGGGACGATGAGAAGCTCGCCCTGGTCTTCGGCACGGAGGGCGACGGCCTCGCCGCCAAGACACTCGCTTCGGTCGACGAGCATGTCCGCATCCCGATGGATGCCGGTGTCGACTCCCTCAACGTCGCAGCAGCCTCGGCGGTGGCCTTCTACGCGACCCGCCCGCGACCTGAGCTGGTCCAGTAGATCGTTTTATGACTTCCACCGTGCGGGGTGGTGACCTCAGTGGCCGGCCATGCCCTGTTCGGCGGTTTCGGTCCCGGACTCGATCGCGGACTCGGTCGTGGGATCGCCGACCCTGCGGAGGCGTCGGCGACCGACGATGAGCGGCAGTTCCAGCGGCAGGCCGACAGCCACCTGCGGGAGGTTCTGCTGCAGGTGGAACAGCAGGGCGAATGCCAGCGCGAGGCTGGGCTGCACGTGCCCGAGGTTGAGCGCGTAGAGCGCGCCGACCTCGAACGTACCGAAATGTCCGGGGGCGATGGGCAGCAGGTTGGACAGGTCGATCAGGAACAGGGTCAGGACCGCCGCCGTCAGCGGCAGGTGGATCCCGAGCGCGTGCAGCACGGCAACCGCCCCCGCCACGTCGGCGGCCTCCCCGAGCAGCATCAGGGCGAGCATGGTGACCACGGGGCGCGGCTCACGCAGGAAGTACATCCCGCCGATGAAGCCGCGCAGGAACTTCGGCAGCTTCTCGGGCCGGTCGCGGTGGGTGAGAACGATCAGCAGCCCCAGCTGTACGGCCATGACGGCGGCGAACACCGCGATACAGCCGGTGATCACACCGGGAACGTCGGCCAGCAGCCAGGGTACGGGGGCCACCAGGACTGCCAGGCCGACCGCGCCGAACAGCTTCTCCAGCCAGATCAGGCCGCCGGTGGTGCTCGCGGGCACGCCGTCCTGTTTCAGGAACCAGAGACGGATCAGCTCGCCCACCCGCCCGGGAACGATGGCCGAGGCGGCCTGAGCGGAGAACTCGTAGCGCAGCAGCCGGCCCAACGGGACCGGGTGGCGGGGCCCGAGCATGATGCGCCAGCCTTGAGCGCTGATGTACTGGCTCACCAGGTTGAGCAGGACCGCAACGAGGAGCAACGAAGGGGAGGCCTGTTCGAGGGCCTGCCCCAGTGCCTTCAGATCGACCCCGCGGACGAACCACCAGACGGCACCGATGACCATGGCCAGGTTCACCACCCGCAGGGCTATGCCGACCACGCGTCTGCGCGGGCTCCTTCGCCCGCTCATCGGTCGGTCTCCGGAACGGCGGCCGGTGACTGGTGCAGCGGCAGCCGCTGGGCGGCGCGGCTGGTCGGGCAGCGGACCCGCTCACGCTCATAGGCGGCGAGCAGGGCGCTGGCGGTGACCCCGGCGAGGGCGCGCAGTTCGCCCAGGCGCCGGTCCGCGAGGTCCCGCCACGGCAGGACGTGCAGGGGTCTGATCCGGGTGGCGCGGGCGAAGCGGACCGCCGCGCGGAAGACCTGGATGTCGGTACGGGAGAAGCGGAAGCCTCCGCGGTAGCAGTGCTGGGCAGCGAGCGTGTAGAGGTCTTCCTGCCAGCCGCGCAGGGTGCCGCTGGCGCCCATGGTCACGCCGATGACGAAGGCCTCGTCCGGGGGGAGGGTGCCGCGGCCGAGCAGGATGTGGATGGAGTCGTGGCCGTACAGATCGACGGCGCCCGGTAGCGCCACCGGGCTGGCCGGGTTCTCCAGCAGCCGGACGTACCAGGGGATCGCCGAGGCGTCGTCGCCCGGCATGGCCTGGTGGGCGGCCCGCAGGGTGATCGTGTCGTCGAGCCCGGGATTCCACTCGGCCAGTGGTGTTCGCGGCGGCATCTTCCGTCCCCCCGTCAGTGGACCCTGCCGTGGTCACCGTCGACGGTGACGATCTGGCCGTCCTGGATCAGTTTGGTGGCGTTGGTGGTGCCCATGACGGCCGGGATCCCGTACTCCCGGGCGACGATGGAGCCGTGCGAGAGTGCGCCTCCGGTGTCGGTCACGACGGCGCCGGCGATGGCGAGCAGTGGTGACCAGGCCGGGGTGATGTAGGGCGCGACCAGGACGTCGCCGGCCTGGAAGGTTCCGAACTCGCGGACCGAGGTGACGATCCGGGCGGGGGCCGTGACGCAGCCCGGGCTGACCGGCGAGCCGTGCAGCCCGGGACCGTCCGTGGCCTTGGCCTGGTTTCCCACCAGCGCAACGGAGGTGACGTCGAGTCGGCCCATGAAGATGCGTGCGTCAGCCGGGACCTGGTGGGGCGGGCTGAGCCGCCTCTGCTCCTCGCGCAGGGCGCGGCGCTGCCGCACCACGTCGTCCCGGGCACCGGGCGAGCCGTCGTGGCCGAGCGTGCGGAGTTCGGTGCGTAGCTCGTCGCCGGTCAGGTAGAAGACGTCCTCGGCCGAGCGCAGGGTGCCCGCCTCGGCGAGCCGCTGTCCGAGTTCGAGGTAGCCGCGCCGCATGATCGGCCAGCCGAGGGTGAAGTAGAACAGCGCCTGGTCGCGGACCCGGCCGTAGCGGCGGTTCCACGCCAACAGCGCGGCGAGCGTGCCGCGGCGCACCGGGGAGCCGCGCAGGGCGGCGTCCAGCTGGGCCCGGGCCCGGGTACGACGTTCGGCCAGTGAGCGCATGCGCTCGCGCGGGTCGGTGGCGCTGCCGTTCCGGTAGGCGGCGATCGTGGCACGGAAGGTGGCTGGTGCCTCGGCCGGTGTGGGTTCGACGAAGTCCAGGTGGTAGACCTGGTGGCCGTACCGGGCGAGGAAGTCGTCGAACATCCGCTCCGCGCCGGCGCCGTCCGGGCCGGATCGCGCGAGGTCCTGCAGTGCGCGACTGCTCTCCGCGGTCTTGCTCGGGTAGCCCTGCAGCAGGGCGGCATGACCGGGCACGTCGACACCGGAGTCGGCCAGCGGCTTGGTGAGGCCGGGATATGCCTTGGCCAGCAGCCATTCGCCGATGTTCCAGTACCAGGCGAGGCCACCCAGGATGGCCCAGTAGGTGCCGCTCAGGTCCTGGGCCGCGTCGAGGAGCGCCAGGAGTTCCTCAGTCGACAGCCTGGCCGGGTCCTTGCGGCGCATCGCTTCCATTCTGGAGACGTGCCGGGGCAGGATCACTGTGCGCCAGCGCCGTTCCAGCGGCCCGAGGTGGAATCGGTAGCAGTTGAGCGCTAGTTTGACGGTCCGCAGCGGGTACCTGTTCATGGGGTAGTCGAGCCGCAGGTAGGCGAATCCGTTGATGGTGCCCGACATCGGCTTGGGCAGCAGCGGGTTGGCGAGTTGCTCCGCCTGGGAGCCGGCCCAGTTCTGCGACCAGTGCCGGACCAGGCAGGGGAACAGGGTGGTGGCGAAGAGCGGGGACAGCGGCTCGGGCAGCCACGAGTCGCAGATACTGATCCGGGCCCACCAGGCGCCGTCCACCGGGCTCTCCCATCGAGCCTCGGGCGTCGTGGGAAGCCCGGCTTGCCGGTGCGTCAACGGCCGGGCCTGGAGGATCGCCACGCGCCCGTCGGCAGCGGCGGCCCACTCGACGTCCTGGGGCCGACCGAAGTGGGATTCGATGGCGAGGCCGTAGCGGGCCAGCTCCGCGGCCTGGCCGTCGGTGAGCGAGGCTGTGCGCCGGCGCTCGGGCGGGACATCGACCAGGTCGACCCCGCCGACGGCGCGATCCCCGGCGGCGACGGCCATCCGGGTCTTGTGGGAGAGCCGGGTGGCCTCGACGCGGGTGTCGGTGCGGGAGACCTCGAAGTGGTCGGGGGTGACCAGGCCACCGACGACCGCCTCGCCGAGCCCCCAGTTCGACTCGATGACGGTCCGGCCGCCCCCGCCGTCGGTCGTGGCGGTGCGCGGGTCGAGGGTGAACATCACCCCGGCGGACTCGGCCGGTGCCATGACTTGGACGAGGACCGCCATGGCGGCCTCCGCGTGGGGCAGTTGTCGGCGTTCGCGATAGCGGATCGCGTGCACCTCCCACAGTGAGGCCCAACACCGCCTGACCGCGGTGAGCACCCCGTCGAACGTGCCGACGGCGAGCTCCGTGTGGTACTGGCCGGCGAAGCTTGCGATGTCGGAGTCCTCCGAGGTGCCCGAGGAGCGAACGGCGACACCGTCGGCCGGGCCTATCGCACGGTAGGCCTCGGCCAGTTCGTCGAGCAGTCGCGTGGGGAGTTCCACGGACTCGATCTCGGCGCGCACGTCCCGTGCCCGGTTCTCGAACTCGCTGTCGTCGGTGCCAGCGGCGAGCAGGGCGGTGAGCCTGTCGAGTCGAGGCGCGATCCGCGGTGCCACGATGTCCCGGTACAGCCGGACGGGCAGGCAGAACCCGTCGGGGACGGGGACGCCGACGTGGTGCAGTTCGCCAAGGTTGGCGGCTTTCGCGCCGACCCGGTCGGCGTCGTCGGCCCGCAGGTCCTTGAGCATCACGAGGTCACGCATGATCGGCCACCCGGTCCACCCACTCCTGGTAGTACTTGCGGAACCTCAGTACGCCGCGGTCGCGTTCGAGGTAGATGCCATGGCGGTCGCCGGGCTCGATGGTGTCGAAGATCGGCAGGTCCTGGTTGGACGCGAAGGTGATCTCCAGTCGGTTCACCAGGTAGTTCCGCAGGTCTCGCCAGCGCGGGCCGGTCGTGGCGACGGCCGCGGTGATGTGCTGGATGGTCCGGTTGGGGGCGATCGGCGTGGTGGCCAGCAGCAGGCGGTACTGCAGGATCCCGTCCGCGTAGTAGGAGATCCGCTGGCCGGCCGGCCAGCCGTCGACGCGGAGGGTGAACTCCTCGGCGTTGGTGCCGAGCCGACGGGTGATCCTGCCGAGGCGTCCGGTGTAGCTGGGCCAGGTGAGTTCGGCGCCCAGCCAGGCCGTCGGGTCGATGGGCGGGCCGTGTTCGTGGGTCTCCTGGGGGTCTGCGAGCATCCGCAAGCCGCACGGCCCGGCGACCTCAAGCCCGTGCAGGGCGACCAGGTGGTCGGGATCGTAGGTGTTCTCCAGGATGCGCCTGACTGTCGCCCCTGTGCTGTCGGCCAGGCGGAACCTGCGGTAGCCGGGCCGGTCGGCACCGAGCGCGGGCAGCTCGGGCAGCGGGAACATCGGCTCCTCACTGCCGTACCAGACCCAGACATAGCCGTAGCGCTCGATCGTGTGGTAGCGGCGCAGATGGGCTCTGGTGGGGATCCGGTCCGTGCCGGGGGCCTCGACGCAGCTGCCCGTGCCGTCGAACCGCCAGTGGTGGAAGCGGCATTGCAACTGGCCGTCGACGACGGTTCCGCCGGCCAGGCTGGCGCCCATGTGCGGGCACTGGCGGGGCATCAGGACGGCGTGCCCGGAACGGTCGCGCCAGGCCACCAGTGGTCGCCCGAAGAGCATCAGCGGCCTCGGCCTGGTGGCCAGTTGCGAGGTGGGGAAGGCGATGTACCAGCTGGCGGCCAGGTTGAGTTCGGCCCGCACCCGCGGGTCCACCACGGTCTGCGCGGGGTTCACGGCGCCACCGTCCTGTTCTGCTCGGCGGCCTCGGCCCGGTCCACCCAGGTCTGGTAGTGCTTGCGGAACCTGAGCACACCGTGGTCGTGTTTGACCGGGACCGTACCGGTGCCCTCCTTTGCGGTGCGGTAGATCGCGAGGTCCTCCCGGGTACCGAGCAGGTGCTGGGATCGGTATCCGAGGTGGGCCAGCGCGTCCAGCCACGGGCGGCCGACGCGGCGCACCAGCGACCAGCCCTGGAAGACGGTCCTGCTGCCGGAGATCGGGGTGATGCCCAGGAGCTCCTTGGCCACCACCTCGCCGTCGAGGAAGAAGGTCAGGCGTTGGCCGCCGGTCCAGCCGTCGACCAGGAGGGCGAAGTCCTTGCCGTCCAGGCCGATCGGGGACAGGGCCCGCGGCAGTTGCAGTGCGCGTGCCTCCAGCCGCGCGCCCAGCCACGCCTCGGTCGCGATCGGCGGGCCGTTCTCGGCCGCGTCGGCGGGGTCGGCGAGCATGGTCAGGGTCAGCGATCCGGCCGAGCGCACCCGGTGCAGGGTCATGAAGTGGTAGTGGTCGAAGGCGTTCTCCAGGATCCGCCGTGGACTGGCGGGGGTGCCGTGGGAGAAGCGGTAGGTGGTGTACCGGTCGCGCTGTGCCTCCAGCGCGGGGAAGTCGGGCAGCGGGAACATCGGCTCGGCTCCGCCGTACCACACCCAGACGAAGCCGTAGCGTTCACGGACCGGATAGGTGCGCTGGTGGGCGCCGCCCGGGATCCGCCGCACGCCGGGGATGTCGACGCAGGCGCCCGTCGCATCGAACCGCCAGTGGTGGAAGCGGCAGCGCAGCTCCCCCTCGACGATCTTGCCGAGGGCCAGGTCCGCGCTCAGGTGCGGGCAGTAGCGCGCCAGGACGGCGGCTCGGCCGGCGCCGTCGCGCCAGGCCACGAGTTCCCGGCCGAACAGTTCCAGCCGCCGTGGTCTCCCGAGGCAGGCGGACGGCAGCGCGACGTACCAGCCGGCTGCCAACTCCGGTGCGGCGGACGGCGAGGGACGCGGTGGCGGGCTGGGTTTGAGTCTCATGGCGCCTCCCCCGGCAGGGACTGATCGGCCGCGGCGTGCTCCACCCACGACTGGTAGTACCGGCGGTACTTGACCAGGACGTTGTCGTAACGCACGTAGCTGGCCGGGCGGCCGGTCGCGGTGGTGTTGTAGATGGGGATGTCCTGTGCCGTCCCACCACGGTTCTGGGCGTAGAACAGGAGGAAGTACAGGAAGGTCTTCCAGTGCTTGTTGGTCCTGCGGACCCCGGCCCAGCCGCGTTGGGCGGTCAGGTAATCGCCGGTCGGCGTGATGCCCATCAGCACCTTGGAGATCTCTTCTCCTTCGATGTAGGTGGTGAAGCGCTGGCCGCCGGGCCAGCCGTCGATGAGCAGGCGGAAGTGGGTACCGGAGCCGAAGGTCGTGACCATCCGGTGGAGCCAGCCGACGGGGTTGTCTCTCAGCTGCCAGTTCTTCAGGGTGCCGTCGACCTCTACGCCGAACCAGGCCTCGTCGTCGATCGGCGGACCGTTGTCGGCCGCCTCCTTCTGGTCGTGCAGTTGACGGAAGTTCACCGGGTCCAGTGACATTCCGTGCAGCGCCATGAAGTGGAAGTAGTCGATGCCGTTCTCCAGCAGCTGGCGGGCGGTGCCGGTGGTGGGGTCGTCGAACCGGAACCCCGCGTAGGCACCGCGGTCCTCCTCCATCGCCGGGAAGTCCGGCAGATCGAAGGCCGGTTCCGGGCCGCCGTACCAGACCCAGACGTAGCCGTAGCGCTCCACGGTGGGCAGCGGGGCGTGGCGGGCCGTGGTCGGTATCCGACTGACTCCCGGGATCGCCACGCAGCTGCCGGACGCGTCGAAGCTCCAGTGGTGGAACGGACAGCGCAGGTCTCCGTCGACGACCCTGCCCAGCGCGAGGCTCGCGCCCATGTGCGGGCAGTAACGCGGCATCACCACCGGTCGGCCGCCGCCGTCCCGCCAGGCCACGAGGGGTCGGCCGAAGAGATCGAGCGCCCGGGGCCGGGAGCGCAGTTCGCCGGAGGACAGGGCGATGTACCAGCTGGCCGCCAGGTTGAGGCCGTCGGGGTTCGGCGGCAGCCCCCGTCGGGTGTGGTCCTCGGTTTCGGTCATGTGATCAAGCCGATCGGGTGTAGACGAATTCGGCCATGGCCAGCAGGGGTATCGCACGGTGCCCGAACGGCTCCATCTCCGCCTTGGCCGAATCGATGAGCTCACGGGCGCGCCGCATGGACCCCTCGACCCCGAACAGCCTGGGGTAGGTGGCCTTCCGGCTACGCTCGTCCTTGTTGGGCGTCTTGCCGAGCTGCTGGCTGGTGCCCACCACGTCGAGCACGTCGTCGACGATCTGGAAGGCGATCCCGACCTTCCGGGCGTAGCGGGAGAGCCGGGCGATGGTGCCCTCGTCCGCGCCGGCCAGAGTGGCTCCGGTCACCATGGCCGCGTCGATCAGCGAGCCCGTCTTGCGGGAGTGGATGAACTCCACCGTCTCCAGGTCGATCTCCTCGCGGCCCTCGGACTCGATGTCCACCGCCTGACCACCCGCCAGACCGGAGATCCCGACCCGATTGATCAGGGTGTGCATCACCCGCAGCAGCCGGTCGGCGGGTACCTGTTGGGTGTTGATCAGGATGAATTCCAGCGCGTACGACAGCAGGGCGTCGCCGGCGAGCAGGGCGATCCCCTCGCCGAACACCTTGTGGTTGGCGGGCTTGCCGCGGCGCAGGTCGTCGTTGTCCATGGCGGGCAGGTCGTCGTGGATCAGCGAGGCGGTGTGCAGCATCTCCAGGGCGCAGGCCGTGGGGATGGCCAGGGTGGGGTCGCCTCCGCCGAGGTCGCATCCGGCCAGACAGAGGATCGGCCGGAGGCGCTTTCCTTCGGACTCCAGCGAATACTGCATGGATTTGAACAGTATTTCTGGACGCCGAGGTCTGAGTGCGTTCTCCAGGTGGCGGGTGACAATCTCCTGCCGAGAGAGGAGATAGGACGTCAGATTGAACTGCGCCATGGCGTCGGGGCTGACCTTGTCACTTGCTAAATGGATTTCCCCCATGACTGCAACGTACCACGATGATTTGCCTGGCAACATCGCATGATCCGGCCGCTCAAACAGATTGTCCATCCCCTCCCAGCGACACCCAGGCGATTTGCCATTACTGCAGGTCTAGCCATCAACTATCCCAATGCAAGGGGCTGTTGGCCCGGGTAGGGGGGCGTGCCTTTTCAGCCATCCGAAGCGAATCGGAATGATCTGCTTCCATTTCCGATTCGGCCATACGCGCACCAAACGGGAGATTGACGGCAAGTTAACAACTCATGGCATCAAGGTGTCCAGCGGGGGTACGCTGACCCCACCGGCAGAGCTCGGCCTGTAGTCAGATTGGCACCCAGACAAGCCGAGCAATATGTGAAGGATTCTGGATGGCTGAACTCTCTATATGCGAGGAAGAATTATCTAGGCGGCACCGGAGCGCCTCCCTCCGGGTCCTCGTCGGACGCCTGCGGGAATCCCTGGCGATTCCGACCAAAACCATTCGGATCTTCCGGGACTACGCCATCGGCCTGTACTTTCCCGCCAACCGCATGTCGGTGTCCGAGCGCCTGCGCTGCGCGCCCCTGCTGCTGTTGGTCGAGTACCTGGTCTACCGGGTCGACTCCGTTGCCGAGGGGGCCAAGGACATCGACCTCGATGCCACCCGGAACGAGGACTACGACAAGCTGCACCGGTACAAGGCCAAGTTCGAGAGCCTGCTCCGCCGGACCCACGCGTACAACGGTGCGGTCGCCCGGGAGATCGACAATGGAGAGGAGTACGTCCGGCTGGAGAACAAGGTCACCTCCGGCGGGCCGGCCGACCACGCCGACGTGCTGCGACTGGCGGAGCTCCGGCCCACGGACGTGCGAATGCTGCACGCCATGACCTTCGCGCTGCGCGGCCGGCCGGTCGACGAGGCGCTGATGCGGCTGCTCTGGCCGGTGGAGGTCCTCGCCGACCTCGGCAACGACCTGCTCCACTACCGGCAGGACGTCGTCGCGGGTCAGTTCAACACCTACCACTGCTTCGTGGAGTTGTACGGCGCCGCCGCCCCGGACCGGCTCCGGGTCGAACTCGACCGCTACGAGCAGCAGTTCCTCGACGAGCTCGCACGCTTCCCGCGCTCCCGACAGGCCGGGCTCCGGGCCGTCTGCGCCCGCCGCTACCGTCCGCTGACCGCGGTCATCCCGGAAGCCCTGCCGCTTGAACCGACCGACGCGGGAACGTCGTGATCACGGACCCACCCATCGTCGTCGCCACCGGTGTCCTGTGCGTGCTCTTCTGGATGGTCGCCTATGTCGCGATCATCTACCGGGGGGCCAAGGACAGGGCGTACGGCATGCCGCTGGCCGCGCTCGGCGCCAACCTCTCCTGGGAGGCGATCTACTCGTTCTTCCTCGACCCGATGGGCGATCAGATCCATGCGCTCAGCATCCCTTGCTTCTTCATGGACCTGGTCATCGCCTGGCAGGTGTTCCGGTACGGCAGCGAGGACCACACCTCCACCCCGTTCGTGCGACGGTACTTCCGGGGACTGTTCGTCGCCGCCGTCGCCATCGCCTTCCCCGTGGTCTACCTCGCCTTCTACGAATTCCACGACCCCCTCGGCGAGTACACCGGCTTCGGCATCAACTTCATGATGTCGTTCCTGTTCGTCGCCATGCTCACCCGACGCGACGGGGTGGCCGGCCAGTCCATGTACGTCGCCGTCTCCAAGTGGCTCGGGACGCTCTTCGCTTACATCGCCACCGCGCTGACCGTGACGACGAGCCCCGAGCACCCCTTGCCCAGCAGCGTGTGGTCCTTCGTCACCGACACCGTGACCAGCAGGAACTACCCGCTCACGCCGCTGATCAGCGTGCTCTACCTGGTCATCTTCCTCGTCGACATCCTCTACATCGGACTGCTGTACGCCCGCCTCAAGGAAGCCGGCACCTCGCCGTGGCGGCGCTTCTGAGACCGGCCGGCCCGCAACCGCCAGAACGGAGCAACGCAATGACCACCCCGTCCTCCGAACCGGACATCATGGATCCGACCCTCATCGCCGATCCCTACGGGGGTTACGGCCGCATCCGGGAGCTCGCGCCGCTGGTGCTCGGCCGGAGCGCGGACTCCACCCCGACCTGGTATGTGACCCGCTACAACGACGTGCGCGCGGTACTCGCCGATCCGCGCTTCGTCGTAAACCCGGAACTGACTCCGGGCGCCCAGGCGGTGAGCAACCGCAACCTGATGCTCGAAATGCTCGACCTCCCCAAGGAGTTCCACCCCTACGTCAGCGAGTCGATCCTCGACGTGGACGGGGAGCGCCACACCCGCCTGCGCACCCTGGTCTCCCGTGCCTTCACCGCCCGGCGGGTGCATGCGCTGCTGCCCCGGGTCGAGGAGATCACCTCCGCATTGCTCGACGACTTCGGCGAATCGGTGGAACTCATATCGGAGTTCGCCTACCCGCTGCCGATCACCGTGATCTGCGAACTCGTCGGCATTCCCGAGGAAGACCGCGCCCTGTGGCGCACCGCCGGCTCAGCGCTCACCTCGATCGCCCCGGACGGCAAGGGGGTCGCCGCGCGGGACCTGATCGAGTACACCCACGGCCTGGTCGAGAAGCGCCGCGTCGAGCCGGCGGACGACCTCATCTCCGACCTGATCAAGGTGCAGGACGAGGACGGTGACAAGCTGTCCGACGTCGAACTGGTCACCATGGTCCTGGGGCTCGCCACAGCCGGCCACGAGACCACCGCCAATCTCATCGGCAACTCCGTGCTCGCCCTGCTCGGTCATGCGGATCAGCTGGACCTGCTGCGCCGCGAGCCGGACCGCTGGCCCGCCGCGGTGGACGAACTGGTGCGCTGGTGCAGCTCGATCCTGATCACCCAGATGCGGTACGCGACCGAGGACCTCGAACTCGGGGGCCGAACGGTCAGGGCCGGTGAGGCCGTCCAGGTGGTCGTGGTGTCGGCGAACCGGGATCCCCGCGCGTTCGACCGTCCCGAACGACTCGACCTGACCCGCGAGTTCGGCAAGCCGGGGGACGGCCATGTCGGGTTCGGCCTTGGCGCCCACTACTGCCTGGGCGCGGCCCTCGCGAGGCAGGAGTGTGAGGTCGCCCTTCGCAGCCTGTTCGACCGTTTTCCCGACCTGACCCTGACAGAGGGGCAGCCGACCTGGCTTCCGGTCCCAGGCCTGCGCCAACTGTCCGAGCTGCCCCTGCGGTTGTACTGACATGCCACAACAGGGTGCCGCAGGAGTGAACAGTTGATTACCGATTGTCGCCCCCTGGGCGTATTCCACGGATAGGGTTGAGGCGTGAACGGAACATGGGATCCGACGACAAAAGGTGTACTGACCCTGCCTTCCGGGCGGTTGGTCCGAGGCCGCGGCCTGCGCAACCCGCTTCCGACCGGTCAGACACCCGAGTTCGCGCTGTACCTGCGCGGCCGGCAGCCTCCCTCGGTCGCCTGGGAGGCCCGCTGGGTCCGCTGGCCCGACTTCTGGCTGCCCAGTGACCGACCGGAATTCGCGGCCTCCCTGCGCGAGTTGCTGGAACGGGCCACGGACGAGCGCGTCGAGGTCGCCTGCGGCGGCGGCTTCGGGCGCACCGGCACCGCGCTGGCCTGTCTCGTCGTGCTCGACGGGATCCCCAACGAGGAGGCTGTCGCGTACGTGCGCCGGCACTACTCGCACCGAGCGGTGGAGACCCCTTGGCAGCGCCGCTTCGTGGGGCGGTTCGCCTGATCCACCCAGCAGCCCGCGGCGGTGGGCCCGAGCGCACGGTCTCGACCGACCCGGACCCCCGAAACACCTGGGTCTGGGTCGGTCGAGACCGTCTCAGGAGAAGTCCACCACGTCGCGCCAGCCATGTGGGGACGGGAAGCCCGGTCGGCCTCGAACGGGATGAACCGGCCGTCGACACTCTCGGAACGATGCCGAGGTAGAGCAGTCGCAAGATCCTGGTCGATGGCTGGTCTTCCAGTTCGTCCAGCTCCGCGCGTCGCGTTGCGATCCACTCCGCGATCTTCGCGGTCCCCTACGCCCGCCTCGACCCCTGGCCCAGCAGCCTCGACACCGTCCGCGACGCCGGCTTCACCCTCCTCGCCCTCACCCCCGCGGACACCGCCGTCGACCTCGCGACGCTCGCCCCCCACACCCTCCCCAAGACCGCCCTGCTGCTCACCACTGCCTGACCACCCGCGACCATGAGCCGCGGTCAGCGGCTCCGCCGCGCGGCGCCCGTCCCGCTCAGCCCGTCGGGGCCGTCGGCGGGGCCGGCGCGGCGGCCGGGGGAGGCGTGGTGAGGCCGGTGCCGCCGGAGGCGCCGGCGCCGGGCCAGGACTCGTCGAGGGTGCCGTCCGCGCGCACGGTGTAGCGGGTGGAGATCACCGCGCCGGTGGCGGCCACGCGCTCCTCGCGGACCACCGCGCTGCCGTCCAGCCGCCAGCTGGCCGTGGCCTGCGGGTCGGCGGTCGAGGCACGGGAGGCGGTGGTGACCGGGGTGTCCCCGGTGAAGGTGTAGAGCTGGACGAGGTCGACCGGCACCGACCCCTCCGCCCGCCGCAGCACCACCACCGCGGCCGGCTGACCCTTGTACCGGGCCGGCAGCGCCGCGCTCAGCGTGACCTGCGGCCCACCCGGTACGGAACGCCCGTCCTTCAGCGTGACGCCCGCCCCGCCCGCCGGGTCGGGGTAGCCGCGGTTGGGCCAGTCGACCACCGGCCCGGGCCCCTGCGCGGGCGCCAGCGCACTGTCCGCGGTGCCGCGCGCGGCCGCCGGGAGCGGTGACGCCGAGGCCTGCGGCAGGACGTCCACCGAGGTCCGGGGCGCCCCCTGATCGCCTCCGGCACCCGCTGTCGCGGTCTGCCCGACCACCGGCCGCGCTCCCTGGTTGCTCCGGTTCTCGCAGCCCTGCGCCGCCGCGATGGCCAGTGCGACGCCGATCGTGACGGTGACGAAGACCACCAGCCGCTGCCGCAGCAGCCGCTGACGCGCCGTACCGGGCCGCCCGCCGGGAACGGGGGTGTGCTGCCGGTCCCGGGGCCGCGGCCGGCCGGGCGGCGGGGTCTGCGACCGGTCGCGCGGCGGACGGGTGACGGGGGTGGCCTCCGGCCGGGGGAGCGGGGCACCCTGCGGGCGCCGTGCCTGGCCCCCGGCGGCCGGCCCGCCCGGTCGGCCCGCCGCGGCCCGGGCCCGCGACGCCGGTGCGGCGGGTTCCGGTGAGTGCCCGGGCGCGGGGACGCCCCGTCCGCCGTCCGGCTGCGCCGCCCGCGGAGCGTCCGGAGCGGCGGCCGGGGCAGCGGCGGCGGCCGGAGCCGTGCCCCGCCGCGCCCCGCGCCCGCTGCCGGCTGCCGCCGCGCCGCGGGCCGCCAGCTCGCTGAGCCGCTCGTGCAGCGCGGCCGCGCCGGGCCGTTCGGCGGGTTCCTTCGCCAGGCAGGCCCCGATGAGCGGGGCGAGCTGCGGCGGGACGGCGGACAGGTCGGGCTCCTCGTGGACGACCCGGTAGAGCATCACCTCGGAGGAGGCCCCGGAACCGAACGGGGTGTCCCCGGTGAGCGCGTAGGCGAGGGTGGCCCCGAAGGCGAACACGTCGGTGGCCGGGGTGACGGCGGCACCGCGCACCTGCTCGGGGGCGAGGAAGCCGGGGGAGCCGACGGCGGTGCCGACGTGGGTGAGGGTGCTGGCGCCGCGCGACCAGGCGATGCCGAAGTCGATGATCCGCGGACCGCGGGGGGAGAGCAGGATGTTGGAGGGCTTGAGGTCGCGATGCACGACCCCGGCCTCGTGCACCTTGACCAGCCCGTCGGCCAGCGCGGCGCCGATCCGGGCGGCCTCCGGCCAGCTCAGCGGCCCCTCGTCGCCGACCCGCTTGTAGAGGGACGGCCCGGGGACGTACGCGGTGGCGAGCCAGGGGCGGTCGGCCTCGATGTCCGAGCCGACGACGCGGGCGGTGCAGCCGCCGCGGATCCGGGAGGCGGCGGCGATCTCGCGGGCGAAGCGGGTGCGGAACTCCTGGTCCTCGGCGAGTTCGGCGCGGATCAGCTTGAGGGCGACGCGCTGTCCCCGCCGGTCGGAGCCGAGGTAGACCACGCCCATCCCGCCGGCCCCGAGTCGCCGGTGCAGGCGGTACGGCCCGACGATGCGGGGGTCCTCACGCCTCAGCCGCATCATCGCCATGTCTTGTTCCCCGTCAGCCTGTGGGTGAGGCCCCGTCGGTTGGGGCATCGTCAGTTCCTGTCTGGCACAGCTTACGGACTGCCCGCTGCGGTGTGCTGATACGCAACACCTCAAGCCACCGTGCGATTGTCGGATCTTGCGCTGAGCTGCAGGTCACAGGGGTGCCGAATCGCTTCTCGGGGTTGCCCCTCAGGGTTCCCCCGGGGGCGGGGCCGGACCTTCCTCCCCCTCCGGTAGTACGCCTTGAGTCTGAGCGTCATCCTCCGGGATGCCCGAGGAACGGTACGACGGCATGACGCCCGGAAGGCCCCCTGACCAATAGCGTTGTGCTCAGCGGTGGACGGGGAGCTCGTCCCCCGAGGTAAGCCGTCCACCGCGCCAACTCGACCGGATCAGGAGCAGGGCCATGGCATCGCAGCAGACGGGCACCACCCGCCGCCGTCGACCGGCCTTCACCCAGCCCCAGTCCGCCGAGCAGCCCACCCGGCACCCCGCCGTCGCACTGGCCATGGCGCTGCCGTGCGCCGTGCTGCTGGTGCTGCTGTTCGGTGGGTGGGAGCAACTGGCGAACCAGGCGGAGGCCCTGGCCGACCTGATCGGCCGCTGAAGGAAACACCAGAACGGGCACTGCTTCCCTGGGGACGGGGAGCAGTGTCGCCGGGGAGGCCGTGGCCGTGCTGACACGCGGACGGGCGAGGAGCGGTGCGCAGAGCACCCCGGCAGGCGGAGACGCCGCGTACGGACGTCGGTGAGGGCGACCGTACGCGGCTCTTCTCTTTCCCGTACCCCTCGAACCCCACGACACCGGAACGACGAAAAGGCCGAGGCCGCGACCCTGACGGATCGCGGCCTCGGCCGTTACTGTGCGCGATACTGGGATTGAACCAGTGACCCCTACCGTGTCAAGGTAGTGCTCTCCCGCTGAGCTAATCGCGCCTGGTGAGGCGGTTGTGCAGCGAACCCCGAGGGGCTCGTTACTGTGCGCGATACTGGGATTGAACCAGTGACCCCTACCGTGTCAAGGTAGTGCTCTCCCGCTGAGCTAATCGCGCCTGGTGAGGCGGTTGTGCAGCGAACCTCGAAGGGCTCGTTACTGTGCGCGATACTGGGATTGAACCAGTGACCCCTACCGTGTCAAGGTAGTGCTCTCCCGCTGAGCTAATCGCGCCTGGTGAGGCGTTCCTGCAGCAGACCCCGTAAGGTCCGACGTGCGCGATACTGGGATTGAACCAGTGACCCCTACCGTGTCAAGGTAGTGCTCTCCCGCTGAGCTAATCGCGCGGGGAGGCCCCCGGCCGGAGCCGGGGGAACCTCTTGGAGGTGGAGACGGGATTTGAACCCGTGTACACGGCTTTGCAGGCCGTTGCCTCGCCTCTCGGCCACTCCACCAGGCAACACATGAAGAACGATCTTACACTGTTCTCCACCGAGCGGACGACGAGATTCGAACTCGCGACCCTCACCTTGGCAAGGTGATGCTCTACCAACTGAGCTACGTCCGCCTGTCTCCCCGGGACCTTCACCGCTTTTCCTCGGCTGCGCTCCCTGGCGACGTGTTGAACTCTAGCGGATTCCCGGGCCAGCTAAAAATCCGTTCCCGCAGCGTGCCGAGGGGATGCCCGCCGAGTGCCGTCCCGTCAGCGCTCCGACCTGCTCACCGACCACCACCTGCGGCGCTCCCGGACGATCATCCGCAGGTCACCCGGCGCACACCCGCGCGACGCCCGCGGCTGCCCGTCCGTCGGGGCGCGAGGGGCGGCGGGCCCGATCCGGTCCACGCCCCCCGACCTACACTTCAGGCACCGCCGCCCCAGCACCACCGCGCAGGAGAACCGTGTCCGGCCACCTCGACCCCCGCACCCCGCTCGCCCGCTTCGGCGGCCGCCTGGCCACCGGACTGCGCGACGTCACCTCGGACCCGGCCGCGCTCGACTCCTCCGGCTACTGGGCCGTCGCCTACGACTTCGAGGGCCGACTGACCTGCGCCCGCTTCGACGACGTCCGCCCCGCCCCCGCCCCGCCCTCCGGCGCCGGCTGGCGCGGCCCGGACGCCGGCAGCTGGCACAGCTCCCTGGACCGCGCCGCCTACACCGCAGGCGTACGCCGCATCCGCGAGCACATCGCCGCCGGCGAGGTCTACCAGGCGAACCTCTGCCGCGTGCTGTCCGCACCGCTGCCCGACCCCGACCGCAGCGACATCGACGCCCTCACCGGCCTGCTCGCCCACGGCAACCCCGCCCCCTACGCCGGCACTGTCCGGCTGCCCGAGCACGGCGTCGAGATCGCCACCGCCTCCCCCGAGCTCTATCTGCACCGCACCGGCCGCACCGTCTCCTCCGGCCCGATCAAGGGCACCGGCCGCACCGAGGACGACCTCCTGGAGAAGGACCACGCCGAGAACGTGATGATCGTCGACCTGGTCCGCAACGACCTCGGCCAGGTCTGCGGGACCGGCACCGTCACCGTCCCCGACCTCTGCGCGGTCGAGAAGCACCCCGGCCTGGTCCACCTGGTCTCCACCGTCGAGGGCACCCTGCGCGACGGTGCCGGCTGGCCCGAACTGCTCGCCGCCACCTTCCCGCCCGGCTCGGTCACCGGCGCCCCGAAGTCCAGCGCCCTGCGGATCATCGACGCCCTGGAGACCGCCCCCCGCGGCCCCTACTGCGGCGCCGTCGGCTGGGTCGACGCCGACCGCGGCGAAGGGGAACTCGCCGTCGGCATCCGCACCTTCTGGCTCGACCGGCAGGACCCGCGGGCACCCGTCCTGCGCTTCGGCACCGGCGCTGGCATCACCTGGGGCTCCGATCCCGAGCGCGAATGGGCGGAAACCGAACTCAAGGCCGCCCGCCTGGTCGCGATAGCGTCGGGCGGCGAACCCGACCGCGACACCGACGCCGGCACCCCCCACCGACGCCGGAATTGACCACCAGCCGCACCGCGCCTAGGAGTTGCCCTCGATGCACGACCGCACCACGAGCTGGGTCAACGGAACCCTCGTCGACTCCACCGACGCCGCCGTCTCCGTCCTCGACCACGGCCTCACCACCGGCGACGGCGTCTTCGAGACCATGAAGGCCGTCGACGGCCGGGCCTTCGCGGTCACCCGCCACCTGGACCGGCTCACCCGCTCCGCCCGCGGCCTCGGCCTGCCCGACCCCGACCACGACCTGGTCCGCGAGGCCTGCGCCCGGGTCCTCGCCGCCAACCCGGCCCCGCTCGGCCGCCTGCGCGTCACCTACACCGGCGGCAACTCCCCGCTCGGCTCCGAGCGCGGCACCACCGGCCCCACCCTGGTCGTCGCCCTCGGCGCCATCAACCGCCGCCCCGACGAGACCGCCGCCGCCGTCGTCCCCTGGCGCCGCAACGAGCACAGCGCCGTCGCTGGCCTCAAGACCACCTCCTACGCGGAGAACGTCGTCGCCCTGGCCGCCGCCCACCGCGCCGGAGCCTCCGAGGCCCTGTTCGCCAACACCGCCGGCCGGCTCTGCGAGGGCACCGGCTCCAATGTCTTCGTGGTCCTCGGCGGCCGCCTGCTCACCCCCGTCCTCGCCTCCGGCTGCCTGGCCGGCATCACCCGGCGACTCGTCATCGACTGGTGCGGCGCCGAAGAGGCCGACCTCCCGCTCAGCGCCCTCCAGGACGCCGAGGAGATCTTCCTGACCTCCACCACCCGCGACGTCCAGGCCGTCACCCGCGTCGACGACCGCCGACTGCCCGGCACCGGCCCGGTCACCGCCAAGGCCATGGCCGTCTTCGCCGAGCACAGCGGCGACGACCTCGACCCCTGATCCCGGCCCCGGAGCACGGGCGCGGAGACCGGCACGGGGGCGGGCGCGGCGGGCGGCGCGGATAACCTTCCCGGCGAGGGGAAGGGACCACCACATGACCACCACGCTGCGCCCCGAGGGCCCCGAGACACCCACCGCGGCCGGCGGCCGCACCAGACGCTGGCGGATCCTCGCGAACGGCCACCAGGTCGGCGCACTGCGCACCACCTCGGCCCGGCACGGCAACCAACTCTGGGGCGAGATATCGGAGTTGGAGATCACCGAGGGCCGCGGCCGGGGGCGCGGAACCTTCGGCGCGCTGGCCGCGGAGGAGGTGCTGCGGCACTGGGACTGCACCCGGGTGGACGTCGTCGTCCCCGAGACCGCCCGGATCGCCCGGGGCCTCGCCGCCACCCTCGGCTACACCGAGCGGATGCGGAACCTGGGCAAGACCCTGACCGCACCCTCGGCCCTGCCCGCCGGTCTCACCGCCCACCCGATCGGCGCCGCGGAGTTCCCGGCCTGGATCGACCGGGCGGCCCGGGAGTACGTCCACTCCCTGATGGACTCCGGCCTCACCGAGGAGCAGGCCCGGGCCAAGTCGAGCCTGGACCACCGCAACGTCCTCCAGCAGGGCGCCGACACCCCCGGCGTCGCCCTGCGCCGCCTCCACAACGGGGACGGCCGGGCCACGGGCGAACCGCTCGGCTCGCTCTGGGTGAACCTCCACCTGCGCGACCTGCCGGACGGCACCCCGCTCGCCTGGGTCATGGTGATCGAGGTGTCCCCGGCCCACCGGGGCCGGGGACACGGTCGCGCCCTGATGCTGCTCGCCGAACAGGAGTGCCTGGCCGCCGGGGTGCGCGAACTCGGCCTGAACGTCTTCGCCCGCAACGAGGTCGCCCTGCGGCTCTACACCTCGCTCGGCTACCGGATCGTCAACCGCTGCTACGGCAAGCCGCTGTGAGGAATTGACGGAACGTCAGAAGGCGGCGATCAGGAGGACTTCGCCGCCTCGACGATCTCGACGATCCGCTCGCGCAGCCCGTCCTGGCTCTGCCCGCCGTCCAACCGCCGGCCGCCGATCACGTACGTCGGCGTGCCCTTGACCCCGATCGCCTTCCCCTCGGCCTGGTCGGAGTCCACGGTCAGCATGTGCCGGCCGTCGATCAGCGCGGTGTCCACCTCCTCGACGTCCACCCCGACCTCCCGGGCGACCTCCAGCAGCAGCTGCTGGCCCCGTGCGTCCAGCTCCTCGACCCGGGCCAGCAGTGCCTCCACGAACGGCCACCCCAGCCCCTGGGCGAACGCCTCCTCGGCCGCCTCGGCCGCGGCGTAGGCGTGCTTGTGCTTCTCCAGCGGGAAGTGCCGCAGCTCCACGGGCAGCGCGTCGCCGTACTGCGCGCGCAGCGCCCTTACGTCGTCCAGGGCGGTGCAGCAGTCCGGGCACTGGAGGTCGCACCAGAACTCGAGGCGGGGGAGGGAACCATCGATCATTCCCCCAGTGTTCCATTAGTGGGTGCCCGTTCCCGCCCGGCGGTGCGCCCGACGGCGGACCGACAGGGAGGCACCGATGACCAGGACGACCGGATACGAAGGGGCGCACTCGTGCTGACCGCGGCGATCAGTTTCCTCCTCACGGCCGGCGGGGTGGCGGTCGCGGGCCTGCGGGCCTGGCGACGGCGCTTCCGCTCGGCCACCCGCTGGTTCGCGGTGGCCCTGCTACCCGCCGGGCTCTACCTGACCGGCCTGTTCCCACTGGCGACCAAGATCGGCCGGGCGTTCGGCGACTGGGCGGCCAAGCTGGTCTTCGACCCCCGGGTGTGGACCGGCATCGCGCTGCTCGGCGTCTCCGCCGCCCTGCTGCTCGCCACCCGCTGGATGGACCGGCGCGGGGCCGTGGAAGCCTCCCCGGAGCGCCCGTCCGCGGCCGGCCCGGCCCCCGAGCGCCCGGCCGTGGCCCAGGCGCCGAAGGCGCCCGGAAAGCCGCAGAAGCAGACGGGCAAGCGGGACGACGGCCTCGGTGACTTCTCCGACATCGAGGAGATCCTGCGCAAGCGCGGCATCTGAAACTGCCCGCGCGCGGGGGTCAGGCGGAGGCGACGGCCTCCGCCGACCGCTGCCGCGCCCGGTAGGCGGCGACGTGCAGCCGGTTGCCACAGGTCCGGCTGTCGCAGTAGCGCCGCGAGCGGTTCCGGGAGAGGTCCACGAAGACCCGGGCGCAGTCGGGCGCCTCGCACCGGCGCAGCCGCTCCCGCTCGCCGGCCATCAGGATGAAGGCCAGCGCCATGCCCAGCTCCGCCGCGAGATGGGGGCCGAGCGCGGCGTGCGGCGCGAAGTAGTGGATGTGCCAGTCGTGGTGGTCGTGGTTGACCAGCCGGGGCGTCGTCCCGGCGGCCGCGACGATCGCGTTGACCAGCTCGGCGGCCGCCTCGGTGGACTCCGTCCCGAACACCTCGCGCAGCCGGGTGCGCAGGTCGTGCACCTGACGCAGGTCGTCCTCGGTCAGCGAGTCGATCTCGCTGATCTCCTGGCGGACCACGAAGGCGTCCAGCGCGGCGACGTCCGGCAGCCGCTCGTCGCCGCACACCTCGGGAGCGGTGTTGAGCAGATCCACGAGGATGCTCAGCGCGCACTCGGTGTCATGGGTGATCAGCACTTGGGACTCCTCGCGCAGGGGGACTCCGGTACCCCGCGTCCACGGTTACCCCAGACCATACCGGCCCTTGCGGCATAAGGGCGGCGCGTTTGTTCGAAGGCCTGTACGGATTCCGTCAGAGCGTCCCAAAGCGGGCGTCGCGGCCCCCGCCGGGCCGGGCCGTCCCCCGGGGCGCGAACCGGCACGCGACCCGGGAGCCGCGCCACGACCGCCCGAAATGACGGCGGCGCCCGGCACCGGGGCCGACCACCCGTACGGATGGCCGGCCCCGATGCCGGGCGCCTGCGGTGCTGCGGCCCCGCTCCGGTGGGAGCGGACCTCTCACCGGCCCCGAGACCGCGTCGTGCGCGGTTGAGTCCGCTGCCGTGCCCCCGAGTAGGACGGCAGCGATGACGGCAGGGGGTGCGGCCCCGCCGACAGCGGGGCTGGACCGCCTCCGGTCGGGGTCAGCTTTCGGCGAGGATGTGCGACAGCTCCCGGTCGAGGTCGAAGTGACGGTGTTCGGTGCCGGGGGGCACCGCGGCGTCCGTCCGCTTGAGGAACGACTCAAGCGCCCGGGCCGGGGCCTCCAGCAGGGCTTCTCCTTCCGGAGAGCTCAGGGCGATGCAGACCACCCCTTGCCCGTGGCTGCGCGACGGCCACACCCGGACGTCGCCGGTACCGGTGGGTCGGTGCAGCCCCTCCGCGAGGAGATCTCGGGCGAACACCCACTCCACGGTCTCGTCGGCGCCCGTGTGGAACGTGGCGTGCACGGCGTAGGGGTCGGCGGTGTCGTAGCGCAGGCCCGCGGGGACGGGCAGTGAGGACTCGCTGGACACGATGAGGCGCAGGTGCAGCTCGCAGCTGACCGTGGTGTTCATAAGCGCCATGGCCTTTCGCTCAGTGTGCGCTCGGGGAATCGCACGTCGGCGAACGGACCATCCCACCCCCAAGACCGATGTAAACCCCTCTGTCCCGATTCGGGCGCGAGTCGTACCCCTTACGGCGCATTGCGGAATCGTCACGGAGTACCCGCCCGGGGCATTACCGGCGGTTCTTCTCCGCCGGTTTCCCGGGCGGCCCGTGTCGGGCCGGTGCGAGGCACCGGGGCGGATCGGGAACAGGGGAGCGGGTGGTGCGTCCGGGCCCGACGAGTCGTGCGCACGGACGGGCGCGGGACGGGACGGACGGCGTGGCCGGGGCGGACGGGCGCGGTCCCGGTGGGCGGGGCCGGGGCCGCGGGCGGGCGGGACGGCGGGCGGGGTGGTCGGAGCACCCGCCGGGATGCGGTAATGTTTTCTCTGCACCCGGGCGATTAGCTCAGCGGGAGAGCACTTCGTTCACACCGAAGGGGTCACTGGTTCGATCCCAGTATCGCCCACCGGAATGCATTGTGATATGTGAGGCCCAGTCGATTATCGACTGGGCCTCACATGTATTTCCGGAATCCACCCGGAGAGCGGGTGCCAAATCCGGCTGAGGCCCAGTCATCTTCCGCGCGGAGCGCGAGTTCTGTGGATGTGTCGGCCGTACTCCGGAAGAACGAGTTGTACGACGGCCTCCGAATGGTGCTAGAGTTCATCTCGTTGCCCGGGCGATTAGCTCAGCGGGAGAGCACTTCGTTCACACCGAAGGGGTCACTGGTTCGATCCCAGTATCGCCCACCGGACAGCACGCAGGCCCTGACCAGGAAACCGGTCAGGGCCTGCGGCGCGTTCCGGGCCGGTTACGCGGCCGCCTCGCAACCGTGTTCGGGCTCCAGCCGACGACCGCAGACGCACCGGGCCGGCCGCAGCGGCCAGGACAGGTCCACCCGCTCCGGCGTCCCCGACCGGTCGAACCAGGCCTGCAGCCCGCGCGCCTGCGCCGCGTGCCAGATCGCCTGCCGCAGGTGCAGCTCCGCCGCCGACAGCCCGCCCAGCGCCGCCGGGTAGCGGGCGCCTATTCGCCGGATCAGCGACAGGGCCGCCGTCGCGTCCGCCGCCGCGTCGTGCGCCCCGGCCAGGTCCACGCCGTAGTGGACGCACAGGTCGGTCAGCGTCCGGCGGCCCCGGCGGTAGCGGTCCACGTGCTTGTCCAGCACCCGCGGATCCAGCACCACCAGCCCGGCGCCGTCCAGCCCCGTGCTCAGCGCCAGCCCGTGGTGCCGGCGCAACTCCCGGTCCAGCAGCGTCAGATCGTAGGGCGCGTTCATCACCACCACCGGGCGACCGGCCCGCGCCTGGGCCGCCAGCGCGCGGGTGACCTCCGCCACCACCGCCCGGGCCGGCCGGCCGTGCGTCCGGACCTGCTCGTCGGTGATGCCGTGCACCGCCCGGGCGCCGTCCGGGATCGGCACGCCCGGATCGGCGAGCCAGGTGGTGGTCTGCGCCGGTGCGTCCGGGGCGAGTTGGACGACCAGGGCGGCGGAGACGATCCGATCGGTCTCCACGTCCACGCCGGTGGTCTCGGTGTCGAAGGAAGCGAGTGGGCCGGTGTACCAGTGCTGCTGCATGACTGCCCCTCAGGCGTGCGTTCCGCGCCCTGGTGATACCCGGTTCTGACGCCCGCTCAACCCGTTTGGCCCAGCCAGGACCGGGGATCCTGCCACTGGGCCGGTCGGCCCGGACGGGCCCGGAGCCGGGGGAGGCGCACGGGACGATGGCACTGACACAGCCGCCGCCCGACGGCGCGGCGGCCACCCTCAGGGGGAACCTCGCGGTCACCGCCTGCATGGAGACCCTGCAGGTCGGCTACCTGCACGCGGTCGCCGCCGCGGCCGGCTGCTCGCTCTCCCAACCCTTCCCGGACAACGGCATCGACTGGCAGGTCAGCCACGGCTCCCGGGAGCACGAGGTGGACGACGAGGTCACCATCAAGATCCAGCTCAAGGCGACCCAGCAGATCGCGCCCGACCCGACCGGGCCGTTCTTCAGCTTCACCCTGGACAACGACCACCTGCGCAAGCTCGCCCGCGCCCGGGTCGCCGTCCCCCGCATCCTGGTCGTGATGCTGCTGCCGCGCCGGGTCGACCAGTGGCTCCGGGCCCGCCCGGACGCCCTCGAACTGCGGCACTGCTGCTACTGGGTCAACCTGGCCGGCCACCCCGTCACCGGACAGCGGCGCACCAACGTCCGGGTGCCCACCGACAAGGTCTTCGACGACCGCGCGCTCTGCGACATCATGGCCCGGGTCGGCGCGGGCGACAGCCCGTGACCGCCCGGCCCCGGCAGCGAGGAACCACACCCATGACCCTGCCGCACGGACCGGAGGACCCGACCCGGGCCCTGCCCGATCCCGCCACCGTCGACCCCGCCGTGCTCGCCACCCTGCTCGCCCGGCACGGCTGGGTCCGGCGCGGCGGCCCCGCCGCCCGCTACGGCCGCTGGACCCCGCCGGACGGCGAACCCGGCACCAGCCTCCTGATCCCCGCCGCGGACGGCTTCGACGACGCCGTCGAACTCCTCACCGACGCCGTCACCGCACTCGCACGCTCCCGCACCCCCTCCGCCCGCGCGATCCTGCTCGCCCTCGCCGTCCCCGGCGACGAGCTGACCTGGCGCCGCGAACTGCCCGGCCTCGCCGACACCACCCCCTGGGACGACGCCGAACGGCTCCAGCGCACCGCACGCGCGATGCTCGCCGCCGGGGCCAAGGCCGGCAAGACCACGGCCGCCTACTTCGGCGCCCGGCTGGACACTCTCGCCGGGGACTTCCTGGACCGCGTCCTGCTCGTCGAGCAGGGCGTCGCCGACCAGGGCGCCGCCCTCACCGCCCACACCCCCGCCCCCGAGGGCCGCACCGCCGTCACCACCCTGGTCCGCGCCCTGGAGGCACTGCGCGAAGCGGTCGACTACCGCCGGGTCAGCGGCGGGCCCGAGGCCTTCGAGAACGCCGTCCGCTCCGGCGTCAGCCGGGAACTCGTCCAGTCCGTCGAGGACCTGGTGCGCGGCACGACCGCCGCCCGGCTCACCGTCGCCTGGTCACCCGCCGCCGGGACCCCCGGCGGCTTCGGCGACCGCCGGATCGACCTCGAGTACTCGCCCGGCGACCTGCCCGCCCTCGCCGAGGCCGCCGAACTGCTGGAACGGATCGAGCCCGCCGTCGACGTCACCGTGGTCGGCGTGGTGGTCCGGCTCAAGCGCGCCGACCCGGCCGGACCGGGCTCCGTCCGACTGCGGGTGCTCGGCGGCGCCGAGGTCCGCGAACTCAAGCTGCGCCTGCCCGACCCCGACTACCGGCTCGCCGCCGAGGCCCACCTCTCCGGCGTCCCGGTCCGGGTCTCCGGCCGACTGGACCGCCGCGACGGCTTCCGCCGGCTGAGCCGGGTCCACGGACTGGAGCTCTGCGGTTGGGGGGAGGGCGACCACGAGCGACTGCTCAAGGGGCTCCAGGACGGGGGAGAGAGGTCCTGAGTGCGCGGTGCGGTTGGTGCTCTCGGTACCATCGTCACGCGCAGCGCAGTGTTGCGTCCTCTGAATCCAGCACGTCAGGAGAGACCGGTGACGGACGTCCGGGTAATCATCAGCCGCGAACCCGATCGGGAAGAGCGCGTGGTGACCACGGGCACTACGGCCGCCGAGCTCTTCGCCGACGACCGCTCGATCATCGCCGCCCGCGTCGGCGGCCAGCTCAAGGACCTCGCCCACGTCCTCCAGGACGGCGAGGAGGTCGAGCCGGTCGCGATCGACAGCAAGGACGGTCTCGACATCCTGCGCCACTCCACCGCGCACGTCATGGCCCAGGCCGTGCAGCAGCTCTACCCCGAGGCCAAGCTCGGCATCGGCCCGCCGGTCAAGGACGGCTTCTACTACGACTTCGACGTCGAGAAGCCCTTCCACCCCGATGACCTCAAGGCCATCGAGAAGAAGATGCAGGAGATCATCAAGCGCGGGCAGAAGTTCTCCCGCCGCGTGGTCACCGACGAGGACGCCCGCGAGGAGCTGGCCGCCGAGCCGTACAAGCTCGAACTGATCGGCCTCAAGGGCTCCGCCGCCACGGCCGGCGAGGGCGCCGACGTCGAGGTCGGCGCCGGCGAGCTCACCATCTACGACAACCTGGACGCCAAGAGCGGCGAGCAGTGCTGGGGCGACCTCTGCCGCGGCCCGCACCTGCCCAGCACCCGCCACATCCCGGCGTTCAAGCTGATGCGCAACGCGTCCGCCTACTGGCGCGGTAGCGAGAAGAACCCGCAGTTGCAGCGCATCTACGGCACCGCCTGGCCGAGCAAGGACGAGCTCAAGGCCCACCTGGACTTCCTGGTCGAGGCCGAGAAGCGCGACCACCGCAAGCTCGGCAACGAGCTCGACCTCTTCTCCATCCCCGAGGAGATCGGCTCCGGCCTCGCCGTCTTCCACCCCAAGGGCGGCATCATCCGCCGGGCGATGGAGGACTACTCGCGCAAGCGGCACGAGGAAGAGGGCTACGAGTTCGTCTACACCCCGCACGCCACCAAGGGGAAGCTCTTCGAGAAGAGCGGCCACCTCGACTGGTACGCGGACGGTATGTACCCGCCCATGCAGCTCGACGAGGGCGTGGACTACTACCTCAAGCCGATGAACTGCCCGATGCACAACCTGATCTTCGACGCGCGCGGCCGCTCGTACCGTGAACTGCCGCTGCGCCTCTTCGAGTTCGGGACGGTGTACCGCTACGAGAAGTCCGGGGTGGTGCACGGCCTGACCCGGGCCCGCGGCTTCACCCAGGACGACGCCCACATCTACTGCACCCGCGAGCAGATGGCGGAGGAGCTCGACTCCACCCTGACCTTCGTGCTCAACCTCCTTCGCGACTACGGTCTGACCGACTTCTACCTGGAGCTGTCGACCAAGGACCCGGTCAAGTACGTCGGCAGCGACGAGACCTGGGAGGAGGCCACCCGCGTCCTGGCGAGCGTGGCCGAGAAGCAGGGTCTCCCGCTGGTTCCGGACCCGGGCGGCGCGGCCTTCTACGGCCCGAAGATCTCGGTGCAGGCGAAGGACGCCATCGGCCGGACCTGGCAGATGAGCACCATCCAGCTGGACTTCAACCTGCCCGAGCGTTTCGATCTTGAGTACACCGCGGCGGACGGCTCGCGGCAGCGGCCGGTCATGATCCACCGTGCGCTGTTCGGTTCGATCGAGCGGTTCTTCGCGGTGCTGCTGGAGCACTACGCCGGCGCCATGCCGCCGTGGCTGGCCCCCGTCACCGTGACCGGCATCCCGATCACCGACGAGCACGTGCCGTACCTGCTGGAGGTCGCGGCCGAGCTGAAGAAGCACGGGATCCGGGTGGACGTGGACACCTCGGACGACCGGATGCAGAAGAAGATCCGCAACGCGCAGCGGGCCAAGGTCCCGTACATGCTGATCGCCGGCAACGACGACGTCGAGGCGGGCGCGGTCTCCTTCCGCTACCGCAACGGTGAGCAGAAGAACGGCGTGCCACTGGCCGAGGCCGTTGCCGAGATCGTCGACGCGGTGAAGAACCGCATCCAGGTATGACGTAGGCCCCGCCTGAGCGGGGGTGGCCCTCCCATGCTGCAACGCATCTACGGGACGGCGTGATCGGCCCCGCGATCGCGGGGATGTGCGGGGCAGGCTCTTCAAGAGTCTGCCCCGCACGGCTTTGCAAGCACCATCGGGCGAATATGCTGATCAGCATGACGACTGAGCCGGAACTGCAGCGGGGTGTCGGTGAGCCGGACGGCTTCCGCCGCCTGTGGACCCCCCATCGGATGGCGTACATCCAGGGTGAGAACAAGCCCACCGGCCCGGCTCCGGACGACGGTTGTCCGTTCTGCTCGATCCCGTCGCTGAGCGACGAGGAGGGGCTGGTCATCGCCCGGGGGAGCGCCGTGTTCGCGGTGCTGAACCTGTACCCGTACAACGGCGGGCACCTGATGGTGGTCCCGTACCGGCACGTGGCCGACTACACCGACCTGGACGAGGCGGAGACGGCCGAGCTGGCGGACTTCACCAAGAAGGCGATGACCGCGCTGCGCGCGGCCTCCGGGGCGCACGGGTTCAACATCGGGATGAACCAGGGCGCGGCGGCCGGGGCCGGGATCGCGGCGCACCTGCACCAGCACGTGGTGCCGCGCTGGGGCGGGGACACCAACTTCATGCCGGTGGTCGGCCACACCAAGGTGCTTCCGCAGCTGCTGGCGGACACCCGCAAGATGCTGGCCGAGGTCTGGCCGCAGGGCTGAGTCGGTAGGAACGCGCGAAGAGGGGCCCGCCACCGGGGAGTTCGGTGACGGGCCCCTCTTCGTACGGTGCTAGTCGGCGTTGAACTCGTCGACCTTGTACGGGCGCGGGCTCTGGGCCTCGGCCTTGATGATCGAGGTGCGGGTCTTGAAGAAGCGGTCGGCGTCGAGGTCGTGCTCCTGGAGGAACTCCAGGGTGGCGGTGTGCACCGCGTTGAGCACCGGCACGGAGGCGTTGAGCGCGTTGTCGACCATGGAGCGGTTGTTCCAGGCGGTGCCGACCCAGGAGTGCCGCAGTCCGAAGGGCTCGGGCAGGCCGAGGCCGCCGCCGAGCCAGCCGAGCAGGCTGGGCATCTTGTGGAAGGGGGCGCGGACGGCCTGGCGGACCACCTCGTCGTTGTCGATCAGGGGGAGCTTGATCGTGCGCTCCTCCCAGAACTTCATCGACTTGGGGATCGACTTCTCCTTGTCCTTGGGCTTGTCGAAGAAGACGCCCTTGATCGGGCCGAGCGCGTAGCCCGCCACCGCGATGCTCAGCACATTGGCCAGCAGGGTCACCGTGACGGTGAAGGTGATGATCAACTTGCCGTCGTGGGTGATGAACTGGGTGGCCATGTAGTGCCGGGGGCCGCCGGGGAAGGTCTGCTTGTCGGCGAGGCTCTGCACGGCGAAGTCGCGCATCCGCTCGCCGTCCATGTCGGCGCCGCTGGGGCGGCTGATCTCGTCGGCGCCCTCGCTGACGTCGAAGACCGCCCACTGCTTGATGGCGACGTTGGGGATGCCGCTGTTGGCGACGTGGCTGACCCCGAGGCCCTTGAGGTGGGCGGAGATCCGGCGGACCAGGTCCCAGGGGTGGAACGCGCGGAAGTCGGCGTGGCCCTCGGCGGGGTGCAGGGTGTCGGCCAGGCGCCATTCGCCCCAGCGGCGGCCGGCGCCCAGGATGCCCTTGGGGCCGGCGTAGTGGTGGATGTTGGTCTCCTGCTCGGCGTCCAGCCGGCCGAGCTTGTCGCGCAGGTCGTTGGCCTTCTTGTCGAGGTCGTCGCGGGGGACGGCCTTGGCGACGGTGGCGGCGACGGCGCTGCCCTCGACCAGGGCCTGCCAGCTGGAGCGGAGGTCCTTGGCGGAGCGTTCGACGATCCGGCGGGCGAGGTACCAGCCGAGCACCGGGGCGAGCATGGTGATCCGCAGGTAGACGCCGAGGACGCCGGCCGCCGGGGGGAACAGCGCGAGGTAGCCGGCCAGGACGGCGACCGCGATGAGGGTGAGGGCGCCGTAGGTGTCGGCGCCGCGGGAGTTGTCCCGCTTGAGCCAGGCGCGGAGCTGGAAGGCGCCGAGCCAGATCAGGGTGCCGGGGAGGAAGAGCAGGCCGGTGACGACGGTGATGCCGCTGAGCTGCCGGTCGCGGGCGTGCCGCAGCTCCTCGGCCGCCAGGCAGTGTTCGACGACCTGGCGGGTGTCGACGCCGAAGGACGGGACGAGGGGCTTGCGGTCGCCGCCGAGGGCGCGGGAGATCAGGGCCTTGCTGAAGGCCTCGCCGAGGTTGGGGCGGAAGAGCGCGAAGCGGCCCTTCTTCTCCTTGGCGTCGGCGACGTCCGTGACGAACTTGCCGATCTCGCCGTCGCGGTAGGCGGCCGAGGAGAGTGCCTGGGTGACGGCGGTCTGCGGGCCGGCGTCGGTCCGGGGTATCTGCGCACCCGGGGTCATGTCGAGTGTGGCCACGGTGGCGTCTGCTCCTCCCCTTGTCAGCGGCAGGTTACCGTGCCGTGGCACCCCTGCGCGGATGATCGTCTGAACTACCGTCACGAACCGTCACGTTCCGGCCGCGCCGGGCTTGACAGGCATGATGCCCAGCTTCGGACGGGTCGATACCCGCGCGAACCGATGCCGTGGGGGTGGAGCAGGATGGACGGTGAACACGATGAAGGGGGTTGCCATGAAGGATCCGGTGCTGGTCTTCGACGGGGACTGCGCGTTCTGCTCGTCCTGCGTGCGCTGGGGGGAGCGGTACCTGCGGCAGACCCTGGCCTCGGGGGGCTGGGAGGCGGTGCCGTTCCAGTTCGCGGAGCTGCCGGAGCTGGACGCGGTGGCGGGCGGCCGGGGCGAGGTGTCGGCGGAGCGGGCCGAGCGCGAGGTGCTCTGGGTGACGCCGGCGGGCCGGGTGTACGGGGGTGCGCAGGCGGTGGCGCGGCTGCTGATGCGCACGGGCGGCGCGTGGGCGTACCTGGGGGCGGTGCTGACCCTGCCGCCGGTGCGTCCGGTGGCGGCCGTGGTGTACCGCTGGGTGTCGCGGAACCGGCACCGGATGCCGGGGGGTACGGCGGCGTGCGCGCTGCCGAACCGCAAGCCCGTCGGGTCGGCGTAGCGGTCAGTCCGTGTAGCGGTCGGCCACGGCGGCGGGCATGGGTTCGTGGCGCAGGTAGGCGCGGGAGAACTCGGCGGTGCCGTGGGTGAGGGCGCGCAGGTCGACCGGGTAGCGGACGAGTTCGAGTTCGGGGACCTCGGCGCGCAGCAGGGTGAGGCCCTGGCCGCCGGTCTCGGTGCCGAGGACGCGGCCGCGGCGGGCGGAGAGGTCGCCGAGCACGGCGCCGAGGTACTCGTCGGGGAGCAGCACGCTGACCGCGGCGACGGGTTCGAGCAGCCGGATGACGGCGTGCTCGGCGGCGTCGCGCAGGGCGAGGGCGGCGGCGTTCTGGAACGAGGCGTCGGAGGAGTCGACGGAGTGGGCCTTGCCGTCGGTGAGGGTGACCCGGACGTCGACGAGCGGGTGTCCGGTGGCGACGCCCTTGGCGAGTTGGGCGCGGACGCCCTTCTCGACGGAGGGGATGAAGTGCTTGGGGACGGCGCCGCCGACGACGTGTTCCTGGAACTCGAAGCCGGCGCCGGCCGGGAGGGGTTCGACCTCCAGGTCGCAGATGGCGTACTGGCCGTGGCCGCCGGACTGTTTGACGAGTCGGCCGTGGCCGGCGGCGGCGGTGCCGAAGGTCTCGCGCAGGGCGACCTTGGGTTCGACGGTGTCGACGTGGACGCCGTGGCGGGTGCGCAGCCGGTCGAGGACGACCTCGGCGTGGGCCTCGCCGGTGCACCAGAGGACGAGCTGGTGGGTGTCGGGGTTCTGTTCGAGGCGTAGGGCCGGGTCTTCGGCGGTGAGCCGGGTGAGGGCTTGGGAGAGCTTGTCGTCGTCGGCCTTGCTGTGGGCTTCGACGGCGATCGGCAGCAGGGGCTCGGGCAGTGTCCAGCCGTCGAGTTCGACGGGGTGGCCGGGGTCGTGGACGGTGTCGCCGGCCCGGGCGCTGGTGAGTTTGGCGGCGCAGACGAGGTCGCCGGCGACGGCGTGCGGGACGGGTCGCTGGAGTTTGCCGAAGGGGCTGGTGAGGCCGGTGACGCGTTCGTCGCCGTTCTGGTCGGCGGTGTGGGCGGGGCCGGTGAGGTGGATCCGGCTGTCGGGGCGCAGGGTGCCGGCGTAGAGGCGCAGCAGGCTGATCCGGCCGACGTAGGCGTCGCCGGTGACGCGGATGACCTGGGCGGCGAGCGGGGCGTCGGGGTCGCAGTCGGGGGCGGGGCGGGTGCGTTCGGTGGGGTTCGGGAAGGCGTGGGCGATCAGGTCGAGGAGTTCGGCGGCGCCGAGGCCGTTGTCGCTGGTGGGGACGGCGGGGTGGAGGGTGCAGGCGAGGACTTCGCGGCGCAGGCCGGCTTCGAGGGAGTCGGTGTCGAGGGGGTCGCCGGAGAGGTAGCGCTCCATGAGGGTGTCGTCCTGGCCGGAGATGGCTTCGACGAGGCTGTCGTGGGCGGGGCCGGTGTCGGGGAGCGGGGTGGTGTCGCCGTAGGTGTCGCCGGTGAGGAGGTCGACGCTGCCGTCGGGGTGTCCGTCGTGGAGGACGGGCAGGAAGAGCGGGCGCAGGGTGTCCGGGCCCAGGTCGAAGGCGTCGTGGCAGGCGGTGAGGATGTCGTCGAAGCCGGTGCGGGCGAGGTCGAGTTTGGCGACGGCGACGGCGCGCGGGATGCCTTCGGCGGCGCACTCGCGCCAGAGGGCGCGGGTGGGGGCGGTGACCGGGTCGGTGGCGGAGACGACGAAGACGGCGGCGTCGGCGGCGTGCAGGGCGGCGCGCAGGTCGGCGGCGAAGTCGGGGTGGCCGGGCGGGTCGATCAGGTTGATCTTGACGCCCTTCCATTCGAGCGGGAGCAGCGCGAGCTGGACGGAGCGCTGCTGCTGGTGCTCGATCTCCTCGTGGTCGGAGACGGTGGTGCCGTCGGTGACGCGGCCGGCCCGGCCGGTGGCGCCGGCGGCGAGGGCGAGGGATTCGGCGAGGGTGGTCTTGCCCACACCGCTGGAGCCGACGAGGACGACGTTGCGCAGGTCCTGCGGGCCGGTGACGGTGGGCGCCTGGCCGGCTCGTGCGGTGCTGCGGTCGGGCATCGGGGTCTCCTCCCGTGGCGCCGAGGCTGTCCTTGGCAGTCTAGGGTCGGGTCCGGTCGGGCGCTCGTGCGATTGACCGCACGTGTGTGCGGCCGGTCGGCCGGTGTGCCGTCCGGCGGTGCGTGCGACGGAGGGTGTCCCGGGCGTGGCTACGATGGGTGCTCCGGGCGGGCCCATTCGTCCGGTCGTCTGCTGCGCGTACCGCGCCAGGCGGGTACCACGGAGATCGGAGCGGCTGGGAAGGCCATGCTCAACAAATACGCGCGTGCCTTCTTCACACGTGTTCTGACCCCGTTCGCCGCGTTCCTGATCCGGCTGGGCGTGAGCCCGGACGCCGTGACGCTGATCGGTACGGCCGGTTCGGTGGCCGGTGCGCTGGTGTTCTTCCCGCGCGGGGAGTTCTTCTGGGGCACCATCACGATCACGCTGTTCATCTTCTCGGACCTGGTGGACGGGAACATGGCCCGGCAGCTGGGCCGGACCAGCAAGTGGGGGGCGTTCCTGGACTCCACGCTGGACCGGGTCGCGGATGCGGCGATCTTCGGCGGCCTGGCGATGTGGTACGCGGGCAAGGGTGACGACAACCTGCTGTGCGCGGTGGCGATCTTCTGCCTGGCCAGCGGTCTGGTGGTGTCGTACACCAAGGCGCGGGCGGAGAGCCAGGGCCTGCCGTGCGACGTGTCGGGGCTGGTGGAGCGGGCCGAGCGGCTGGTGATCAGCCTGGTGGCGGCCGGGGTCGCGGGTCTGCACACGTTCGGGGTGCCGTACGTGGAGTGGCTGCTGCCGGTGGCGCTGTGGCTGGTGGCGGTGGGCAGCCTGGTGACGGTGGTCCAGCGGATGGTGACCGTGCGCCGGGAGGCGTTCGAGGCCGACCGAGCCGACCGAGCGGCGGCCGGGAGTTGACGGGGAGCGGGCTGCGGTGACGGACCGACTGGTGTACTGGGCGTACGCGTTGGGGTGGGCGGTGCTGAAGCACCTGCCGGAGCCGGTGGCGCGGTGGGTGTTCGACCGGCTGGCGGACTACGCCTGGCGGCGCCGCGGGCCGCGGGTGCTCCAGTTGGAGGCGAACCTGCGCCGGGTCCGTCCGGGGCTGCACGAGGCGGCGCTGCGGCGGCTGTCGCGGGCCGGGATGCGGTCGTACCTGCGGTACTGGCTGGAGTCCTTCCGGCTGCCGGTGTGGAGCCGGGGCAGGGTCGCCAGGGACGTGCGGATCGAGGGTGCCGAGCACCTGACGGACACGCTGGCGTCCGGCCGGGGCGTGCTGGCGGCGCTGCCGCACATGGGCAACTGGGACCTGGCGGGCACCTGGATCGCCCAGCAGGGCCACCCGTTCACCACGGTCGCCGAGCGGCTGAAGCCGGAGCGGCTGTTCGAGCGCTTCGTCGAGTTCCGGGAGGGCCAGGGCATGGAGGTCCTGGCGTTGACCGGCGGTGGGGTGAACGTGATCGGCACGCTGGCGCGGCGGCTGCGCGAGGGCCGGCTGGTCTGCCTGGTGGGGGACCGGGACCTCTCCGAGGCGGGGATCGAGGTGTCCTTCTTCGGCGAGCCGACCCGGATGCCGGCCGGGCCGGCGGCGCTGTGCCAGCGCACCGGGGCGGCGCTGCTGCCGGTGACGCTCTGGTACGACGGTCCGGTGCTGCGCGGGCGGATCCACCCCGAGGTGCCGGTGCCCGAGGAGGGCGACCGCAAGGAGCGGACCCGGGCGATGACCCAGGCGATGGCGGACGTGTGGGAGCGCGGGATCTCCGAGCACCCGCAGGACTGGCACATGCTGCAGAAGTTCTGGCTCGCCGACCTGCCGTCCCGTGAGACGGTGGGGGGCGCCTCCGCGGTGGCGCGCCCGGCCGTGGAGCCGGTGCCGGCTGCGGAGCCGTTGTCGGCCGCGGAGCCGGTGGCCGAGCCCGCCGCCGAGGCCCCGGGGGTCTGAGCCCCGGCCGGTACGCCCGTCCGTCTGCCCGAAGGAGCTTGAGGAACCCGTGAAGATCGGCATCGTCTGCCCGTACGACTGGGACGTCCCCGGTGGGGTGCAGTTCCACATCCGGGACCTCGCCGAGCACCTGATCGGTCTGGGGCACCAGGTGTCGGTGCTGGCGCCGGCCGAGGACGACGAGGCGCTGCCGCCGTACGTGGTCTCGGCCGGTCGGGCGGTGGCGGTGCCGTACAACGGGTCGGTGGCGCGGCTGAGCTTCGGCATCCTGTCGGCGGCCCGGGTGCGGCGGTGGCTGCGCGAGGGGCGCTTCGACATCCTGCACGTGCACGAGCCGTCCTCGCCGAGCCTGTCGATGCTGGCCGCCTGGTCGGCCACCGGGCCGATGGTGGGCACCTTCCACACCTCCAACCCGCGGTCCCGGGCGATGATCGCGGCCTCGCCGATCCTCCAGCCGGGGCTGGAGAAGATGCGGGCCCGGATCGCGGTCTCGGAGTACGCCCGGCGGACCCTGGTGGAGCACCTGGGCGGGGACGCGGTGGTGATCCCGAACGGGGTGGACGTCGGCTTCTTCGCGGAGGCCGAGCCGGACGAGCGGTGGACCGGCGGTGCGGCGGCGGGGGAGCCGGGCACGATCGGGTTCATCGGCCGGATCAACGAGCCGCGCAAGGGCCTGCCGACGCTGCTGGCGGCGCTGCCGCGGATCCTGGCGGAGCGGCCGGGGGTGCGGCTGCTGGTCGCGGGCAAGGGCGACGAGGAGGAGGCGGTGGCCGGCCTGGCGCCCGAGGTCCGCGAGCGGGTGGAGTTCCTCGGCATGGTCTCGGACCGGGAGAAGGCCCGGCTGCTGCGCAGCGTGGACCTGTACGTGGCGCCGAACACGGGCGGGGAGAGCTTCGGGATCATCCTGGTCGAGGCGATGTCGGCGGGCGCCCCGGTGCTGGCCAGCGACCTGGACGCGTTCAAGCAGGTGCTGGACGGCGGGGACGCCGGCGAGCTGTTCCCGGTGGAGGACGCGGACGCGCTGGCGCGGACGGCGCTGCGGCTGCTGGGGGCCCCGGCGCGGCTGGAGGAACTGCGCAAGGCGGCCTCGCGGCACGTGCGGCGGTTCGACTGGTCGACGGTCGGCGCGGACATCCTGGCGGTGTACGAGACGGTGACGGCCGGGGCGGCGGCGGTGGTCGAGGAGGACGAGCGCAGCGGGCGGCGCGGGCGGTTCGGTCTCGCCAGGGACTGACCGTGGGGACCGACGGGAGTGGGGTTAGGGTCGGGCCGACCGCACCACTGTGACCCATGGGGGAAACGATGCCGCAGATCTCCGTCGACTACTCGTCCGGCCTGGCCGGGACCTTCGACCGCCGGGCGTTGGGCCTGGCGATCAACCGGCTGGCGGAGGAGACGATCGACGCGAAGCCGGAGTCCTGCAAGACGCTGTTCCGGCGGAGCGAGGAACTGGTGGTCGGCAGCACCGGGGCGGAGGGCGACTCCCAGGTGTACGTCGAGTTCCAGATGTTCCCGGGCCGGACGCCGGAGGCGAAGGCGGCGCTGGGCGAGGGTGTGGTCGCGCTGCTGCGGGAGCACGTCAAGCCGCTGCCGGGGACCAGGCTGTTCACCGCGGTGAACATCGCGGACATCGACCGGGCGGCCTACCACCACGGGACCGTCCGGGGCTGATGCCGGGTGCCGCCCGGGGCTGACGCCGGGCCGGGCGGCCGGTGACACCCGGTAACGTAGCGGCCCGTGACTACCTGGATCTGGGCCGGCGTGGCCGTGGTGCTGTTCGGCATGTACCTGAGTTGGACGGCCGGCCGCTTGGACCGGTTGCACGCCCGGATCGACGCCGCGAGGGCGGCGCTGGACGCGCAGCTGGTCCGTCGGGCCTCGGTGGCGATGGAGCTGGCGACGTCCTCGTTGCTGGACCCGGCGGCCTCGCTGCTGCTGTTGGACGCGGCGCACGCGGCCCGGGCGGCCGAGGACGAGCACCGCGAGGTGGCGGAGAGCCAGTTGAGTCTGGCGCTGCGGGCGGTGTTCGAGGAGCCGGAGCAGGTGGCGGCGCTGGTGGCCGAGCCGGGCGGCGAGGAGGCGGTTCGTGATCTGACCGCCGCGGTGCGCCGGGTGCCGATGGCCCGCCGGTTCCACAACGACGCGGTGCGGGCGGCGCGGGCGGTGCGGGAGCACCGGTTGGTGCGCTACTTCCGGCTGGCGGGGAAGGCGCCGTTCCCGTTGGCCTTCGAGATGGACGATGCCCCGCCGCCCGCCCTCACGCCGGAAGGGGCGCCTGCTTAGGCTGTCCCCGGATACGGCCCGATTGTCGCATCCCTTCGTCCGGGCTGGACTTGGTGGCGCATGGTTGGGTCACCCGTTCCGCCTACCATAGGGCGATAGCACTGGTTCATCTTCGAGTGAGGTCTCACGTGTCCACCACCCCCACCACCGCAGACCAGCCGCAGATCGGTACCGCTCGGGTCAAGCGCGGCATGGCCGAGCAGCTCAAGGGCGGTGTGATCATGGACGTGGTCAACGCCGAGCAGGCGAAGATCGCCGAGGACGCCGGCGCGGTGGCCGTCATGGCTCTGGAGCGGGTTCCGGCCGACATCCGCAAGGACGGCGGCGTGGCCCGCATGTCCGACCCGAACATGATCGAGGAGATCATCGAGGCGGTCTCCATCCCGGTGATGGCCAAGTCCCGCATCGGTCACTTCGTCGAGGCCCAGGTCCTGCAGTCGCTCGGGGTCGACTACATCGACGAGTCCGAGGTGCTGACCCCGGCCGACGAGGTCAACCACTCCGACAAGTGGGCCTTCACCACCCCCTTCGTCTGCGGCGCCACCAACCTGGGCGAGGCCCTGCGCCGGATCGCCGAGGGTGCGGCCATGATCCGCTCGAAGGGCGAGGCCGGCACCGGCAACGTCGTCGAGGCCGTCCGCCACCTGCGCCAGATCAAGAACGAGATCGGCCACCTGCGGGCGCTGGACCACAACGAGCTGTTCGCCGCCGCCAAGGAGCTGCGCGCCCCGTACGAGCTGGTCAAGGAGGTCGCCGAGCTCGGCAAGCTGCCGGTCGTGCTGTTCTCCGCCGGTGGCGTGGCCACCCCGGCCGACGCTGCGCTGATGCGCCAGCTGGGCGCCGAGGGCGTCTTCGTCGGCTCCGGCATCTTCAAGTCGGGCGACCCGGCCAAGCGTGCCGCCGCCATCGTGAAGGCCACCACCTTCTTCGACGACCCGAAGGTCATCGCGGACGCCTCCCGCAACCTGGGCGAGGCCATGGTCGGCATCAACTGCGACACCCTGCCCGAGACCGAGCGCTACGCCAACCGCGGCTGGTAGTCGTTCCCGCTCGTCCGTGCCGGCCCGCCGCAGCGCCTCGGTGTGCGGCGGGCCGCGCCGCGTCCTTCCGTAGTAGACGATCGATTGAGGTTGAAGACCGTGAGCACTCCAGTCATCGGTGTCCTCGCCCTGCAGGGTGACGTCCGTGAGCACCTGGTGGCGCTGGCCGAGGCCGACGCGCTCGCCCGTCCGGTGCGCCGTGCCGAGGAGCTGGCCGAGGTCGACGCGCTGGTGATCCCCGGCGGGGAGTCCACCACCATGTCCAAGCTGGCGCTGCTGTTCGGCGTGATGGACCCGGTGCGCGAGCGGGTCGCCGCCGGCATGCCGGTGTACGGCACCTGCGCGGGCATGATCATGCTGGCCGACAAGATCCTGGACGGCCGGGAGGACCAGGAGAGCGTCGGCGGCATCGACATGACGGTGCGCCGCAACGCCTTCGGCCGGCAGAACGAGTCCTTCGAGTCCGGCCTCGCCTTCAAGGGCCTGGACGACGCGCCGGTGCACGGCGTCTTCATCCGCGCCCCCTGGGTCGAGGCGGTCGGCACGGGCGTCGAGGTGCTGGCCGAGCTGCCCGGCGCGGACGGCCCGGAGAGCCGGATCGTGGCCGTGCGCCAGGGCAATCTGCTGGCCACCTCGTTCCACCCGGAGCTCACCGGGGACCACCGGGTGCACGCCTACTTCGTGCGGATGGTCGAGGAGCACCTCGCCGCTCGGTAGGGCGTCGGTGGCCGTGTGCGCCTTTCCGGTGACGACACCGGTAAGATCTCTTCTGTTTCATTTCCATTGGCGACGTAAAGGAGCTGGCGATGTCCGGCCACTCTAAGTGGGCTACCACCAAGCACAAGAAGGCCGTGATCGACGCCAAGCGCGGCAAGCTCTTCGCCAAGATGATCAAGAACATCGAGGTGGCGGCGCGCACCGGCGGTCCCGACCCGGCGGGTAACCCGACCCTCTACGACGCCATCCAGAAGGCGAAGAAGAACTCGGTCCCGATCGACAACATCAACCGCGCCGTCAAGCGCGGTGGCGGTCTGGAGGCCGGCGGCGCCGACTACCAGACCATCATGTACGAGGGCTACGGCCCGAACGGTGTCGCCGTCCTGATCGAGTGCCTCACCGACAACCGCAACCGCGCGGCCTCCGACGTGCGCGTCGCGATGACCCGCAACGGCGGCTCGATGGCCGACCCGGGCTCGGTGTCGTACCTGTTCAACCGCAAGGGCGTGGTGATCGTCCCCAAGGCTGACGGCGTGGACGAGGACAAGCTGTTCGAGGTCGTCCTCGACCAGGAGCCCGAGGAGATCAACGACCTCGGCGAGTCCTTCGAGATCGTCTCCGAGGCCTCCAAGATGGTCGCCGTGCGCACCGCGCTGGTCGACGCCGGCGTCGACTACGACTCGGCCGAGGCCAACTTCCTCCCCAGCATGCAGGTCGAGCTGGACGTCGACGGCGCCCGCAAGATCTTCAAGCTGATCGACGCGCTGGAGGACAGCGACGACGTGCAGAACGTCTTCGCCAACTTCGACATCTCCGACGAGGTCGGTGCGCAGCTCGACGCCGAGTGATTCGGCTCCGGTCGACGGCGGGTGACCGCCTGCACTGCCCGGCCCGGTGGTCCCAGGACCGCCGGGCCGGTGTCGTCGGCGGGGTTGTCGGACCCGGACGGTAGCCTTCGCAGGTCGGAGGCGATCGTTGGCAACGAGGGGCGGGGAGTGACGTGCGGGTGCTGGGTGTGGACCCGGGGCTGACCAGGTGCGGGGTCGGCGTGGTCGAGGGCACGCCGGGCCGGCCGCTGCGGATGGTCGGGGTGGGCGTGGTGCGGACCTCGCCCGAGGCCGAGATCGGGCAGCGGCTGCTGGAGGTCGAGCAGGGCCTGGAGGGCTGGCTGGACGAGCACCGGCCGGACTTGGTCGCCGTCGAGCGGGTCTTCGCCCAGCACAACGTCCGCACCGTGATGGGCACCGCCCAGGCGAGCGCGGTCGCGATGCTCTGCGCCACCCGGCGCGGCATCCCCGTCACACTCCACACCCCCAGCGAGGTCAAGGCCGCCGTCACGGGCTCCGGCCGGGCGGACAAGGCCCAGGTCACGGCCATGGTGCAGCGGCTGCTGCGGCTGGACGCCCCGCCCAAGCCGGCCGACGCCGCCGATGCGCTGGCGCTGGCCATCTGCCACATCTGGCGCGGCGGGACGACCAACCGGCTGCAGGCCGCCACCCAGGCGGCGGCCCAGGCCGCCCGCAGCGCCCCGCGCAGCAAGCTCCTGCAATCCCGCTCCCACTCCTAGAAAGGCAGTCGTCGGTGATCGCCTTCGTGCAAGGACCCGTGGCGGCCATCGCCTCCGGCGTCGCGGTGGTCGAGGTCGGCGGGGTCGGCATGGCCGTCCAGTGCACCCCGAACACCCTGGCCGGGCTGCGGCTCGGCGAGCCGGCCCGGCTGGCGACCTCCCTGGTGGTCCGGGAGGACTCGCTGACCCTGTTCGGCTTCGCCGACGACGACGAGCGGGCCGTGTTCGAGATCCTCCAGGCCGCGCCGGGCGTCGGTCCCAAGCTGGCCCAGGCCATCCTCGGGGTGCACAGCCCCGACGCGCTGCGCGCCGCGGTGGCCGGCGGGGACGAGAAGGCCCTGGTCGCGGTGCCCGGCATCGGCAAGGCGAAGGCGGCCAAGCTGCTGCTGGAGTACAAGGACAAGCTGGGCGCCCCGCACGGCGCGGTGCCCGCCCAGAAGCCGATCGCCTCCGGCCCGGCGCCGTGGAGCGAGCAGCTGCACTCCGCGCTGACCGGCCTCGGCTACGCCCCGCGCGAGGCGGACGAGGCGGTCGCCGCCGTCACCCCGGAGGCGGAGGCGCAGCAGACCACGGACGTCGGCGCGCTGCTGCGGCTCGCCCTGCGCGGCCTCAACCGCGCCCGCTGAGTCCACCTGACGACCTGTCCGTTTGTCGACACCGTCGAGTGCGACCGTCGAGTGAGACCGTCGACCGGCGGTCCCGACACCGGAGATTCTGGAGCCCGCGAGGATGTACGACTCGGAACCCGCCGACCGGCTGGTCACGGCCGCCGCCGACGGCGAGGACCAGGCGGTGGAGGCCGCGCTGCGCCCCAAGCTGCTGGACGAGTTCATCGGCCAGGAGCGGGTGCGCGAGCAGTTGTCCCTGGTGCTCCAGGCGGCCCGTCAGCGCGGCAGCGCGCCGGACCACGTCCTGCTGAGTGGGCCGCCCGGGCTGGGCAAGACCACCCTGTCCATGATCATCGCGGCCGAGCTCGGTGCCCCGATCCGGATCACCTCCGGCCCGGCGATCCAGCACGCGGGGGACCTCGCGGCGATCCTCTCCTCGCTCACCGAGGGTGAGGTGCTCTTCCTCGACGAGATCCACCGGATGTCCCGGCCGGCCGAGGAGATGCTCTACATGGCGATGGAGGACTTCCGGGTCGACGTGATCGTCGGCAAGGGGCCGGGCGCCACCGCCATCCCGCTGGAGCTGCCGCCCTTCACCCTGGTCGGCGCCACCACCCGGGCCGGCCTGCTGCCGCCGCCGCTGCGGGACCGCTTCGGCTTCACCGGGCACATGGAGTTCTACGCCCCGGCCGAGCTGCAGCGGGTGGTGCACCGCTCGGCCTCGCTGCTGGACGTGGAGATAGACCCGGCGGGCGCGGCCGAGATCGCCGGCCGCTCGCGGGGCACCCCGCGGATCGCCAACCGGCTGCTGCGCCGGGTCCGCGACTACGCGCAGGTCCGGCACGACGGGGTGGTCACCGTCGGGATCGCCGCCCAGGCGCTGGACGTCTACGAGGTGGACGCCCGGGGTCTGGACCGGCTGGACCGTGCGGTGCTGAACGCCCTGCTGCGGCTGTTCGGCGGCGGACCGGTCGGTTTGTCGACACTCGCGGTCGCGGTGGGGGAGGAGGCCGAGACCGTCGAGGAGGTGGCCGAGCCCTTCCTGGTCCGCGAGGGCCTGCTGGCCCGCACCCCGCGCGGTCGGATCGCCACCGCCGCGGCCTGGCAGCACCTCGGTCTGACCCCGCCGGTCCAGACCACCCGCGGCGCCGTACCGCCCCAGCCGGAGCTGTTCCGGCCGGACGGAAGTTGACCCGGCTGCACCGAACGGGTGAGAGAACGGGTGACGGGCGGCCGTCGGTTCCCGGCCCGGCCCGGCGCCCCGCCCGGGGAGGGGCCGGGGAGGAAGTCCCGGGAAACTGTGCAGGCGGAGGGTCGCCACTTTCGGCGGCAGGATGCGATGCTTGGCGTTGTCCGATCAGTTCGGGGTCGCCTAGACTCCGCCGGACCGCCCCTCTCACCCGACGGGCCGACCCATACCACACAGGCCGCCGGCCGGCGGCCCGTAAAGGACCCTGGCTGCAGTGAACCTCATCATCCTTCTCCTCCCGATCATCGCGATCGTGCTCATGTTCCGGTCGCAGAAGAAGCGCCAGCAGCAGACGCAGCAGATGCAGAGCTCGCTGGAGCCCGGGGCGGGAGTGCGCACCATCGGCGGCCTGTACGCCGAGGTGAAGGCGATCCACGACGAGACCGTCGAGCTGGAGATCGCGCCCGGCGTGTTCACCCACTTCACCAAGAGCGCCATCGCGGCCGTCCTGGACCGCCAGGAGTACGACGCGATCATCAACGGTCGCCCCGCCGACGACGAGCTGTCCGAGCCGGAGGCCGAGGACGCCGACGCCGCGCCGGTCGAGGACAAGCCGCTGACGCTCACCAAGGACAGCGCCGAGAAGGGCGATGCCAAGGGCGAGGTCGAGGGCGGGGCTCCCGCGAGCAAGTAGTACGGCCGGGCAACCCGCCCGACCGCGCGGCGCAGTGCCGCGAGCCCACAGGACCTCAGGGCCGCAGAGCCGCCATGCCCCCGTTCCGCCACGAGCCGGACGGGGGTCCGGTCGGCAAAGTGGCATGGACAGGGAGAAACGAGCAAGGTGGCAACACCCAAGTCGCGCCCGCGCGACGGCTACCCAGGGCGGGCGCTGGCCCTCATCCTGGTCGTCACCGTCGGACTGGTCGCCCTCATGTTCGGGACGGGCAACACCAAGCCCCGGCTCGGTATCGACCTCGCAGGCGGCACCAGCATCACGCTGACCGCGAAGTCGAAGGACCCCAAGGCGATCAACAAGTCCAGCATGGACATCGCCGTCGGGATCATCGAGCGCCGGGTCAACGGAATGGGTGTCTCCGAGGCGGAGGTCCAGACCCAGGGCTCGGACACGATCATCGTGAACATCCCCAAGGGCGGCGACAAGCAGAACGCGGCGGACCAGGTCGGTACCACCGCGAAGCTGTTCTTCCGTCCGGTCCTGGCCGTGGCGCCCAGCGGGTTCACCCCGCCCGCGCCCTCCGGTTCCCCGTCCGCCGCCCCGTCGGGCACCCCGAGCAACGCCCCGTCGGGCAGCCCCTCGGCCGGTGCCTCGGCCTCGGCCGGCGCGAGCTCGTCCGCGAGCCACGCCCCCACCGCCAGCGGCAGCCCGAGCGCCACCAAGCAGGGCCGCTCCGTCGGTGAGGCGCTGGCCGCCGACGCCAGCCCGAGCGCCGCCGCCACGGGCGTGTCCGCCACCCCGTCGGCCGGTGCCACCGGCTCGGCCCCGGCCGCCCCGAGCGCCCCGGCCACCCCGCCGAGCGCCGCCGACCTGAGCGCCGCGATGACCCAGGGCACCGTCCCGCCGGAGCTCCAGAAGGCCTTCGCCGACCTGGACTGCACCAAGCCCGACGTGCGCTCCGCCCAGACCGGCGCCGACGACAAGGCCATGGTCGCCTGCTCCCAGAAGCCCGGGCAGGGCGGCTACTACGAGAAGCTCGCCCTCGGCCCCGTCGCGGTGAAGGGCTCGGACGTCTCCAAGGCCCAGCCCGGCCTCGACACCCAGACCGGTGGCGGCTGGCAGGTCCAGCTGCAGTTCAACGGCGCCGGCACCGACGCCTTCACCAAGGTCACCACCATGCTGGCCAGCCAGACCTCGCCGAGCAACCAGTTCGCGATCGTGCTGGACAACCAGGTCGTCTCGCACCCGCAGGTCACCAATGTGATCCCCGGCGGCAGCGCGGTCATCACCGGCCAGTTCACCCAGCCCGAGGCACAGGACCTGTCCAACGTGCTGAGCTACGGCGCCCTGCCGCTGGAGTTCCAGAAGGGCGACGTCACCACCGTCTCCCCGGCGCTGGGCAGCGACCAGCTGAAGGCCGGCCTGATCGCCGGTCTGATCGGCATGGTGCTGGTGGTCCTCTACTCGGTGATCTACTACCGCGGCCTGGGCCTGGTCTCGATCGCCGGTCTGCTCGTCTCGGCGGCCCTGACCTACTCGATCATGAGCCTGCTGGGCGGCGGGATCGGCTTCGCGCTGAACCTGCCGGCGGTCTGCGGTGCGATCGTCGCGATCGGCATCACCGCCGACTCCTTCATCGTGTACTTCGAGCGCATCCGCGACGAGGTCCGCGAGGGCGCCCCGCTGCGCCCGGCGGTCCAGCGCGCCTGGCCGCGCGCCCGGCGCACCATCCTGGTCTCGGACTTCGTGTCCTTCCTCTGTGCCGCCGTGCTCTACGTCGTCTCGGTCGGCAAGGTGCAGGGCTTCGCGTTCACCCTGGGTCTGACCACCGCGCTCGACGTGGTGGTGATCTTCCTCTTCACCAAGCCGATGATCACGCTGCTGGCCCGGCGGAAGTTCTTCTCCGACGGTCACCCGTGGTCCGGCCTGGACCCGAAGCGGCTGGGCGCCCGTCCGCCGCTGCGCAGCACCCGTCGTCGTAACTCCTCCTCTGCCGCCGTGAAGGAGGCCTGACACCGTGTCGCGCTTCTCCAATCTGGGTCACCGGCTCTACCAGGGCGAGGTCAGCTTCGACTTCGTCGGGCGCCGCAAGCTCTGGTACTCGATCTCCGGCGTGATCGTGCTGGTCGCGGCGGTCGGCCTGGCCATGGGCCTGCACCTGGGCATCGAGTTCAAGGGCGGCTCGGTCTACACCGTCACCAAGCCGGGTCTGACGGTCTCCCAGGCCCAGGACACCGCCGACGGGATCGTCTCCTCGCACCCGCTGGTGCAGTCGACGGACAACAACAAGATCCGCATCCAGGTCAGCACCGACGAGACGAAGAGCTCGGACGACATCCGTTCCGAGCTCTCGAAGAAGCTCGACGTGCCGCTGGACACCGTCGAGGCCCAGGTGATCGGCCCCAGCTGGGGCAAGCAGATCTCCAACAAGGCGCTCACCGGTCTGGTCGTCTTCATGGTCCTGGTGACGGTCTACCTGGCGATCGCCTTCGAGTGGCGGATGGCGCTGGCCGCCCTGGTCGCGCTGATCCACGACCTCCTGATCACCATCGGGGTCTACGCCCTGGTGGGCTTCGAGGTCACCCCCGGTACGGTGATCGGCTTCCTGACCATCCTCGGGTACTCGCTCTACGACACGGTCGTCGTCTTCGACACCGTGAAGGAGAACGCCAAGGGGATCACCAAGCAGAACAAGCTCACCTACAGCGAGGCGGCCAACGCGGGCCTCAACCAGACCCTGGTGCGCTCGCTCAACACCACCGTGGTGGCGCTGCTGCCGGTCGCCGCGCTGCTGTTCATCGGTGGCGGCCTGCTGGGTGCCGGCACCCTGAACGACATCTCGCTCGCGCTGTTCATCGGTCTCGCGGCCGGTGCCTACTCCTCGATCTGCGTCGCCACCCCGCTGCTGGCGCAGCTCAAGGAGGAGCAGCCGGAGATGAAGGCGCTGCGCAAGCGGGTCCTGCAGCACCGGGCCTCGGCGGCCGCCAAGGCGGAGGCCGCGGACGCGGCGGCGACGGACGAGGGCGCGGACGAGGGCCAGCCTGCGGGTATGGTCGGTCAGCGCGACCGCGCGGCCGGCACCCCGCGTGCCAAGGGCCGTCCGTCCACCAAGCGCTGAACCGCACCCGACCCTGAGGACAGAACCGTGACCACCGCCGACACCGCACTGGCCGAGCTGCTGAACAGCCGGATCCGGGACGTCCCGGACTACCCGAAGCCGGGTGTGCTGTTCAAGGACATCGCGCCGCTGCTCGCCGACGCCGAGGCCTTCGGAGCCCTCACCCAGGCGCTGGCGGACCGGGCGAAGGAGCTCGGGGCGACCAAGGTGGTGGGCCTGGAGGCGCGCGGTTTCGTGCTGGCGGCTCCGGCGGCCTTCGCGGCCGGGCTGGGCTTCGTGCCGATCCGCAAGGCGGGCAAGCTGCCCGGCGAGGTGTTCCGGCGCTCGTACGAGCTGGAGTACGGCTCGGCGACGCTGGAGGTGCAGTGCGACGCCTTCGCGCCCGGTGAGCGGGTGCTGGTGGTGGACGACGTGCTGGCCACCGGTGGCACCATCGGTGCCTCGCTGGACCTGGTGAAGGAGGCCGGCGCCGAGCTGGTGGGCGTCGTGGTGCTGATGGAGCTCGGCTTCCTGGACGGCCGCGAGCGGCTGTCCGGGCACCTGGGCGGCGCTCCGCTGGAGACGCTGGTCACGGTCTGAAGGGCATGACGGAAGGGCGGCGGTCGGATCATCCGACCGCCGCCCTTCCGTTTCCGGGCCCGGCCGGATGAACGGCGGGCCGCCCGGCTCGGTACCATGAAGATTCATCCCCTCCTGGTTGTGCCCGGACCGTACGGGCCCTCGGCAGGGGTCGGCCCCGGTGCCCCGAGGAGTGTCCTTGCCCGACGAGGTTGTGCCCACGGCCGCAGCGGCCGCCCCCGAAGACCGTCCCACGCCCTCGGGGGCCACCCCGGCACGCCCGACGCCGACCTCCTCGCGCCAGCTCGCCCCGGTCGGCCGCGGCTCCGGCACCGGCGGCGGGATGCGGGCCAGGCTGGCCCGCCTCGGCGGCCAGCGCTCCAGCGTCCTCAACCCCGTCCTGGAGCCGCTGTTCCGCTCGATCCGGGCGAACGACCCCAAGGCCGACCCGGCGCTGCTGCGCGACATCGAGCGCGCCTACGCCGTCGCCGAGAAGTGGCACCGCGGGCAGAAGCGCAAGAGCGGCGACCCGTACATCACCCACCCGCTGGCCGTCGCGACCATCCTGGCCGAGCTCGGCATGGACGCCCCGACGCTGATGGCCGGGCTGCTGCACGACACCGTCGAGGACACCGACTACGGCCTGGAGACCCTGCGCAAGGACTTCGGAGACTCGGTGGCCCTGCTGGTCGACGGCGTCACCAAGCTGGACCGGGTCAAGTTCGGCGAGGCCGCGCAGGCCGAGACCGTCCGCAAGATGGTCGTCGCGATGGCCAAGGACCCCCGGGTCCTGGTGATCAAGCTGGCCGACCGCCTGCACAACATGCGCACGATGCGCTACCTCAAGCGGGAGAAGCAGGAGAAGAAGGCCCGCGAGACGCTGGAGATCTACGCCCCGCTGGCGCACCGGCTGGGCATGAACACCATCAAGTGGGAGCTGGAGGACCTCGCCTTCGCGATCCTCTACCCCAAGATGTACGACGAGATCGTCCGGCTGGTCGCCGAGCGCGCCCCCAAGCGGGACGAGTACCTGGCGACCGTGATCGACCAGGTCCAGGCGGACCTGCGCGGCGCCCGGATCACCGCCTCCGTCACCGGCCGGCCGAAGCACTACTACTCGGTCTACCAGAAGATGATCGTCCGGGGCCGGGACTTCGCCGAGATCTACGACCTGGTGGGCATCCGGGTCCTGGTCGACACCGTCCGCGACTGCTACGCGGCACTGGGCACCATCCACGCGCGGTGGAACCCGGTGCCGGGGCGGTTCAAGGACTACATCGCGATGCCCAAGTTCAACATGTACCAGTCGCTGCACACCACGGTGATCGGTCCCGGCGGCAAGCCGGTCGAACTCCAGATCCGCACCTTCGACATGCACCGGCGGGCCGAGTACGGCATCGCCGCGCACTGGAAGTACAAGCAGCGGGCGGTCGCCGGGGCCTCCAAGGTCCGCACCGACACCCCGACCCAGGTCCGCAAGGACGACAAGGCCGGCGCCGTCAACGAGATGGCCTGGCTGCGGCAGCTGCTGGACTGGCAGAAGGAGACCGCCGACCCGGGCGAGTTCCTGGAGTCGCTGCGCTTCGACCTGGCCAGCAACGAGGTCTTCGTCTTCACCCCCAAGGGTGACGTGATAGCCCTGCCGGCCGGTGCCACCCCGGTCGACTTCGCCTTCGCGGTGCACACCGAGGTCGGCTACCGGACCATAGGGGCCCGGGTCAACGGCCGCCTGGTGCCGCTGGAGTCGACCCTGGAGAACGGCGACACCGTCGAGGTGTTCACCTCCAAGGCGGAGAACGCCGGCCCGTCCCGGGACTGGCTGGGCTTCGTCAAGTCCCCGCGCGCCCGCAACAAGATCCGCGCCTGGTTCTCCAAGGAGCGCCGCGAGGAGGCGATCGAGCAGGGCAAGGAGGCGATCGTCCGGGCGATGCGCAAGCAGGGCCTGCCGATCCAGCGGATCCTGACCGGCGACTCGCTGGTCACCCTGGCCCACGAGATGCGCTACCCCGACATCTCCTCGCTCTACGCCGCCATCGGCGAGGGGCACGTCGCCGCGCAGAACATCGTCCAGAAGCTGGTCCAGGCGCTCGGCGGCGAGGAGGGCGCCACCGAGGACCTCGCCGAGACGGCCACCCCGACCCACGACAACCGCCGGGCCGTGCGCCGCCGGGCCAAGGGCGACCCGGGCGTGATCGTCAAGGGCGTCGAGGACGTCTGGGTCAAGCTGTCCCGCTGCTGCACCCCGGTGCCGGGCGACCCGATCGTCGGTTTCGTCACCCGCGGCAACGGCGTCTCGGTGCACCGCGCCGACTGCGTCAACGTGGACTCGCTGAGCCAGCAGCCCGAGCGGATCATCGACGTCGAGTGGGCGGCCACCCAGTCCTCGGTCTTCCTGGTGGCCATCCAGGTCGAGGCGCTGGACCGCTCCCGGCTGCTCTCGGACGTCACCCGGGTGCTCTCCGACCAGCACGTCAACATCCTGTCGGCGGCGGTCCAGACCTCCCGGGACCGGGTGGCGATGAGCCGCTTCACCTTCGAGATGGGCGACCCCAAGCACCTGGGCCACGTGCTCAAGGCGGTGCGCGGCGTCGAGGGCGTCTACGACGTCTACCGGGTCACCTCGGCCCGGAAGTGAGGCCCGGCGCATGAGGAAGGCCCCCGGGGAGCACCCCGGGGGCCTTCGTCGTCCAGCGGGCCGGATCAGCCGCTGAACTCCTCCTGGCTCTTGTGCGCCTGCTCCAGCAGGGTCTGCACACCGGAGAGCTCGGCCTCCAGCTTGGCGGTCCTGGAGGCGTTGCCGGCCGCCCGGGCCTTGTCCAGGTCGGCCTGGATCTTGTCGGCCTTCGCCTGGAACAGGCCCACCATGCCGGCCGCCCGGGCCTTGGCCTCCGGGTTGGAGCGCTTCCACTCGGAGTCCTCGGCCTCGCGGATGGCCCGCTCGACCACGTTCAGCCGGCCGTCCAGCTTCGGGCGGACGTCGCGCGGCACGTGGCCGATGGCCTCCCAGCGCTCGTTGACCTCGCGCAGCGCGGCCTTGGCGGCCTTGAGGTCGGTGATCGGCAGGATCGCCTCGGCCTCGGTGGCCAGCGCCTCCTTGAGCTTCTGGTTCTCCACCTGCTCGGCGTCGCGCTCGCTGAACACCGCGGAACGGGCCTGGAAGAACACGTCCTGGGCGCCGCGGAAGCGCGCCCACAGCTCGTCCTCGACGTCCCGCTGCGCCCGGCCGGCCGCCTTCCAGCGCGCCATCAGGTCGCGGTAGGCGGCGGCGGTGCTGCCCCAGTCGTCGGACGAGGACAGCGCCTCGGCCTCGGAGACCAGCGCCTCCTTGACCTGCCGGGCCTGCTCGCGCTCGGCGTCCAGGGTCGCGAAGTGCGCCTTGCGGTGCTTGGAGAAGACCGAGCGGGCGTGCGAGAAGCGGTGCCACAGCTCGTCGTCGCTCTTGCGGTCCAGCCGCGGCAGGCCCTTCCAGGTGTCCACCAGGGCGCGCAGCCGGTCGCCGGCCTCCCGCCACTGGGTGGACTCGGCGAGCTGCTCGGCCTCGGAGACCAGGGCCTCCTTGGCGGAGCGGGTCTCGTCCTGGGCCTTGGCACGGGCGGCCTTGCGCTCCTCCCGTCGGCTCTCGATCTCGCCGGAGAGCGTCTCCAGCCGCTTGGCCAGCGCGTCCAGGTCACCCACCGCGTGCCCCTCGGCCACCTGGGCGCGGAGGTGCTCCAGCGCGGTCTGGGCGTCCTTGGCGGCCAGGTCGGTGGTGCGCACCCGCTTCTCCAGCAGGCCGATCTCCACCTCGATGCCCTGGTACTTGCGCTCGAAGTAGGCGAGGGCCTCCTCGGGCGAGCCGGCCTGCCAGGAACCCACGACGCGTTCGCCGTCGGCGGTCCTGACGTACACCGTGCCCTGCTCGTCCACACGGCCCCACGGGTCGCTGCTCATAGCGCGTCCTCCACATGACGTCGCGCCCGCGCCGGGGCGGCGCGCGACCGTCGTCCACAGTTAGATGTGCGGCGGACCGATGAGTCCGCCGTCCCCGTCCGCCGTGCCTTGCTGCCGAGGGTGACGGCTAGGCGGGTCCGGGCACCCTATACAACGCCAACATAGGCGACCAGGACCGGTGCTGTCCGCATCCGGGCCGGGCGATTTCGGTCCGGGGCCGGGCGGAGGCGCTTTCCGCGCCTGCCGCCGGCGGCCCCGGGGTCGGTCAACCCTTGGACACGGTAACCGAGTTGAAGGTGACGTCGGCCATCGGGTGGCCGTCGCCGGAGCCCTCCAGGGTGCCCGCGGCGGCGATCTTCTGGACCACGTCCAGGCCGCCGGTGATCTTGCCGAACGGGGTGTAGTTCGGCGGCAGCTGGGTGTCCTTGTAAACCAGGAAGAACTGGCTGCCGTTGGTGCCCGGGCCGGAGTTGGCCATCGCCACCGTGCCTGCCGGGTAGGTCGCGCCGCTCAGGTTCTCGTCCGCGAACTTGTAGCCGGGGCTGCCCGAGCCGGTGGCGGTCGGGTCGCCGCACTGGAGCACGAAGATGCCGTCGGTGGTGAGCCGGTGGCACTTGGTGTGGTCGAAGTACTGCTCGCCGGCCAGGAAGTTGAACGAGTTCACGGTGTGCGGGGCCTTGGCCGCGTCCATCGCGACGGTCACCTTGCCGCAGTTGGTGTCCAGCGTCATGGTGTACGAGCCGTGGTCGTCGATCGACATGGCCGGCTCGGCCTTGAACTGCTTCTTGTTGGGCGAGCCCGGCGCCGGCGCCGCGCAGCCCTCGACCGGCTTGCGGGTCGGCGTCGAGGCCGGGTCGGCCTGGGTCGGCGCGGGCTGGGCGCTGGAGGCGGCCGAGGTGTTCTTGTCCTTGTCGTCGGAGCTGAACGCGCCGGTGGCGAACAGGGTTCCGCCGCCGGCCAGCACCACCACGGCGAGCGAGGCGCCCAGGATCGTGTTGCGCCGCCTGCGGGCGGACGCCGCCTCGGCGCGGCGCTCCATCTGGCGCTCGTACTTCTCGCGGGCGAGCTGCCGCCGCCGCTGTTCGCTGCTGACCACCGGCCGTGTCTCCTGAGCATGTGCGGGAAAAGTGGATGGGTTTCCGGAGCGGATCATCGCACCCATCGGCGGCCAAGTGTAGGGACCGGGCCCGTAAGGGCGCGGTGAACCTGTCAGGCGTCCGGGGCGGGCCCGGCCCCGCCACCGCGTATCTGGTTCGCAACCGGACCCGGACCGCCGGTAGGCTTCCCTTACGCCATCACTACTGGTAGCCACCGCAGCTCACCACCGCACCCGCCCGTAGCCGCACCCACCCGAAGGACTCGCGTGTTCATCGCCGGATTCCCCGCTGGAGCCTGGGGCACCAACTGCTACCTGGTCGCGCCGGCGGCGGGCGAGGAGTGCGTGATCGTCGATCCCGGGCACCAGGCCGCGCGCGGCGTCGAGGAGATGGTCCGGGAGCACCGGCTCAAGCCCGTCGCCGTGCTGCTCACCCACGGCCACATCGACCACGTCGCCTCGGTGGTCCCGGTCTGCGGCGCCCGCGGCGTCCCGGCCTGGATCCACCCCGAGGACCGGTACATGATGTCCGACCCGGAGAAGGCGCTCGGCCGCTCCCTGGGCACCCAGCTGATGGGCGAGCTCACCGTCGGCGAGCCGGACGACGTGCGCGAGCTCACCGACGGCAGCGTGCTGGAACTGGCCGGCCTGCGGCTCACCGTGGACCACGCCCCGGGCCATACCGGGGGGTCGGTGACCTTCCGGACGCCCGGTGCCGAGGACCTCCCCCCGGTGCTGTTCTCGGGCGACCTGCTGTTCGCCGGCTCCATCGGGCGCACGGACCTCCCGGGCGGGGACAGCGAGGCGATCATGAACTCGCTGGCCCGGGTGTGCCTGCCCCTCGACGACTCCACCGTGGTCCTCTCCGGCCACGGCGGTCAGACCACCATCGGCCGCGAGCGCGCCACCAACCCCTACCTCCGACAGGCAGCGGGGGCGGCAGGCGCCCCGGCTTTCCCGCGACGAGGAATGTGACGGAAGAGAAGTTGAGCACCTTCACCGCCCCCAAGGGCACCTACGACCTGCTGCCCCCCAGCTCCGCGACCTTCCTGGCGATCCGCGAGCGCATCGCCGCGCCCGCCCGCCGGGCCGGTTACGGCTACGTCGAGACCCCGGTCTTCGAGGACGTGAAGCTGTTCTCCCGCGGAGTCGGCGAGTCCACCGACATCGTCTCCAAGGAGATGTACACCCTCACCACCAAGGGCGGCGACGACCTCGCGCTGCGCCCGGAGGGCACCGCCTCGGTGCTGCGCGCCGCGCTCCAGGCCAACCTGCACAAGCAGGGCAACCTGCCGGTCAAGCTCTGGTACTCGGGCTCGTACTACCGCTACGAGCGCGCCCAGAAGGGCCGCTACCGCCAGTTCTCCCAGGTCGGCGCGGAGGCGATCGGCGCCGAGGACCCGGCGCTGGACGCCGAGCTGATCATCCTGGCCGACGACGCCTTCCGCTCGCTGGGCCTGAGCAACTACTCGCTGCTGCTCAACAGCCTCGGCGACAAGCAGTGCCGCCCGGTCTACCGCGCCGCCCTGATCGACTTCCTCTCCGGGCTGGACCTGGACGAGGAGACCCGCCGCCGGGCGGAGATCAACCCGCTGCGGGTGCTGGACGACAAGCGCGAGTCGGTGCAGGCGCAGCTGGTCGGCGCCCCGATGCTGCGCGACTTCCTGTGCGAGGAGTGCAAGGCGTACGACGATAAGGTGCGCGAGCTGCTCACCGCCAACGGCGTCGCCTTCGTCGACGACCCGAAGCTGGTCCGCGGCCTGGACTACTACACCCGCACCACCTTCGAGTTCGTGCACAACGGCCTCGGCGCCCAGTCCGCGATCGGCGGCGGCGGCCGCTACGACGGCCTGTCCGAGATGATCGGCGGCCCCGCGCTGCCGTCCGTCGGCTGGGCCCTCGGCGTGGACCGCACCTACCTGGCGCTGGAGGCCGAGGGCGTCACCCTCGACCTGCCGCCCGCCACCTCCGTCTACGCCGTCGCGCTCGGCGAGGAGGCCAAGAACCTGCTCTTCGCCAAGGTGGTCGAGCTGCGCCGGGCCGGCGTGGCCACCGACCTCGCCTTCGGCGTCAAGACCATCAAGAACGCCATGAAGTCCGCCGACCGGTCCGGCGCCCGCTTCGCCCTGATCGCCGGGGACCGGGACCTCGCCGAGGGCGTCGTCCAGCTCAAGGACCTGAGCACCGGCGAGCAGACCCCCGTCGCCCTCGACGCACTCGTCACCACCCTGAAGGAGAAGCAGCTGTGATCCGCACGCACGACGCGGGCACGCTCCGCCCGGAGCACGCAGGCACCACCGTCACCCTGGCCGGCTGGGTCGCCCGCCGCCGCGACCACGGCGGCGTCGCCTTCATCGACCTGCGCGACGCCTCCGGCACCGTGCAGATCGTGGTCCGCGACCTCGACTCGGTGCACGGCCTGCGCGCCGAGTACTGCGTCAAGGTCGTCGGCGACGTCCGGGTCCGCCCCGAGGGCAACGAGAACCCGGACATCCCGACCGGCGCGGTCGAGGTCGTCGTCAGCGACATCGAGGTGCTCTCCGAGGCCGCCCCGCTGCCGTTCCCGGTCGCCGAGTACGAGCCGGGCACGGTCAACGAGGAGGTCCGGCTGCGCTACCGCTACCTGGACCTGCGCCGCGAGGGCCCGGCCAAGGGCCTGCGGCTGCGCTCCAAGGTCAACAACATCATCCGCCGGGTGATGGAGGAGAACGACTTCCTCGACATCGAGACGCCGTACCTCACCCGCTCCACCCCCGAGGGCGCCCGCGACTTCCTCGTCCCGGTCCGCCTGCAGCCCGGCCACTGGTACGCCCTGCCGCAGTCGCCCCAGCTGTTCAAGCAGCTGCTGATGGTGGCCGGCATGGAGCGCTACTACCAGATCGCCCGCTGCTTCCGCGACGAGGACTTCCGCGCCGACCGGCAGCCGGAGTTCACCCAGCTGGACATCGAGGCCTCCTTCGTCGACCAGGAGGACATCCTGGCCCTCGGCGAGAAGATCGTCGGCGCGATCTGGCGCGAGGTGCACGGCTACGAGATCCCGAACCCGCTGCCGCGGATGACCTACGCGGACGCCATGGGCCGCTACGGCTCGGACAAGCCGGACGTCCGCTTCGGCCAGGAACTCACCGACCTCACCGAGTACTTCAAGGGCACCGAGTTCCGCGTGTTCCAGGCCCCGTACGTCGGTGCCGTGGTCATGCCGGGCGGTGCCTCCCAGCCGCGCAAGCAGCTGGACGCCTGGCAGGACTGGGCCAAGGCGCGCGGCGCCAAGGGCCTGGCCTACGTGCTGATCGACGCCGAGACCGGTGAGCTGCGCGGCCCGGTCGCCAAGAACCTCTCCGCGGAGCACCTGGCCGGCCTCGCCGCCGCGGCCGGCGCCAAGAACGGCGACGCGGTCTTCTTCGCGGCCGGCAAGGAGCGCCCCTCGCAGGAGCTGCTCGGCGCCGCCCGCCTGGAGATCGGCAAGCGCTGCGAGCTGATCGACGCGTCCAAGTGGGCCTTCCTCTGGGTCGTCGACTTCCCGATGTTCGAGCCGATCGAGGACGACAAGGGCCAGTTCCAGGGCTGGCATGCGGTGCACCACCCGTTCACCGCCCCCACCGCGGAGTCGCTGGACAGCTTCGACACCGACCCGGGTACGGCCCTGTCCAACGCCTACGACCTGGTCCTGAACGGCTCGGAGCTGGGCGGCGGTTCGATCCGTATCCACCAGCGGGACGTGCAGAAGCGGGCGTTCGACGCGATCGGCCTGTCCGAGGAGGAGGCGGCCTCGCAGTTCGGCTTCCTGCTGGACGCCTTCAACTACGGCCCGCCGCCGCACGGCGGGGTCGCCTTCGGCCTCGACCGGATCGTCACGCTGCTCGGCGGGTACGACACCATCCGCGACGTCATCGCCTTCCCGAAGACGTCCACCGGTGGTGACCCGCTGACCGGCGCCCCGACCCCGATCACCCCGGCGCAGCGCCGCGAGGCCGGCGTGGACGCCCAGCCGAAGGTCCGCGAGGACGCCAAGTCGGAGGCGCAGCCCAAGAGCTGACGCCGCGTCATTCCGCTAACCTGCAACGGCCCCGGACGGTCCACCCACCGTCCGGGGCCGGTCCACAACGTCGTGTGACACAGGGAGGGTTGACTCATGCAGGTCACCACGAGAGTCGAATGTCCGCAGGATGCCCCGGCCACCAGACGCGTGCACATGGCCGCGTTCCCCGGGCCCGACGAGGCGGACCTGGTGGACGCGCTGCGCCGCGATCCCGCCTGGCTGCCCGGGCTGTCGGTGGTCGCGGTGGACGACGCCGGGCTGGTCGTCGGGCACGCCCTGCTGACCCGGCTGCGGGTCGGCGGCAAGGGCGGCGGTGGCGACGCGCTGGCGCTCGCCCCGGTCGCGGTCGCGCCCGAGTGGCAGCGCCGGGGCGTCGGCGAACTCGTCGTCCGGGCCGCGCTGTCGGCCGCCGAGGAGGCGGGCGAGAAGCTGGTGGTGGTGCTCGGGGATCCGGACTACTACGGGCGGTTCGGCTTCACCCCGGCCGGGCGGCACGAGGTCACCGGCCCGTTCGAGGTGCCGGAGGCGTACTTCCAGGCGCTGCCGCTGGCGGCGTACGACGGCGGTCCGCGCGGGCTCTGCCGCTACCCGGAACCCTTCGTCGAGGTCTGATGACCCTCCCGACCTGCGGATCCGCCGTTCTGCGCCTACGGTGAAGGGTCATCAGCAGCAGTCGGACGGAGGACCGAGGGTGACCGAGCAGCGGCGGACCGCGAAGCCGGAACGATTGGCGAGGAAGCCGTACGAGCGGGAGCTGCTGCGGCTGCAGCAGGAGCTGGTGAAGCTCCAGGAGTGGGTGCGGGTCGAGGGCGCCCGCGTGGTGGTGGTCTTCGAGGGACGGGACGCGGCCGGCAAGGGCGGCGCGATCAAGCGGGTGACGGAGTACCTGAACCCGCGCATCGCCCGGGTCGCGGCGCTGCCCACCCCGACCGAGCGGCAGAAGACCCAGTGGTACTTCCAGCGGTACGTCGAACACCTGCCGGCGGCCGGGGAGATCGTGCTGTTCGACCGCAGCTGGTACAACCGCGCCGGGGTCGAGCGGGTGATGGGCTTCTGCAGCGACGAGGAGTACTGGCAGCTCCTGCACCAGTGCCCGACCTTCGAGCAGATGCTGATCGAGGCCGGGATCCTGCTGCGCAAGTACTGGTTCTCGGTCAGCGACACCGAACAGGAGCGGCGCTTCCGGGACCGACTGGAGGACCCGATGAAGCGCTGGAAGCTCTCCCCGATGGACGTCGAGTCGATCGCCCACTGGGAGGACTACTCGCGGGCCAAGGACGAGATGTTCGTCTACACCGACGTCCCGCAGTCGCCCTGGCACGTGGTGGAGAGCGACGACAAGCGGCGGGCCCGGATCAACATGATCGCCCACCTGCTCTCCTCGGTGCCGTACCACGAGGTCGCCCCGCCGCGGATCCAGCTGCCGCCCCGCCCGGCCCCGCGCGGCTACCAGCGACCCCCGCGCGACCTGCAGAAGTACGTTCCGGACCACGCTGCCGGACTGGAGTAGCCGGGCCGGTCGGCGACGGCCCGGGCCGGGCCTGTCGGTGGCCTCAACTAGGCTTCCGGTGTGGACGAACCGGACCTCTTCACCGCCGCCGCCGAGGAACGCCAGGCCAGGGAGCCCGGCCGGGCCCCGCTGGCCGTACGGATGCGTCCGCGCACCCTGGACGAGGTGGCCGGGCAGCGGCAGCTGCTGAAGCCCGGCTCGCCGCTGCGCCGGCTGGTCGCGGGCTCCCGCGGCCCGGCGGCCACCAGCTCGGTGATCCTCTGGGGGCCGCCCGGCACCGGCAAGACCACCCTCGCGCACGTGATCAGCCAGGCCGTGGAGGGCCGCTTCGTCGAGCTGTCCGCGATCACCGCCGGGGTCAAGGAGGTCCGGGCGGTGATCGACGGCGCCCGCCGGGCGGTCGGCATGTCCGGCCGGGAGACGGTGCTGTTCCTGGACGAGATCCACCGCTTCTCCAAGGCCCAGCAGGACTCGCTGCTGCCGGCCGTGGAGAACCGCTGGGTCACCCTGATCGCGGCGACCACCGAGAACCCGTACTTCTCGGTGATCTCCCCGCTGCTGTCCCGCTCGCTGCTGCTCACCCTGGAGTCGCTGACCGACGAGGACATCCGCGCGCTGCTGCGCCGCGCGGTGGGCGACGAGCGCGGCCTGGAGGGCGCGCTGGAGCTGACCGCGGAGGCCGAGGACCACCTGGTACGGCTGGCCGGCGGGGACGCCCGGCGGGCGCTCACCACGCTGGAGGCGGCGGCCGGTGCGGCGCTGGAGAAGGGGGAGCCGAGCATCTCGCTGGCCACCACCGAGACGGCCGTCAACCAGGCGGCGGTGCGCTACGACAAGGACGGCGACCAGCACTACGACGTGGCCAGCGCGCTGATCAAGTCGATCCGCGGCAGCGACGTGGACGCCACCCTGCACTACCTGGCCCGGATGATCGAGGCGGGGGAGGACCCCCGGTTCATCGCCCGGCGGCTGATGATCTCGGCCAGCGAGGACGTCGGCCTGGCCGATCCGACGGCGCTGCAGACGGCGGTGGCGGCTGCCCAGGCGGTGGCCCTGATCGGCTTCCCGGAGGCCCGGATCATCCTCTCCCAGGCGGCGATCGCGCTGGCCCTGGCACCCAAGTCCAACTCGGCCTACCTGGCGATCGACGCGGCGCTGGCGGACGTCCGGCAGGGGCTGGCCGGGGCCGTCCCGCCGCACCTGCGGGACGCCCACTACGGCGGCGCGGGCAAGCTCGGCCACGGCCGGGGCTACCAGTACCCGCACGACCTGCCGGAGGGCATCGCCGCCCAGCAGTACGCGCCGGACCAGGTGCACGGCCGGGAGTACTACCAGCCGAACCGGCGCGGCGGCGAGGTCCGGTACGCGGACACCGTGGAGTGGACCCGCGGGCGGCTGCGCGGGGAGCGCCGGGTGGAGAAGAAGGCGGAGGCGAAGTCGGACGGGAAGGCGGACGGGAAGACGGAGCAGCAGCCCGCGCCGACGGCCGAGGGGCGGCCCGGGGAAAAGGGCGAGTGATCGACGGGTATACTTCGTCGGAGTGCCATGTCCCGGGACGGCGGCGGGGGAGACCCCACCGACCGGCCGCACCAGCGGGGCATCGGCGGTAGGCCTCCTCCGGGAGGCCCGCACCAGGAGCGTCGCGCACCGTTTCGGTGTCGCGGAAGGCCCGGTTCCCGGGCCCTTCGTGTGACCAGCACATCTCGTGCCCGGCTCCGGAGAGCGGCTGATCCCTTCGCGCAGGCGTCGGGGTTTTCTCCGGGTCGCGACATGCGACCTCCGTCAACACCTGGTGAAAGCCGTATTCGTAAGCAAGGAAGGTTTGGTTCATGGCGAACCAGAAGCGTCCCAAGGTCAAGATCGCGCGTGCGCTCGGCGTGCCGCTGACCCCGAAGTCCGTCAAGTACTTCGAGGCCCGCCCGTACCCGCCCGGCCAGCACGGCCGTGGTCGCAAGCAGAACTCGGACTACAAGGTCCGTCTGCTCGAGAAGCAGCGTCTGCGCGCCCAGTACGACCTGAGCGAGAAGCAGATGGCGCGCGCGTTCGACCGCGCCAAGAAGGCCGAGGGCAAGACCGGTGAGGCGCTCGTCGCCGAGCTGGAGACCCGTCTGGACTCCCTGGTCCTGCGTTCGGGCATCGCCCGCACCATCTACCAGGCCCGCCAGATGGTCGTCCACGGCCACATCGAGGTCAACGGCGGCAAGGTCAACAAGCCGTCGTACCAGATGAAGCCGGGCTTCGTGGTCACCGTCCGCGAGCGCTCCAAGGAGAAGGTCCCCTTCCAGGTCGCCCGTGAGGGTGGCTACGCGGGTGAGGGCCAGACCCCGAAGTACCTCGAGGTCAACCTGAAGGCCCTGGCCTTCCGCCTGGACCGTGCGCCGCAGCGCAAGGAGGTCCCGGTGATCTGTGACGAGCAGCTGGTCGTCGAGTACTACTCGCGCTGACCCGCGCTCGGTTCGCACTTCGCGGAACCGCAGCAGCGAGCCCCCGTCGCCTTTCGAGGCGGCGGGGGCTCGCCGTTTTCCCGGTGCGTTGCCGGTGCGTTGTCGGTGCTTCCCGGTGCTTCGCCGGTCAGAGCTGCTCGCCGGTCATCGCGGCGGCCAGCCGCAGGTGCGGGCGGGCCTCCTCGGCGCGGCCCCGGCGCTCCAGGGTGCGGCCGAGCATCAGCCGGGCGTAGTCCTCGGCCGGGTCGAGGTCGAGGATCCGGCGCAGCTCGGCCTCGGCGCGGCCGAGCTGGGCGGAGTGGAAGTAGCTGCGGGCCAGCAGCAGCCGGACCGAGAGGTTGGCCGGCTCCTCGGCCAGCACGCCTTCCAGCATGCGGGCGGCGTCGCTGTACGCCTTGGACTCGAAGTAGAAGTTCGCGAGGCGGTACTCGTCGTGGATGGCCATGGTGCTCCTTCCGGATGGATCCTTGCCTGCTCAAGCAATCGGCAAGCTTCAGCTATTCCGGACCGGCGCGGGCGTCGGTGACGGCGGCACCGGGCCGGGTCCGGGGCCCGGACCCGGGCCGTCCGGGGAGCCGCCGCCGAGCGCCCGGGAGACGGCCGCGTCCAGGTCCAGCCGGGTGCCGGCCCGGTAGCAGTCGTCGTACTGCTGCTCGGTCAGCCCGGCCCGGGCCCGCTCGGCGCACTCCTGGTGCGGGCCGAAGAAGGACCGGGAACCCAGGAAGGGGTTGCCGACCGCGCGCCAGATCCGGTGCGCGGCGCCCTGCAGCACCCGGGCCTCGCACAGGTTGCCGGGCCCGCCCAGGCCGTCCGGCTCGGTCTCCAGCAGCGCCAGCAGGTCGATCCCCAGCACGATGCCCAGCAGGTCGTGGAAGTGGTGGTTCAGCCGGACGCACTCGCGGGCCAGGGCCCGGGCCGGCTCGACCGCGCCGTCCAGGTAGTGCGAGTACGCCATCGCGTACAGCACGTAGGCGTACGCCCACTGCTCGCCGTGCTCCTCGCAGACCGTGCGGGCCTGGCCGAACCAGAGCTCGCCGCTGTCCAGGTCGCCCTGGAACAGGTAGGCGAGGCCGAGCTCGAACATGGCCATCACCACGTTGCTGTTGAGCTCACCGATGGTCCGGTAGTGCCAGAGCGCCTCCTCGAACAGCTCGGCGGCGCGCTCCGGTTCGTCGCCGATCAGGGCGGCGCAGCCCTGGCGGTGGACGGCGTAGGCGAGCGCCCGGTCGTCGCCGGTGTCCAGGGCCTGGCGGCGGCACTCCTCCAGTGCGGGCCGGGCCGCGTCGAGGTCGCCCTGGAGGGTGGCCATGTAGCCGGTCACCCACAGGGCCTTGGCCCGGGCCTCGGTCGGTTCGCGGTCCAGGGCGAGCGCCCGGTCCAGCCAGTGCCGGCCCTCGCCGAGGTGGCCGCAGCCGACCCAGTAGAACCAGAGGGTGCCGGCCAGCAGCAGGGCGATCTGCTCCTCGCCGGGCTCGGCCAGGCAGAACTCCAGCGCGGCGCGCAGGTTGGTGTGGGCCAGCCGGGTGCGTTCGGCGGTCTCGGCCTGCCGGGGGCCGAACCACTCGACCTCGCCCCAGGTGGCGACGCCCAGGTACCAGTCCCGGTGGCGGCGCAGCAGCCGCTGCTCCTCGCCGGCGGCGCGCAGCCAGTGGCCGCCGTACTCGCGCAGGGTGTCCAGCAGCCGGAAGCGGACGCCGAAGGGGCTGTCCTCGCGCAGCGCCACGGACTTGGCGACGAGTTCGTCCAGCAGGTCGAGCACGTCCTCGGGCTCGATGCCGTCGCCGCCGCAGACGTACTCGGCGGCCTCCAGGTCGAAACTGCCGACGAAGACCGACAGGCGGGCCCAGAGTAAACGTTCCTGCACTGTGCACAGCTCATGGCTCCAGCCGATCGTCGTGCGCAGCGTCTGGTGCCTCGGCAGGGCCGTCCGGGAGCCGCCGGTGAGCAGCCGGAAGCGGTCGTCCAGCCGGGCGGTGATCTGCTCCACCGACAGCGCCCGCAGCCGCCCGGCGGCCAGCTCCACGGCCAGCGGGATGCCGTCCAGCCGACGGCAGAGCAAACCGACCGCCTCCGCGTTCGCCTCGGTCACCGCGAAGGACGGCAGGACCGCCCGGGCCCGGTCGGCGAACAGCCGCACCGCGTCCGGCAGCACCTCGGGGCCCACCCGCTGCTGCGGCAGCGGGCCGACCGGCAGCGGGGCCAGCGTCAGCAGGTGCTCGCCCGAGGCCCGCAGCGCGGCGCGGCTGGTGGCCAGCACCCGCAGGCCGGGCAGGGCGCGCAGCAGCGCGTCGGCCAGCTCGGCGCAGGCCTCCACCAGGTGTTCGCAGCCGTCCAGCACCAGCAGCAGCCGCCGCCCCGCCAGGTGCTCGCCCAGCACGTCCAACGGCGGCCGGGCGGTGCCGTCGGTCAGCCGCAGGGCCTCCAGGACGGCGTGGCCGAGCAGCAGCGGGTCCTGCACCGGGGCGACGTCCACCAGCCAGGCGCCGTCCGGGAAGGCCCCGGCCGCCCGGGCCGCCGCCCGCACCGCCAGCCGGCTCTTGCCCACCCCGCCGGGCCCGGTCACCGTCACCAGCCGGGCGCCGGCCAGCAGACCCGCCAGCTCGGCCAGCTCCTGCCGCCGTCCGACGAAGCCGGTCACCTCGGCCGGCAGCCGCCCCGGCTCCGGCCCGCGCGGCCACGCCGCGGGCTCTGCTCTCCACTCGCCGGCCACGCGCTGCTCCCCGTCGTTCCTGGCCCGGACCGCAGCGGTCCGGGACCTGCGTCGGGCCGTACGGGCGACGGCCCGCCTGGCAGAACGAGGTGACCGGCCGGTAGGTTACGCGCGCGGTTCGCACACCCGGACGAGGTCACCGGCGGGATCCCGGTCCGGAAACCGGGCGTCGGCGCGATAGGGTTCCGTCTGGAGAGCGACAAGGCGAGGGAGCGCGCAAGGTGTCCGTGGGAGAGCTGGCCGGATTGCTCGTCGCCGTGTTCTGGGCGGTCCTGGTCACCCTGCTCGCCGTCGTGCTGGTCCGCCTCTCCAAGGTGCTGAAGGAGGCCACCGTCCTGGTCGCCGCGGTCACCGAGCAGGCCGTCCCCCTGCTGTCCGACGCGGGCGCCGCCGTGCGCAGCGCCAACGAGCAGCTGGACCGGGTGGACGAGATCACCGCCAACGTCCAGGACGCCGCCGCCAACGCCAAGGCGCTCTCCTCCACCGCGGCCGCCACCCTGGGCGGACCGCTGATGAAGGTCGCGGCCTTCAGCTACGGCGTCCGCAAGGCCGTCGCCAAGCAGCAGGGCGCGCTGCCCACCGGGCCGCTGCCGGCCGGCGAGCGCGAGGAGCTGGCCCGGCTGATCCGGGCCGAGGTGCGCGCCGCGGCCGCGCCCAGGAACGGCTTCCTCTCCCGGGTCCGGCGCGCGGTGAGGAGCTGACGGCATGGCACGGATCTTCTGGATGGCGGTCGGCGCCGGCGCCGCCGTGTGGGCCATGAACAAGGCCAACGACGCGGTGCAGCGGCTCACCCCGGACAGCCTCTCCGGCACCGCCGCGCGCGGTGCGCTGCACCTGGGCGACCTGGCCAAGCAGTTCGCCCAGGACGTGCGCTCCGGCATGGCCGAGCGCGAGGAGCAGCTGAAGGACGACCTCGGGCTGCGCGGCACCGCGGTGGTGGAGCCCAGGAGCACCCGCCGCGTCCTGCGTGGAGAGCCGCAGTACCGAGCTATCTCGGCGGCGCCCGGTCGCCCGGCCGCCGCCCTGCCTCCCGCCCGCACCACCTCCCAGACCATTGAAGAAACGCCCCGCCGAGCCCTGCCGCGGGGCGGAACGAACCGGAAGGACCACTAATGGAGTCGGCTGAGATCCGCCGCCGCTGGCTGCGCTTCTTCGAGGAGCGCGGCCACACCGTCGTTCCGTCGGCGTCCCTGGTCGCCGACGACCCCACCCTGCTGCTCGTCAACGCCGGCATGGTGCCCTTCAAGCCCTACTTCCTGGGCGAGGTCAAGCCGCAGTTCTCGCGCGCCACCAGCGTCCAGAAGTGCGTGCGCACCCTGGACATCGAGGAGGTCGGGAAGACCACCCGGCACGGCTCCTTCTTCCAGATGTGCGGCAACTTCTCCTTCGGCGACTACTTCAAGGAAGGCGCCATCAAGTTCGCGTGGGAGCTGCTCACCAGCTCCGTCGCGGACGGAGGCTACGGCCTGGAGCCGGAGAAGCTCTGGATCACCGTCTACAAGGACGACGACGAGGCCGAGCAGATCTGGCGCGACATCATCGGCGTGCCCGCCGAGCGCATCCAGCGCCTCGGCATGAAGGACAACTTCTGGTCGATGGGCGTGCCCGGCCCGTGCGGACCGTGCTCGGAGATCAACTACGACCGCGGTCCCGCGTACGGCGAGGAGGGCGGCCCGGCGGTCAACGGCGAGCGCTACCTGGAGATCTGGAACCTGGTCTTCATGCAGTACGAGCGCGGCCACGGCGACGGCAAGGACGGCTTCGAGATCCTCGGCGACCTGCCGAGCAAGAACATCGACACCGGTCTGGGCCTGGAGCGCCTCGCCGCCATCCTCCAGGGCGTCGACAACCTCTTCGAGATCGACACCAGCCGGATGATCCTCGACCGCGCCGCCGAGCTCACCGGTCACACCTACGGCGCCGACCACAAGTCGGACGTCTCGCTGCGCGTGGTCACCGACCACATCCGCACCGCGCTGATGCTGGTCGGCGACGGCGTCACCCCCGGCAACGAGGGCCGCGGCTACGTGCTGCGCCGCATCCTGCGCCGCGCCATCCGCAACATGCGGCTGCTGGGAGCCACCGGGCAGGTCGCCAAGGAGCTCACCGACATCGCGATCAAGGCGATGGCCCCGCAGTACCCGGAGCTGGAGAGCGACCGCAAGCGCATCGAGACGGTCGTGGTCGCCGAGGAGGCGGCCTTCCTGCAGACCCTGAAGGCCGGCACCAGCCTGCTGGACGCCGCGGTCACCGAGACCAAGCAGTCCGGTGGCGCGGTGCTCTCCGGCGACCAGGCGTTCAAGCTGCACGACACCTACGGCTTCCCGATCGACCTCACCCTGGAGATGGCCGAGGAGCAGGGCCTCCAGGTGGACGAGGCCGGCTTCCGCCGCCTGATGCAGGAGCAGCGGGACCGCGCCAAGGCGGACGCCAGGGCCAAGAAGATGGGCCACGCCGACGTCGCCGCGTACCGCGAGGTCGCCGACAAGTCCGGCGCGAGCGTCTTCACCGGCTACAGCCTGACCGAGGGCGAGGCCACCGTGGTCGGCCTGCTGGTGGACGGCGTTCCGGCGCCGGCCGCCTCCGAGGGCGACGAGGTCGAGCTGATCCTCGACCGCACCCCGTTCTACGCCGAGGGCGGCGGCCAGCTCGCCGACCACGGCCGGATCCGGCTGGAGTCCGGCGCGGTCGTCGAGATCCGCGACGTGCAGCAGCCCGTCCCGGGCGTCATCGTGCACTCGGGCGGCGTGCTGTTCGGCGAGGTCGTGCTCGGCGCCTCGGCGTACGCCACGATCGACACCGACCGCCGCCGGGCGATCGCCCGCGCCCACTCGGCCACCCACCTGACCCACCAGGCGCTGCGCGACGCGCTCGGCCCGACGGCCGCCCAGGCCGGCTCGGAGAACGCCCCGGGTCGCTTCCGCTTCGACTTCGGCTCGCCCGCCGCCGTTCCGGGCAGCGTGCTGGTCGACGTCGAGCAGAAGATCAACGACGTGCTGGGCCGCGAGCTGGAGGTCACCGCCGAGGTCATGACGATGGACCAGGCCCGCAAGGCCGGCGCCATCGCGATGTTCGGCGAGAAGTACGGCGACGAGGTGCGGGTCGTCTCCATCGGCGACTTCTCCAAGGAGCTGTGCGGTGGCACCCACGTCGGCAACACCGCCCAGCTGGGCCTGGTGAAGCTGCTCGGCGAGTCCTCGATCGGTTCGGGCGTGCGTCGCGTGGAGGCGCTGGTCGGCGTCGACGCGTACAAGTTCCTGGCCCGCGAGCACACCGTGGTGGCCCAGCTGACCGAGCTGGTCAAGGGCCGTCCGGAGGAGCTGCCGGAGAAGATCTCGGGCATGCTCGGCAAGCTCAAGGACGCCGAGAAGGAGATCGAGCGGTTCCGCGCCGAGAAGGTGCTGGCCGCCGCGGCGGGCCTGGCCGACTCGGCCGAGGACGTGCACGGCATCGCCGTGGTCGCCGCCCAGGTCGCCGACGGCGTGGGCGCGGACGAGCTGCGCAAGCTGGTCCTGGACGTGCGGGCCCGCCTCGGCGCCCGTCCGGCCGTGGTCGCCGCGTTCACCGTGGCCAACGACCGCCCGCTGACCGTGATCGCCACCAACGAGGACGCCCGCGGCCGCGGCATCAAGGCCGGCGAGCTGGTCCGCACCGCGGCCAAGACCCTCGGCGGCGGCGGTGGCGGCAAGGACGACGTCGCCCAGGGCGGCGGCTCCAACCCGGCCGCGGTCGGCGAGGCCATCGCCGCGGTGCGCGGCCTGGTCGCGGAGCGCGCCAGCTGATGGAGCACGAGGAGAGGCCCTTCAGGCGTGGACGGCGGATCGCCGTCGACGTCGGTGACGCCCGGATCGGGGTCGCGTCCTGCGACCCCGACGGGGTGCTCGCCACGCCGGTGGAGACCGTCCCGGCCGGGGTGAAGTCGCAGGCCAGGCTCGCCGCGATCGTCGAGGAGTACGACGCGATCGAGGTGGTCGTCGGCCTGCCGCGCTCGCTCAGCGGCAAGGAGGGCCCGGCGGCGGAGAAGGTCCGGGCCTACGCGGTGCGGCTGGCCAACCGGCTCTACCCGGTGCCGGTGCGGCTGGTGGACGAGCGGATGACGACCGTCACCGCGACCCACGGGCTGCGTGCCTCGGGCGTCAAGGCGAAGAAGGGCCGCTCGGTGGTCGACCAGGCCGCCGCGGTGGTGATCCTCCAGACCGCCCTTGAGTCCGAACGGGTGAGCGGACGCCCGCCCGGTGAGAGCGTCGAGGCGGTCGGCTGACCGGCCTGATCTAACGTCCCGGAAGGGGTCCGTGCGGACGCGTCCGCACGGACCCCTTTCTCGTTCGTCCCGGGTCCGTTTCGGACCGTTCCGGAGTGCTCCGGACCGGTTCGGGCCGGTCCCGGACGATCCGCAGCGATCCGGGACCGCCGAGGGGGCCGCGCGCCATGACCGACCAGGACTTCCACCCGGGGCTCACGCCGGGGCACCTGGGTGCGCCGGTACTGGAGCCGGAGGGCCGCCCTCCGGGTGCGCCCCGGCCGCACTCCGATGCACCGGATCCGCACCGACGGCGTAACGGACTGGCCTGTGCGCTCACCGCACTCTCGCTGATCGCGGTCTTCGGCGGGATCGGGCTCACCGGCTACACCTGGTTCCAGCAGCAGCGCAAACCCCCGGCCGCCGCCGACTACAACGGGCAGGGCAACGGCAGCGTCCAGGTCTCGGTGCCGGAGGGCGCGGGCCTGTCCCAGATCGCCTCGGCGCTGGTCCGCAACGGGGTGGTGGCCAGCTCGCTCGCCTTCACCCGGGCGGCGAAGGGCAGCGCGGCCGCCGCCGGGCGGATCCAGCCCGGGACGTACACGCTGAAGCTGAAGATGTCGGCCGCCGCCGCGCTGGCCGTCCTGGTCGACCCGGCCAACGCCAACGGTCTGACCATCCCCGAGGGGTGGCGCGGCTACCAGATCTTCACCGCGATCGACAAGAAGCTGAACCTCCCGGCCGGCACCACCCAGAAGACCGCCCAGGACCAGGCCGCCGAACTCGGGCTGCCGGACTTCGCCAACGGCAGCCCGGAGGGCTACCTCTTCCCCGCGCGGTACGCCATCACCGACGGGACCACCGCGCTGGACCTGCTCAAGCAGATGGTCGAGCGGGCGGGCAAGGAGTTCAGCCGGGACGACGCCAACGTGGTCGCGCAGAACCTCGGGCAGAGCCTGTACGGGCTGGTCACCGTGGCCAGCATGGTCCAGGGCGAGGCCGACAACAACGAGGACATGGGCAAGGTGGCCCGGGTCATCTACAACCGGCTGGCCAAGGGGATGCCGCTGCAGCTGGACTCCACCATCAACTACGCGCTCGGCCGCTCGACCCTGAACACCACGGTCACCGACACCAAGCTGGACTCCCCGTACAACACCTACCTGCACCCGGGGCTGCCGCCGTCGCCGATCTCCAACCCCGGACGGCAGGCGATCATGGCCGCGCTGGACCCGACGCCGGGCGACTGGGTCTACTTCGTGACCGTGAAGCCCGGGGACACCCGGTTCACCGACAGCTTCGACGTGCAGCAGCGCAACGTGGCGGAGTTCAACGCCGTCCGGGCGGCCAAGCCGAGCGACGCGGCGTCCGGATCGGCCCCCGCCACGCCCTCGGCTGCGGCCCCGACCGCGGCCGGAACGGCGCCGTGACGGCCCCGTGTGCTGAGCGTGAGGTCGCTCACTGACCGTGCGTTCGCCCGGGCGGGGGTACGACTGCGGTACGGTAACGTCTCCTCCCAGGCGCTGCGCTAGCACGCCGGTTCGAGAATCAGCCGGGACCGCGTCGTCCCGGACGGCCGGTCCGATCCTCCGGTCGTCACCGTCGGTTAAGGGGATCAATGACCGATCTGGGTCGGGGCTACGGCCCCCAGGGCGAGCCGTGGCACCCCGGTGATCCCGGGTACGGCGGCCAGCAGCCGGTCCCCGGCCAGCAGGACGGCCAGTGGCAGCAGCAGTACCCGCAGCAGCAGGGCCAGCAGGGGCAGCAGCCCTACGGCGACGTGCAGCAGGCCCACCTCCAGCAGATGGGGGGCGCGCAGCAGCAGATGCCGCAGGGCATGCAGCCCGGCATGGCCCAGGGCATGCAGCAGGGATACCCGGAGGGGTACCAGCAGCAGGGCATGCCCCAGCAGGGTTTCGAGCAGGGCTACCAGCAGCAGATGCCGCAGCAGGGTTTCGAGCAGGGGTATCCGCAGCAGCAGGGGATGCCCCAGCAGGGCTACCACCAGCAGCAGATGCCGATGCAGCAGGGCATGCCCCAGCAGGGGATGCCGCACCAGGGCATGCCCCAGCAGGGATATCCGCAGCAGCAGTTGCCGCAGCAGGGCATGCCTCAGCAGCAGATGCCGCAGCAGGTCCAGCAGCCCCTTCCGCAGCAGGCGGCTCCGCAGGCTCCGCACCCCCAGGCGCCCGCGCCCGCCGGTCCCGGCCCGGACGGGATCGACTGGGAGGCCGAGGCCGCCGCACTGGAGTCCGGCGTCGACCCGGTCGGCGGGGCGCCCGAGCCCGAGGCCGAGGAGTGGGACGGTCAGCACGACGGCCTCCACGAGGACGGGCCGCACGGCGAGGACGGCTACCTCGACGAGCACGCCGAGGTGGAGGCCGTCGGCTTCCTCGGCGAGCAGGACGACTCCCGCGAGGCGAAGAAGAAGCGCAAGGAGAGCGGCAAGAAGGCGGGCCGCCGCAACGGCGGCGCCTGTCTGGTGGTCGCGGTGGTGCTGCTCGGCCTGCTCGGCGGCGCGGGCTGGTGGGGCTACGGCTTCTGGAAGTCCCACTTCGGCCCGCCGCCGGACTTCACCGGCGAGGGCACCGGCTCCGTCCAGATCGAGGTCAAGCAGGGCGCGGTCGGCGGGCAGATCGGTCTCGCGCTGAAGACCGCCGGTGTGGTGAAGAGCGTCGACGCCTTCACCAAGGCCTGTGACGCCGAGCCCAAGTGCAACACCATCCAGTACGGCTTCTACACCCTGAAGAAGGAGATGTCGGCGGCGGCCGCGGTCAAGGAGCTGCTGGACCAGGCGGGCGGCGCGGCGATCGTGGTCCCGGAGGGCAAGAACTCCTCTGAGATCTACACCATGATCGACGGCAAGCTGAAGCTGCAGAAGGGCACCACGGCGGGCGTCGCCAAGGACCAGCTCAACAACCTCGGCCTGCCGGCGTACGCGAACGGCAACATCGAGGGCTTCCTCTGGCCGACCCGCTACAACATCGCCGACGGCATGAAGCCCGAGGACCTGCTCAAGGCGATGGTGAAGAACGCCACCGACAAGTACGCGAACCTGGACGGCCAGGCCGCCTCGGTGGGGCTGAAGAACGGCTACGAGGTGCTCATCGAGGCGAGCATCCTGCAGCGCGAGGGCAACAACCCCGCGGACTTCGCCAAGATGGCCAAGACCATCCAGAACCGCCTGGCCAACGAGCCGGAGACGCACCACCGCCTCGGCATGGACACCACGCTGCAGTACTCGCTGGGCCGCAAGGACCTCAACAAGAAGGACATGGACGACGCGTCCAACAAGTACAACACCTACCTGAACCCGGGCCTGCCGCCCGGTCCGATCTCCAACCCGGGCGACGACGCGATCAACGCGGTGCTCCACCCGGCGGACGGCAAGTGGCTGTACTTCATCGCGATGTCCCCGACCGAGACGCGGTTCGCCGAGACCAGCAAGGAGCACTACGCCAACGTCAAGGAGTACTGCACCAACGCCGGGCAGGGCTTCGACGAGGCGCGCGGCCACTGCACCACCAAGTAGCCGCGAGCAATCCGCTGACGGAGAGACAGAGTTGACCAGCAAGCACCGGGCGGCCGTCCTCGGCTCGCCGATCGCCCACTCGCTCTCGCCGGACCTGCACCGGGCCGCCTTCGCGGCGCTCGGGCTGGACGGCTGGCGCTACGACCGCTTCGAGGTCGACGAGGCCGGCCTGCCCGGCTTCCTCGCCGGACTGGCCGAGGCCGAGTGGGCGGGGCTGTCGCTGACCATGCCGCTGAAGCGGGCGGTCATCCCGCTGCTGGACGAGGTCAGCGCGGCGGCCCGCGCGGTGGACGCGGTGAACACCGTGGTGTTCACCGCCGACGGCCGCCGGACCGGGGACAACACCGACGTCCCCGGGTTGGTCAACGCGCTGCGTGAGCGCGGCATCACCGAGGTGCCGGCCGCCGCCGTGCTGGGCGCGGGGGCCACCGCCTCCTCGGCGCTGGCCGCGCTCGCCCAGGTCTGCACCGGCGAGGTGACGGTCTACGTGCGCAGCGCCGAGCGGGCCCGGGAGATGGCCGAGCTGGGCGAGCGGCTCGGCGTCGCGGTGCGGACGGCCGACTGGGAGCGCGGCGCCGAGGCGCTGGAGCGGCCGCTGACCGTCTCCACCACGCCGGTCGGTGCGACCGACGCCTTCGCCGGGGCGCTGCCCGCGGTGCCGGGGGCGCTGTTCGACGTGCTGTACCACCCGTGGCCGACGGCGCTGGCCGCCGCCTGCGCCGAGCGCGGCGCGACCGTCCTCGGCGGCCTGGACCTGCTGGTCCACCAGGCGGTGCTGCAGAGCGAGGCCTTCACCGGGCGCACCCCCGGTCCGCTGGCGGCGATGCGCGCGGCGGGGGAGCGGGCACTGGCCGGGCGCTGAGCCCGTCCGTCCCCCGGCCTGGGCGTTTCACCGACCGACCGGTTGCCGTCCGTCACGCGGACTCGGCCACCGGGTGCCTCCGGGTCATGAAAGGATTCGGACAGAAGGCACGCTCGGGCGGGCCGCGGCGGTGCCGTGGTCGGCCCGCTGATGAAGGAGCTTCGTTGGGTACGTTGCGCTGGCTGACGGCGGGGGAGTCGCACGGCCCCGCACTCGTCGCGACTCTGGAAGGCCTGCCCGCCGGTGTCCCGGTCACCACCGCCGTGGTGGCCGACGCGCTGGCGCGCCGCCGGCTCGGTTACGGCCGCGGGGCGCGGATGAAGTTCGAGCAGGACGAGGTGACCTTCCTCGGGGGCGTCCGGCACGGCCTGACCATGGGCAGCCCGGTCGCGATCATGGTGGGCAACACCGAGTGGCCGAAGTGGGAGCAGGTCATGTCGGCCGACCCGGTCGACCCCGAGGTGCTGGCGGGCCTGGCCCGCAACGAGGCGCTGACCCGCCCCCGGCCCGGCCACGCCGACCTGGCCGGCATGCAGAAGTACTCGATCGACGAGGCCCGCCCGATCCTGGAGCGCGCCAGCGCCCGGGAGACGGCCGCCCGGGTCGCGCTGGGCGCGGTCGCCCGGGCCTACCTGCGCGAGGCTGCCGGGATCGAGATCGTCAGCCACGTGGTCGAGCTGGCCGCCGCCAAGGCGCCGGCCGGCGTGGTGCCGCTGCCCTCGGACGAGGCCCGGCTGGACGCCGACCCGGTGCGCTGCCTGGACGCGGACGCCTCGAAGGCGATGGTCGCCGAGATCGACCAGGCCCACAAGGACGGCGACACCCTCGGTGGCGTGGTCGAGGTGCTGGCCTACGGCGTGCCGGTGGGCCTCGGCTCGCACGTGCACTGGGACCGCCGGCTGGACGCCCGGCTGGCCGCCGCGCTGATGGGCATCCAGGCGATCAAGGGCGTCGAGGTCGGCGACGGCTTCGAGCTGGCCCGGGTGCCGGGTTCGAAGGCGCACGACGAGATCGTCCCGACCCCCGAGGGCGTCAAGCGCACCTCCGGCCGCTCCGGCGGCACCGAGGGCGGCCTGTCCACCGGCGAGGTGCTGCGGGTGCGGGCCGCGATGAAGCCGATCGCCACCGTGCCGCGGGCGCTGCAGACCCTGGACGTGCGCACCGGTGAGCCCGCCAAGGCGCACCACCAGCGCTCGGACGTCTGCGCGGTGCCGGCCGCCGGCATCGTCGCCGAGGCGATGGTCGCGCTGGTGCTGGCGGACGCGGTGAGCGAGAAGTTCGGTGGCGACAACGTCTCGGAGACCCGGCGCAATGTGCAGGGCTACCTCGACAACCTGATCATCCGATGACCAATCCGGTCGTTGTGCTGGTCGGCCCGCCCGGCAGTGGCAAGTCCACCGTCGGGCGGGCCTTGGCCGAGCGGCTGGGCGTCGGCTTCCGGGACACCGACGCCGACATCGAGGCGCTGGCCGGCAAGCCCATCCCGGAGATCTTCATCGACGAGGGCGAGCCGCACTTCCGCGCGCTGGAGGTCCGCGCCGTGCGCGCGGCCGCCGAGGGACACGACGGAGTACTGGCGCTCGGCGGCGGTGCGGTGATGGCCGAGGCCACCCGCGCGCTGCTGCGCGAGCTGCCGGTGGTCTTTCTGGAGGTCCCGCTGGGCGACGCGGTCAAGCGGGTCGGCCTGGACGCCCCGCGCCCGCTGCTGGCCGTCAATCCGCGGGCCCGCTGGCGCGAGCTGATGGAGGCCCGCCGCCCCCTCTACCTGGAGGTGGCCACCGCCGTCGTCGACACCGCCGACCGCACCCCCGAGCAGGTCGCGGACGCCGTACTGGAAGCACTGGAGCTGAAGACCCCCCATGACTGACACCACCGTCAGGATTCACGTCGGCGGCAGCGCCGGCCACGACCCGTACGACGTGCTGATCGGGCACCAGCTGCTCGGCGAGCTGGCGCCGCTGATCGGCACCCGCGCGAAGCGGGTCGCGATCATCCACCCGGAGGCGCTGGCCGCCACCGCCGACGCCATTCGCGAGGACCTGGCCGGCGAGGGGTACGAGGCGATCGGGCTGCAGGTGCCGAACGCCGAGGAGGCGAAGAGCGCCGAGGTCGCCGCCTACTGCTGGTCGGTGCTCGGGCAGACCGGGTTCACCCGCAGTGACGTCGTGGTCGGTCTCGGCGGCGGCGCCACCACCGACCTGGCCGGCTTCGTCGCGGCCACCTGGCTGCGCGGGGTGCGCTGGATCTCGATGCCCACCACGCTGCTCGGCATGGTCGACGCGGCCGTCGGCGGCAAGACCGGCATCAACATCGCCGAGGGCAAGAACATGGTCGGCGCCTTCCACCCGCCGGTGGGCGTGCTGGCCGACCTCGGCACCCTGGAGACCGTGCCCAGGCACGACTACGTCTCCGGCCTCGCCGAGGTCATCAAGTGCGGCTTCATCGCCGACCCGGCCATCCTCGACCTGATCGAGGCCGACCCGGAGGGCGCGAAGACCCCGGCCGGCCCGCACACCGTCGAGCTGATCCGCCGGGCCATCCAGGTCAAGGCCGACGTGGTCTCCGGGGACCTCAAGGAGTCCGGCCGCCGGGAGATCCTCAACTACGGCCACACCCTCGGTCACGCCATCGAGCGCAATGAGCGCTACAAGTGGCGGCACGGCGCGGCGATCTCCATCGGCATGGTGTTCGCCGCCGAACTCGGCCGCCTGGCGGGCCGGTTGGACGACGAGACGGCCGACCGGCACCGCACCGTGCTGGCCTCGGTGGGCCTGCCGCTGAGCTACCGGGCGGACGCCTGGCCGAAGCTGCTGGACGCGATGAAGATCGACAAGAAGTCGCGCGGCGACCTGATCCGCTTCATCGTCCTGGACGGCCTCGGCAAGACCTCCGTGCTGGAGGGCCCCGACCCGTCCCTGCTGGTCGCCGCGTACGCGGAGGTCTCGGCGTGACCCGGGTGATGGTGCTCAACGGCCCCAACCTCGGTCGGCTGGGCAGCCGGGAGCCGGACGTCTACGGCGCCACCTCGTACACCGGGCTGGTCGAGCGCTGCACCGCGCTGGGCGCGGAGTTCGGCTTCGAGGTCGAGGTGCACGAGACCAACTCCGAGCAGCAGATGGTGGAGTGGCTGCACGAGGCGGCCGACGGGAAGGTGCCCGTGGTGATCAACCCGGGCGCGTTCACCCACTACTCGTACGCGATGCGGGACGCCGCGGCCCAGCGCACCGCGCCGCTGATCGAGGTGCACATCTCCAACCCGTACGCGCGGGAGACCTTCCGGCACACCTCGGTGATCGCGGCGGTGGCCTCGGGCACCATCGCGGGCTTCGGGATCGGGTCGTACGAGCTGGCGTTGCGGGCGCTGGCGGAGCAGCTCGCCGCGCGCTGACCGCTGGTCAGTGGCCCGGCGGCGGACTGTGCCCGCCGCCGGGCGGCCGTGTAGTGTCCCCGCTGAGAGGTGTCGGGAGGTGCTGTGACGCAGTACGACGGAGGCGGGCAGGTCCCGCCGCGTCCCGCCGCTCCGCCGGTGCCGCCGGGGGGCGGTGCGGGGGTGGCTCCGTCGGGGGCTCCGGTTCCGCCGTCCGCTCCGCCGGCTCCTCCGGCGCCGCCGGCCGCGCCGTCCCCGGTCCGTACGTCGGTTCCGGGCTCGGCTCCCGGCCCGGTTCCGGTCACCGCCACCGCCCCGCCGTCGGCGCCCGTTCCGGCGCCCGCGCCCGTCACCGCTCCGGCGCCCGCGCCGGTCGCACCCGTCGCACCCGTGCCGGCCGGGGGCACCGGGCACTTCGTGCTGCCCGCCGGCACGCCCGTCCAGCTCCCCGCCCACCCGTCGCAGCGGCACGCGCCCGCCGGTCCGATCGCCGTGCTGCTGATCGGCCCGGCCGGGGCGGGCAAGACCACCGTGGCCCGCCACTGGGCCGAGCGCCGGGGCACCCCGACCGCGCACATCAGCCTGGACGACGTCCGCGAGTGGGTGCAGTCCGGCTTCGCCAACCCGCAGTCCGGCTGGAACAACGCCTCCGAGGCCCAGTACCGGCTGGCCCGGCGCACCTGCGGCTTCGCCTGCCGCAACTACCTGGCCAACGGCATCTCCTGCATCATCGACGACGCCGTCTTCCCGGACCGCCCGGCGATCGGCCTCGGCGGCTGGAAGCGGCACATCGGCCCCGGGATGATCCCGGTCGTGCTGCTGCCCAGCCTGGACTCGGTGCTGCGCCGCAACGCCCGCCGCAGCGGGACCCGCCGGCTCGGCGACGAGGAGGTGGCCCGCATCCACGGGCGGATGGCGGGCTGGTACAACTCCGGGCTGCCGATCATCGACAACTCCTACCTGGACGTCGCCGGTACGGCCGCCGAGCTGGACCGGGTCATCCTGGCCCGGCTGATGGGCATGCCGGTCCGCTGAACCGCCGGCCGGGTGTGTCGGCGGCGGCTGCGATGATGGAGCGGTCCCGCCAGAACCACCCGGGGAGCTGACGCCCGTGCCGGAAGGCCACATCATCCACCGCCTCGCCGGCCAGAACCGGACGGCCTTCGGCGGCCGCCCGGTGCAGGTCTCCAGCCCGCAGGGCCGCTTCGTCGACGAGGCCAAGGCGATCGACGGGCAGCTGCTCACCGGCGCCGAGGCCTTCGGCAAGCACCTCTTCCTCGGCTTCGAGGAGGGCGGCTGGGTGCACGTCCACCTCGGCCTCTACGGCGGCTTCACCTTCGGCACCGGCCCGGCGCCCGAGCCGGTCGGCCTGATCCGGCTGCGGCTGGCCAACGACGAGGGCTACGCCGACCTGCGCGGTCCCAACACCTGCGCGCTGGTCACCGACGCCGAGAAGGCCGCCGTCGCCGCCCGCCTCGGCCCCGACCCGCTGCGCGCCGACGCGGACCCGGAGGCCGCCTGGCGCCGGATATCGGGCAGCCGCACGACCGTCGCCGCGCTGCTGATGGACCAGAAGGTGCTGGCCGGGGTCGGCAACGTCTACCGCGCCGAGGTGCTGTTCCGCCACCACGTCGACCCGCACCGGGCCGGCCGCGACCTCACCCGCCGGGAGTGGGACGCGATCTGGGCCGACCTGGTCGCCCTGATGAACGAGGGCGCCGCCGTCGGCCGGATCGACACCGTCCGCCCCGAGCACACCCCCGAGGCGATGGGCCGCCCGCCCCGGGTGGACGACCACGGTGGCGAGGTGTACGTCTACCGCCGCGCCGCGCTGCCCTGCCTGGTCTGCGGCACGGAGGTGCGGACGGAGGAGCACGCGGCGCGCAACCTGTTCTGGTGTCCGACCTGCCAGGCGGCCTGAGCCGGATTCAGCCCCGGGGACTGCCCGACGCCGTAGGCTGGGGGCCGGTCGGAGGGAGCGGACGGGTGGACGGCTACGAGGTGACCAACAGCGTGACGGGCACCACGGTGCACGGCAGCGTGGTCCAGGGGCGGAACGTCACGGTCCAGCTGCCGCCGAAGCACCGGACCCCGTATCAGGTCCGGCCGCCGCGCGACAGCTTCGTCAACCGGGAGCGCGAACTCGCCGCGCTCACCGCCGCGTTGGGCCGGGCCGAGCGGGGCGGTCCGGCGATCGTGGCGTTCACCGGCCTGGGCGGCGTCGGCAAGACCGAGCTGGTGGCCAAGTTCGCCAACGAGCAGGCGGGGCACTTCCCGGGCGGCGTGCTGTACGCGGACCTCAAGGCCTACCGGCACCGGTCCGCGGTGGACCTCGCCGGGGTGCTGGAGGGTTTCCTGCGCGCCCTCGGGGTCCGGCCGCCGGACGTGGAGGCGGAACGGTTCGGGGAGTTCCGGACGGTGACCGCCGAGCAGCGGTGCCTGGTGTTCCTCGACAACGTCGAGCACGCCGCCGAGGTCCGCGCGCTGCTGCCGTCCAGCGGCCTGCTGGTGGCGGCGGGCCGGCGGCGGCTGGACGCGCTGCGGATGGACGGTGCCGAGGTGCGGCAGTTGGACCGGCTGAGCGCGTCGGCCGCCGCCGCCCTGGTGCGGGGCTGGCTGAGCGCCGGGCGGGGCACCGACGACGAGGTCGCGGCCCTGGTGGAGCGCTGCGAGGGGCTGCCGATCGCCCTGAACGCGGTCGGCAGTCAGCTGTTGCGGCGGGCTCGGTTGTCGGTGGGTCAGGTGGTGGCCGAACTGTCCCACCGGGAGGGCAGGTTGGCCGTGCTGGACAACGAGGAGGGGAAACTCCGAGAGACCTACGACCCGGTGTACGAGCGGCTCTCGCCGCCGGGGCGGGCGCTGTACCACCTGGTCGGGACGCACCCGGGCCCGTTCGTCTCGGCCGAGCTGGCGGACGCGGTGGGCGTCGAACGGGCCGAGGACGCCCTGGACGAGCTGTGCGCCGTGCACCTCCTGGACGTGGTCGTCGACCAGGGGGAGGACGAGCGCTTCCAGGCCCATGACGTGGTGCGCACCCACGCCTACGCCTGCGCCCGTGAACTGCCCGACCGGATCGATCTGCTGGCCCGGGTGGTGGCCTACTACCGGGGTCGGGCGTCGGTGGCGGACCGGGCGATGGGGCGGCGGCTCCGGTTGCAGCAGCCGACCGGTGACGGGCTGCCCGGCTTCCCGTCCGGTGCCGCCGCGCTGGAGTGGCTGCACGCCGAACGGGCCAACCTGCGGGCGGTGGTGGAGGCGGCCGCCGAGCGGCGGTGGCACGACGAGGTGTGGTGGCTGTGCGAGTCGCTGTGGCCGCTCTACCACGGCCGGAAGCTCTACGAGGACTGGATCGCCGTCCACGAGATCGGCGTCGAGTCGGCCCGGTGGGCCAACAATCCGGATGCGGTGGTCCGGATGCACAACCAGCTCGCCCGTGCGCACCATGAGCGGGGTGAACTCCGGCTCGCCGCCGAGCAGTTGGCGCTGGCGGCGGAGCAGCTGCCGCTGGTGGCCAACCGGCAGGTGGTGGGTGTGCTGTACGAGACGGACGGCCTGTTGTGCCTGGCCGACGGCCGCCCGGCGGACGCGGTCGGGAAGTTCGCCCTGGCCCGCGAGGCCAACGCGGGCGACGACCACGGTGTGGTCGTGCAGAGCTACAACCTGGCGCAGGCCCTGATCGCCGACGGCCGTCCGGGTGAGGCGCTGACCGTCCTGGCCGAGGCCGTCGCGCTGGCGGAGGCGACCGACGACCGGGACATGCTGATGAAGCTGCCACTGGTCCGGGCCCGGGCCCACCGGGCGCTGGGGCAGCTGGACCTCGCCGTCGCGGACGCCGAGGAGTGTGCCCGGCGAGCGCAGGAGCGCAGCCAGTACGCCAAGGAGGCCCAGGCGCACACCCTGCTGGTCGAGCTCGCCGAGGAGTCGGGCGACCCGGAGCTCGCCGAGCGCAGCCGGGCGCGGCTGCGGGAGCTGGCGGGCTGAGGGCTTGGCGGCTTGAGGTCCGGCGGGCAGAGGGCCGGCGGGTTGGGGGCCGGTGCCTACGGCTCGGTGCGGAAGGACACCCGGGTGCGGTGCCGGCCGGTGTGGATGGTGAGGCCGTGCTCGGGCAGGCCGGCCGGGTCGCCGCCGTCGGCGAGCCAGCAGGCGACGGCGGAGCCGAGCAGCAGCGGGTCGAGGACGGGGTCGGGGTCGCCGAAGGCCGGTTCGGCGCGGGCCTCCAACAGCAGGCCGGTGCGCAGCCGGAGCACGTGGCGGGCCGGGCCGAGGGCGGCCACCGCGACGGCGAGGCCGGGCAGTTCGAGGGCGGTGTCGGCGAGCCAGTGGACGGCGGGGCGTTCGGCGTGGGCCTCGGTGCGGGCGAGGACCTCGGCGGTGTAGCGCAGTGCGTCGCCGGGGTGGTCGTCGGTGAGTGCGTGGAAGCCGCGCGGGGTGTGGTCGGCGGGGTGGAAGGGGTAGCGCTGCAGGCTGACGTCGGTGCCCTCGCTCTTGCCCTCGACGTCGTACGCGGTGGGGCCGTCGCCGCTGCCGTCGCCATTGCCGCTGCCGGGGTGGGGTGCGGGCCTGGGGTAGGGCGGCAGGACGGGTTCACCGGCGGGTTCGTCGAGGCCGTCGAGGAAGGAGTAGAGCAGCGGGCGCAGCACCCGGGCGGATTCGCCGCGGTGGGCGAGCGAGCGCTCGGTGATGGCGGCGAGGTCGTCCGGGGTGCCCGGTGAGTCCGGGTCCCGGGCGAGGGCGTGTCCGACCTGGGCGGCGAGGTCGCCGTCGGGGTCGAGCACGGGCGCGGCCTGGCCGAAGGCGTAGCTGGGGGAGCGCGGGTCGAGTTCGGCCGCGCCGGTGGTGACGAGCATCGTGCGGCGGTGCAGGGCGGCGCCGTAGAACGAGACCGAGCCGTGGTCGCCGATCATGCAGTCGGCGGCGACCAGCGCGGCCTGCCAGCCCTGGTGGGGCGGGACGAGGCGCAGGCCCATCCGTCGGGCGTCGTCGAGCAGGGCGGCCGGGTCGTGCCGGCTCCAGATGTTGGGGTGCAGCACGACGGCCACCGTGTACTCGTCGGCGGGCAGTTGGCGGACCAGCCGCTGGGGCAGGTCGGGGTGGCGGCCGAATAACGAGTGCTCGCTCCAGGTGGAGTCGACCACGACGAGGCGGCGGCCGCGGACGGCGCCGAGCGCGGCGCGGTAGCCGTCGCGGGAGCGTTCGCTGCGCAGTATCCGGTCGAAGCAGGGGTCGCCGACGACCCGGGCGACGTCCAGCGCCTCGGGGCAGGAGGCGCGCAGCCGGTCCAGCTGTTCGGGGTGGGAGAGGCCGAGGACGTCCACGAACACCCGGCCGTGGTGGGTGAGTTCGTTGCGGGAGAGGCCGGCGGCGCTGACCGTGTCGCCGGTGGACTCGGTGACCAGGCGGTTGTAGCCGGCGCCGTGCGGGAGGACGACCAGGCGGGCGTCCAGGCGGTGCATGGAGGCGTGCACGGCGCAGGCGACGGCCAGGTCGAAGCGGTGTCGGACGGCGTCCTCCCAGTCCAGCACGGTGTAGCCGGGCAGGCCGTGCAGGTACTCGTCCAGGGCGCGGTCGGCGAAGGCGGAGCCGGGGTTGACGGTGAAGTAGCGCTCGATGCCGTCCGGGGCGAGCAGGGTGAGGACGTCCAGGACCCGGGTCGCCGAGGTGAGGGTGCGGGCGACCGCCAGCACGCGGGCCTTGACCGGGCGGGTGTTCCAGCGGTCGGCGGGCCAGACGTGGGGGTGGGACGGCACATCGTGATCGTACTCATCCGGCCGTGTTCCGGCGCCGCTTCACCGGGGCGGCGGGTTTCGAGTGTCGCCCCCCGGGCCCGGTGACGGTCCCTCAACCGGCAGGCCGAAGCGGCGCCTCCCCGGCCGGGGAGGCGCCGCTTCGGCCCGCGGCGTCAGTGCCGGTCGCCGTAGCGCCGGCGGAACCGCTCGACCCGGCCCGCGGTGTCGAGCACCCGGGACTGGCCGGTGTAGAAGGGGTGGCTCGCCGAGGAGATCTCGACGTCGATCACCGGGTAGGTGTTGCCGTCCTCCCACTCGATCGTGCGGTCGCTGGTGACGGTGGAGCGAGTGAGGAAGGCCAGGCCGCCGACCTTGTCGCGGAAGACGACCGGACGGTAGCTGGGGTGGATTCCGGACTTCATGGGTGGGCTCCTCCTGGTGGGCGGGTCAGCGTTCTTCGCGGAAGTCGACGTGCCGGCGGACGACCGGGTCGTACTTGCGCAGCACCATCCGGTCCGGGTCGTTGCGGCGGTTCTTGCGGGTCACGTACGTGTAGCCGGTGCCGGCGGTGGAGCGGAGCTTGATCACCGGGCGCAGTTCGCTGCGGGCCATCGGGCGTCCTCCTGGGGTGGCTCGGGTGCTGGGTCGGAACCGTACACCGAAATGGAAGTCATTTTCATCTGGTGTAACGTGAGCTCCGTCCTGCCCATTCCCGGACGCCAGGGAGCACCCATGTCCGCCCACTGCCAGCTCACCGGCCGCCGGCCCGGTTTCGGCAACGCGATCTCGCACTCGCACCGCCGCACCCCGCGCCGCTTCGACCCCAACATCCAGCGCAAGCGCTACTGGCTGCCCAGCGAGGGCCGCTACGTCCGGCTCGTGCTGAGCACCAAGGGCATCCGCACCGTCGACACGATCGGGATCGAGGCCGCCGTGGTCCGCATCCGCGCCCGGGGGGAGAAGGTCTGATGGCCAAGCAGAGCAAGATCGCCAAGAACGAGCGGCGCCGCGCCGTCGTCGCCCGCTACGCCGAGCGCCGGGCCGAGCTCAAGCGGATCATCGCCCACCCCGGTACGACCTCCGCCGACCGCGCCGCCGCCCAGGCCGAACTGGCCCGCCAGCCGCGCGACGCGAGCGCCACCAGGGTCCGCAACCGCGACGCGGTGGACGGCCGGCCGCGCGGCTACCTGCGGGCCTTCGGCCTCTCCCGGGTCAATCTCCGGGTGCACGCCCACGCCGGCCACCTGCCGGGCGTCCGCAAGGCCAGCTGGTGAGCGCCCCGGACGGGACCAGGCTCCCGGTCGTCGTGGTGGCCGGCCTGCACGCCGACGAACGGCGGTCCGCCGTGGCGGAGTTGACGGCCGCCGCGGTGGACGCCGTGGTGCTCCGGCACGACCTGCGGGACGCCTCGCGCGGCCTGGTCCACCGCGAACTGCGGGACGCGGAAGGGGCGTTCGACAGCGACTCGGTGCCACTGGTCAACGACTGCGCCTGTTGCGCCCTGCGCGAGGACCTGCTGCCCCGGCTGCTGGAGATCGCCGACGAGGGCCGGTACGGGCTCGCGGTGGTCGAACTCTGGGGCGGCAGCGACCCGCACCCGGCCGTCGAGGTGCTCACCGGGAGCGAGGTGGACGGCCGCGACCCGGCCGGATCGATCGAGCTCGCGGGCGTGGTCACCGCCGTCGACCCGGACCGGCTGATCGGCGAACTCTCCGTCCCCGACGACCTGGCGGAGCACGGCGAGCACACCGCCGCCCGCGACGACCGCACCCGCGCCGAGGCGCTCGCCCACCAGGTCGAGTACGCCACCACCCTCGCCGTGCCGCGGACCGCGGCGCACGCGCCGGGGCTCGCGCTGCTGCGCCAGCTCCACCCGACGGCCCGGGTGGTCCGGCTCGGCACCGGCGGGCTCACCCGGGCCGCGCTCGGCGGCTTCGACGTCGCCGCCGCCCGCGACCGGGTCAACCCGGCGATCGCGCTGCTCCCCCAGGAGTGCGACGAGGCCGGGGTCACCACGCTGGTCTGGGAACGCCGCCGCCCGCTCCACCCGGAGCGGCTGCACCGGGCCCTGGAACTGCTCGTCCCGGCGGCCCAGCGCAGCCGCGGCCGGTTCTGGCTGGCCAACCGGCCCGACCTGATGCTCGCCTGGGACGCGGCCGGGGCCAACCTCGCGGTCGAGGAGTGCGGGCCGTGGCTCACCTCGCTGCCCGACGCAGCCTGGGACCTCTACCCGCCGGCCCGCCGTGCGGCCGCCGCCCTCGACTGGCACCCGCTGCACGGCGACCGGGTGCAGCAGCTCAGCTTCACGGCGGAGGGGCTGGACGTCGACGGCATCACCGAACTGCTCGACTCCTGTCTGCTCACCGACGCCGAGCTCGCCGCCGGCGAACCCGGCTGGAAGGCCCTTCCGGACGCCTTCCAGGACCTGCTCGACCCCGTCCACTTCTGAACCCGACCCCGTCCGCCCGCCCCTGAAGGAGACCCGTGCGCAAACGAACCGCCCCGCTGAAGCCGCGCCCCAACCCGCTGCTCGCGGCCGGCATCGAGTACATCGACTACAAGGACACCGACCTGCTGCGGCGCTTCATCTCCGACCGCGGCAAGATCCGCAGCCGCCGGGTCACCCGCCTCACCGTCCAGCAGCAGCGGGGGATGGCCCGGGCGATCAAGAACGCCCGCGAGATGGCCCTCCTCCCGTACGCCTCCGGCACCACCCGATAAGGAGCCCCCGATGGCCGTGCCCAAGCGCAAGACCTCCCGCAGCAACACCCGCCACCGTCGCGCCCAGTGGAAGGCGACGGCGCCGAAGCTCGTCCCGACCACGGTCGACGGCCGGGAGGTGCTCGTCCCGCAGAACCTCGTCCCGGCCTACAGCCGCGGCCTGATCGACCCGCAGGCGCGGTAGCGGAGGGGACGGAGGGAGGGAAGGGGGCCGGGAAGGGGCGGCGGCGGACCCGTCGGGGGTGCTCGGCGGGCGGAGCGGGCCGGGGGTTCGTAGGCTCGACGCATGGCGGATGCGTACGCGGGGCGGCGGGAGCGGGTGCGGGAGCACTGCGGTGCGGTCGGGGCCGATGCGGCGCTGATCACCCGGGCGGCGAACGTGCGGTACCTGACGGGCTGCGCGCCCTGCGGGGCGACCCTGCTGCTGACTCGGGAACGGGCGCTGCTGGCGGTGCCGGACGACCTGCCGCCGGACGACTCGGGGGAGCACCTGATCGCCGCGGACGTCACCCAGGTGCCGGTGTCGGCCGGGGCGGACACCGCGCTGGCGGCCGCGGCCGCGGCCGGGCGGCTGGGGGTGAGGGGCCTGGCGGTGGAGGAGCACGACCTGACCGTCACCCGGCACCGGGCGGTGGCGGGCCTGGCGGAGGGGGCCCGGCTGGCGGACCTCGGCCAGGCGGTGGAGCGGCTGCGGGTGGTCAAGGACGAGCACGAGATCGCCGATCTGCGGATCGCCGCCGAGATCGCCGACCAGGCGCTCGGCGAGCTGCTGGAGTCGATCCTGGTCGGCCGCACCGAGCGGCACCTGGCGATGGAGCTGGAGCGCCGGATGATCGACCACGGCGCGGACCGGGCCGCCTTCCCGGTCTCGGTCGGCACCGGCAGCCACTCCGGCCAGCCCGCCCACCAGCCGACCGACCGCCGGGTGGAGGAGGGCGACTTCCTCACCGTGGTGATGGGCGCCCAGTACCGCGGCTACCGGGTCTCGACCGCCCGGACCTTCGTGATCGGCGCCGCTCCCGCGCCCTGGCAGGTCGAGCTGCACCGGCTGGTCTTCCGCGCCCAGCGGGCCGGCCGGGAGGCGCTCGGACCAGGGGTGGAGCAGTGCGTACCCGACCGGGCCGCCCGGCAGGTCCTGGAGGCGGCCGGCCACACCGAGACCTCTCCGCACCCGGTGGGCCACGGCATCGGGTTGGAGATCAGGGAGGCGCCGCGCCTCGGTCCGTCGGACATGGGTAAACTGGACAGCCGCGTGCCGGTCACCGTCGGTCCGGGAGTCCACCTCCCGGGCAAGGGCGGGGTCCGGATCGAGGACACGCTCGTCGTACGCCCCCTCGAGGAGGGCGGGCCCGAGCTGCTCACCATCACCACCAAGGAGCTCCTCGCCCTCTGACGCCGGCCCCCGGGGCCGTCGGCGGCAGGACGCGAACCCTTGGTTCCTTGACAGCTATATCCAGGAGTAAGTGCGCCCGTGGCTTCCACGAACGATCTCAAGAACGGCATGGTCCTCAAGCTGGAGGGCGGCAAGCTCTGGTCCGTCGTCGAGTTCCAGCACGTCAAGCCCGGCAAGGGCCCGGCCTTCGTGCGTACGAAGCTCAAGGAGGTCCTGACGGGCAAGGTCGTCGACAAGACCTTCAACGCCGGCACCAAGGTCGAGACCGCCAACGTCGACAAGCGCGGCATGCAGTTCTCGTACAAGGACGGCGAGAACTTCGTGTTCATGGACATGGACACCTACGACCAGCTCACCATCGAGCCGGCCGTGGTCGGTGACGCCGCCAACTACCTGCTGGAGGGCTTCGAGGCCCTGGTCGCCACCAACGAGGGCGCCGTCCTCTACATCGAGCTCCCGACCTCGGTCGAGCTGCTGATCTCGCACACCGAGCCGGGCGTCCAGGGCGACCGCTCCACCGGTGGCACCAAGCCGGCCACCCTGGAGACCGGTGCCGAGATCCAGGTCCCGCTCTTCGTCGTCACTGGCGAGAAGGTCAAGGTCGACACCCGCGACGGCAGCTACCTCGGCCGGGTGAAGTAAGTCCGTGTCGGCCGCACGTAGCAAGGCCCGTACCAGGGCCTTCCAGATCCTCTTCGAGGCCGACCACCGCGGGGTCGACCCGCAGCAGGTCCTCGCCGACTGGGTGGCCCGCGCTCGCGAGCCGAAGCCCGACGAGGGCACCCCGCAGGTCGGTGAGTACACCATGGAGCTGATCGAGGGGTACGTCCAGCACGCCCGTCGCATCGACGACCTGATCGAGCAGTACGCGGTGGGTTGGACCCTCGACCGGATGCCGATCGTGGACCGCAACGTCCTGCGGCTCGGTGCGTACGAGCTGATCTGGGAGGACGGCGTCCCGGACGCGGTCGTCCTGGACGAGGCCGTCGAGATCGCCAAGGAGTTCTCCACGGACGACTCCCCGGCCTTCGTCAACGGCATGCTCGCCCGCTTCCTGGAGCTGAAGCCGAGCATCCGCCGGTAACGGTCGTGCCCCGCGAACGGCCGTCGGATCCGATCTCTTCCGGATCCGACGGCCGTTCCGCGTTTCGTCCGGCAGGCGTAGGGTGGGGGCCTACTCGTCAGTAACTTCCTTTGTGACGTGAAGGGCAGGCCATCCCCATGACCACCGCGACCCGCAGCGAGTTCGACCAGGGCATCGCCCTGACCAGACACCCCGACGAGGCCGGCCGCTACGACGCCGAGCTCGGCGCCGGCTGGCAGATCGGCGGCGGCGTCAACGGCGGGCTGCTGCTCGCCGTGGCCGGGCACGCGCTGTCGCTGGAGCACGAGCAGCACCCGGACCCGGTGTCGATCAGCGGTTACTACCTGTCCGCCTCCACCCCCGGCCCGGCCACCGTCCGCACCGAGGTGCTGCGCGCCGGCCGCGGCCTGTCCACCGGCACCGCCTCGCTCAGCCAGGACGGCGTCGAACGGCTGCGCGTGGTGGCCAGCCACGGCGACCTGGCCGCCGCCGACGGCGAGGTGCGCACCAGCGCCACCCCGCCGCAGCTGCCCCCGCCGGACCAGTGCATCGGCGTCGAGCACGCGCCCAAGCAGCTGATCGAGCAGGCCGCCCTGCTGGAGCGCTTCGACCTGCGGCTCGACCCGGCCACCGTCGGCTGGGCGCTCGGGCAGCCCTCCGGCCAGGGCCGGATCCAGGGCTGGTTCCGGCTGCGGGACGGCCGCGAGCCCGACCCGCTGCTGCTCCTGCTGGTCGCCGACGCGCTGCCGCCGGTCACCTTCGACCTCGGCATGCCCGGCTGGGCCCCGACCGTCGAGCTGACCGTCCACCTGCGCGCCAAGCCGGCCCCGGGCTGGCTTCGGGTCGTCCACGCGACCCGCAACCTGGCCGGCGGCTACTTCGAGGAGGACGCCGAGATCTGGGACGAGGCCGGCCGTCTGGTCGCCCAGTCCCGGCAGCTCGCCCGGGTGCCGCGGGCCGACTGAGGCGACTATTACCGGTGGTTACATTCCTGTGACACGCCGTACGTGTGTGGCGCGCGGAACTGGGGAGTAACACGGTCAGCGGCGAGCTCCGCCGCTGACCGTCACCGCTCGACGGCCGCCCGCCGACGCCAGGAGCCTCCGATGACCAGCCGCAAGGGCCGTGCCCGCCGCAACTCCGACTGCACCGCGGGCGGTCTGCGCCCCGCGCTGCGGGCACCCCACCGGCAGCGGCGGGCGGAGGGGGCCGAGCAGGCCTTCGTCATCGGGGTGCTCACCGGCGCCGCGGACTTCGCGCGGGCCCGCGCCCACGGGGTCTGCGACGCCCCCGACTACGAGCACTACCTGGCCGACACCGCCGAGCTGCTGGCCGACGCGCTGGAGCGGTTCGAGACCGTCCGGGCCCGGATGTTCCACCCGCAGGACTTCGAGGAGTTCTGCCTGCTGCACGGCCTGGACCCGGCCGAGCCGGCCGCCCGCGACCGCTACCTGGTCAACCCGCCGCTGCAGACCCAGCTGCTGGCCTACCAGGGCGAGGAGCTGGCCGGGGACTTCCTGCCCCGGCTGGTCCGGGCCCGGGAGAACGGGTTGACGCTCTGCCACGCCGACCTGCTGCTCGACGGCGGCCTCTACGGCGGCGGACTGTACGGTGGCGGGCCGGACGGCGGCGGAGCGGACGGCGGCGCGGCGCCGGAGGAGACGGACGAGGAGCACGCCCGCTGGGTGCGCGCCGCCTACCAGCGGGGGAGCGAGGTGTTCCGCCGGATGCTGGTCGGCGCGGGCGCCGGGGTGTACGAGCTGCGGCTGCAGGTCGACGCGCCGGGCGGGAAGCTGACCGCGGCGGCCCGGGTGCTCCAGTGGGAGGACGGCGTGGTGCGGATCAACGACGAGGACCTGGAGCTGGTCTGCGCGGTGCTCTGCGCGGGGCTGGCGCTGGAGCTGCCCGCGGTCGCGGTGCTGCACGGTTCGCAGGGCTCGCACGGCTCGGCGGCGGCCGACGAGCACTTCCGGCCGGCCGCCTGGGCCTGGTCGAGCGGCGGGCCGGACTGGGCGCCGGCCGCCCGCCCGGTGCGACTGGACGGCGTCTCGGCCCAGCCGGGCTACAGCCTCGGGACGGTCTGCTGAGCGGACCGCCCCGGAAGCGCCGCGGCGCGGCCCTGGAACCCCGGGGTCGCGCCGTGACGTTTCTGCTTGGTATTGCTGGCCGGTATTGCTCGGCGCAGGTAGGCCTACCGATCGCTGGCGGCGAGCGTCAGCCCGCGTCCTCCTCGCGCACCGCGCGGCGGGCGTCGGGGTTGAGCACGCCCCACGAGATCAGCTGCTCGGTGAGGATCGACGGCGACTGGTCGTAGATGACGGCCAGCGTGCGCAGGTCGTCCTGGCGGATCGACAGCACCTTGCCGTTGTAGTCGCCGCGCTGGCTCTGGATGGTCGCCGCGTAGCGCTGCAGCGGTCCGGCCTTCTCGGACGGGACCTGGGTCAGTCTTTCCAGGTCGAGGACCAGGCGGGGCGGCGGCTCGGCCGCGCCGCCGGGGGTGCCGCCGGGCAGCAGTTCCTGCACCGGCACGCCGTAGAACTCGGCGAGCTCGGCCAGCCGCTGCACGGTGACCGCACGGTCGCCGCGCTCGTACGAGCCGACGACGACTGCCTTCCAGCGCCCCTGGGACTTCTCCTCGACACCGTGCAGGGAGAGCCCCTGCTGAGTGCGGATCGCTCGGAGCTTGCCTCCGAGCTGCTTCGCGTAGTCGCTGGACATTGATCTCCCCGGACGAGATTGCTTCGCGTTCAGTGGTGGGTCACGGGCGACTGCCGACGCCGTTACCGGTGGGTTCGACGCCTGTCTCGTAACTCACTGTGAGGTTACGTAGAGTAAGGTAGTTGCGTCAAGCCGAATGGGGCAGTCGTGCGAATAGCCCGCATCCTCGGCGCGTCCGGTGCGTGAACCCGGTGAAGCGGAATGATGGAGGTCCGTTTGCCGTCCGGCGCGCTGATAGGATGACCCGAAGCCCACGCCCGGTCGGCGGGGGCTGATTCCCAGACATCCTTTAAGGCCCGTCCAGTGAGGCGGGGAAGGAGGTCCGCTTCGGCATGACCACACACCACGAACCGACGCCGCGCGCACCGCACCAGGTGCTGGACGGCACGGACATCGCCCGGGTCGTCACCCGGATAGCGCACGAGATCGTCGAGCGCGCCAAGGGCGCGGAGGACGTCGTGCTGCTCGGCATCCACACCAGGGGCGTCCACCTCGCCCGCCGCCTGCACGGCCGGCTGGCCCAGATCACCGGGCGCGAGATCCCGCTGGGCACCCTGGACATCACCATGTACCGGGACGACCTGCGGCTGAAGCCCGCCCGGGCGCTGGAGCACACCGAGATCCCGCCCGGCGGGATCGACGGCAAGCTGGTCATCCTGGTCGACGACGTGCTGTTCTCCGGTCGCACCATCCGGGCCGCGCTCGACGCGCTGAGCGACATCGGCCGCCCGCGCGCCGTGCAGCTCGCCGTCCTGGTCGACCGCGGCCACCGTGAGCTGCCGATCCGGGCCGACTACGTGGGCAAGAACCTCCCCACCTCGCTGCGCGAGGCCGTGCAGGTCCGCCTGGCCGACACCGACGGCGTGGACGCCGTCCTGGTCGGCGACCGCGACTACACCGCCCGCAGCTCGCAGGCCCTGGCCCCCCAGCCCACCGAACCGCACCTCCCGGAGTAGCCCGCGTGAAGCGCCACCTCGTCTCCGCCGCCGATCTCAGCCGCGACGACGCGCTGCTGATCCTGGACACCGCCGAGGAGCTGGCCCAGCTCTCCGGCCGGGCCGTCAAGAAACTGCCCACGCTGCGCGGCCGCACCGTCGTCAACCTCTTCTTCGAGGACTCCACCCGGACCAAGACCTCCTTCGAGGCCGCCGAGAAGCGACTGTCCGCGGACGTCATCAACTTCTCCGCCAAGGGCTCGTCCGTCTCCAAGGGCGAGAGCCTCAAGGACACCGCGCTGACCCTCCAGGCGATGGGGGCCGACGCGGTCGTCATCCGCCACCACGCCTCGGGCGCGCCGGCCCGGCTGGCCCAGTCCGACTGGCTGCACGGCAGCGTGATCAACGCCGGTGACGGCACCCACGAGCACCCCACCCAGGCGCTGCTCGACGCCTTCACCATGCGCCGCCACCTCAACGCCGGCCTCGGGAACGACCTGGCGGGCCGCCGGGTCACCATCGTCGGCGACATCCTGCACAGCCGGGTCGCCCGCTCCAACGTGCACCTGCTGACCACGCTCGGTGCCCAGGTGACCTTCGTCGCCCCGCCGACCCTGGTCCCGATCGGGATCGAGAACTGGCCCTGCGAGGTCAGCTACAGCCTGGACGCCGTGCTGCCCAAGACCGACGCGCTGATGATGCTGCGGGTGCAGCGCGAGCGGATGAACGCCGCGTTCTTCCCGACCGAGCGCGAGTACAGCCGCCGCTACGGCATGAACGGCCTCCGGATGGCCCAGCTGCCCGAGCACGCCATCGTGATGCACCCCGGCCCGATGGTCCGCGGCATGGAGATCACCGCCGAGGTCGCCGACTCGCCGCGCTGCACCGTGGTCGAGCAGGTCGCCAACGGCGTCTCGATCCGGATGGCCGTCCTTTACCTGCTGCTCGGCGGCGCCACCCTGGCCGACGCCCCCCGCACCGACTCCGTGGAGACCTCCCAGTGACCAGCTACCTGATCCGCAACGCCAAGATCCTGGGCGGCGCCCCGCAGGACCTCCACCTCGCCGACGGCGTGATCAAGGAGATCGGCACCGGCCTGGCCGTCGAGGCCGACATCGAGATCGACGCCACCGGCATGATCGTGCTGCCCGGCCTGGTCGACCTGCACACCCACCTGCGCGAGCCCGGCCGCGAGGACGCCGAGACCGTCCTCACCGGCACCCAGGCCGCCGCGATGGGCGGCTTCACCGCCGTGCACGCGATGGCCAACACCACCCCGGTGGCCGACACCGCCGGTGTGGTCGAGCAGGTCTGGCGGCTCGGCCAGGAGGCCGGCTACTGCGACGTGCAGCCGGTCGGCGCCGTCACCGTCGGCCTGGAGGGCAAGAAGCTCGCCGAGCTCGGCGCGATGCACGAGTCCGCGGCCGGCGTCCGGGTCTTCTCCGACGACGGCAAATGCGTGGACGACGCGGTGCTGATGCGCCGCGCCCTGGAGTACGTCAAGGCCTTCGACGGCGTCGTGGCCCAGCACGCCCAGGAGCCGCGGCTGACCGAGGGCGCCCAGATGAACGAGGGCCAGGTCTCCGGCGAGCTCGGGCTGGGCGGCTGGCCGGCCGTCGCCGAGGAGTCGATCATCGCCCGCGACGTGCTGCTCGCCGCGCACGTCGGCTCCCGGCTGCACGTCTGCCACCTCTCCACGGCCGGCTCGGTGGAGATCGTCCGCTGGGCCAAGTCCAAGGGCTGGGACGTCACCGCCGAGGTCACCCCGCACCACCTGCTGCTCACCGACGAGCTGGTCCGCTCCTACGACCCGGTGTACAAGGTGAACCCGCCGCTGCGCACCGCCGAGGACGTCCAGGCGCTGCGCAAGGCGCTCGCCGACGGCACCATCGACGCCGTCGCCACCGACCACGCGCCGCACCCGGCCGAGGACAAGGACTGCGAGTGGGCCGTCGCCGCGATGGGCATGGTCGGCCTGGAGACCGCGCTGTCGGTCGTGCAGCAGACCATGGTCGACACCGGCCTGCTGAACTGGGAGGGCGTCGCGGACCGGATGTCGCGCCGCCCGGCCCGGATCGGCCGTCTCACCGGGCACGGCCGGCCGGTCTCGGCTGGTGAGCCCGCCAACCTGGTGCTCTTCGATCCCGCGTACCGTGGTGCCGTGAACCCCGAGAGCTTCGCCACCCGCAGCCGCAACACGCCCTACAAGGGCATGGACCTGCCCGGACGGGTGCACGCCACCTTCCTGCGCGGTCGCGCCACGGTACTGGCCGGAGAGCTGGCCGAGCAGGGCGGCCAGGAGTGATGGACCACGCCACGCTCGCCAAGGAGCAGGCGAGGGTCACGGACTGGCCGGGCTACATCGGCTGGTCGATCGGCCTGCTGATCGTCATCGGCCTGATCTACTGGCTGATGCGCCAGGGCTGGAACTGGCGGCGCACCCTGCAGTCCGGGATCCCGCCGCTGCCCGCCGTGCCGGCCCGCGCCGGCCGGACCATCCTGGAGACCAGCGGCCGGTACCACGGCACCACCACCGCCGGGAACTGGCTCGACCGGGTCGTCGCGCACGGCCTGGGCACCCGCAGCCGGGCCGACCTCACCCTCGGCGAGGACGGCCTGCTGGTGCAGCGCCCCGGCGACGTGGACTTCTGGATCCCGGCCGAGCACCTGACCGGTGCCCGGACCGACTCCGGGATCGCCGGCAAGGTCGTCCCCTCCGGACTGCTGGTGGTCGGCTGGGCCCACGAGGGCGCCGAGCTGGACTCCGGCTTCCGGGCCGACCACCCCGACGAGCACGCCGCCTGGGTCGAGGCGATCAACGAGCTCGCCACACGTACTACGAAGACGAAGAAGACGGAAGAGGCCGCGCAATGACCGCACCTGCCCCCACCACGCAGCGCCAACGGCGGGAACGCGTCCCCGCCGTGCTCGTCCTGGAGGACGGCCGGACCTTCCGCGGCCAGGCCTACGGCGCGACCGGCGAGACCTTCGGCGAGGCGGTCTTCAACACCGGCATGTCCGGCTACCAGGAGACCCTGACCGACCCGTCGTACCACCGCCAGGTGGTCGTGATGACCGCCCCGCAGATCGGCAACACCGGCTGGAACGACGAGGACGACGAGTCCAAGCAGATCTGGGTCGCCGGCTACGTCGTGCGCGACCCCGCCCGGGTGGCGTCCAACTGGCGCTCCCGCCGCTCGCTGGACGAGGAGCTCGACCGCCAGGGCGTCGTCGGCATCAGCGGCATCGACACCCGCGCGCTGACCCGCCACCTGCGCGAGCGCGGCGCGATGCGCTGCGGCATCTTCTCCGGCGAGGCGCTGGCCGACCCGGCCGCGCTGCTCGCCCGGGTGCAGCAGTCGCCCGAGATGAAGGGCGCCGACCTGTGCGCCGAGGTGGCCACCACCGAGGCGTACGTCGTCCCCGCGATCGGTGAGAAGAAGTTCACCGTCGCCGCGCTGGACCTCGGCATCAAGGCGATGACCCCGCAGCGGATGGCCGAGCGCGGCATCGAGGTGCACGTGCTGCCGGCCGACTCCACCCTGGAGGACGTCTACGCCGTCAACCCGGACGGCGTGTTCTTCTCCAACGGCCCGGGCGACCCGGCCACCGCCGACCACCAGGTCGCCGTCGCGCAGGGCGTGCTGGAGCGGAAGACCCCGTTCTTCGGGATCTGCTTCGGCAACCAGATCCTCGGCCGCGCGCTGGGCTTCGGCACCTACAAGCTCAAGTACGGCCACCGCGGCATCAACCAGCCGGTGCAGGACCGCACCACCGGCAAGGTCGAGGTGACCGCCCACAACCACGGCTTCGCCGTGAACGCGCCGCTGGACAAGGTGAGCGACACCCCCTACGGGCGGGTCCAGGTCTCCCACGTCTGCCTCAACGACGACGTGGTCGAGGGCCTGCAGGCGCTCGACGTCCCCGCCTTCAGCGTGCAGTACCACCCCGAAGCGGCCGCCGGCCCGCACGACGCCGCCTACCTGTTCGACCGCTTCGTGAAGCTCATGGAGGGCCAGCGTGCCTAAGCGCACTGACATCAAGTCCGTCCTGGTGATCGGCTCCGGCCCGATCGTCATCGGCCAGGCCGCCGAGTTCGACTACTCGGGCACCCAGGCCTGCCGCGTCCTCAAGGCCGAGGGCCTGCGGGTCGTGCTGGTCAACTCCAACCCGGCCACGATCATGACCGACCCGGAGATCGCCGACGCCACCTACGTCGAGCCGATCACCCCGGAGTTCGTCGAGAAGATCATCGCCAAGGAGCGCCCCGACGCGCTGCTGCCGACCCTGGGCGGCCAGACCGCGCTGAACACCGCGATCTCGCTGCACGCGGCGGGCACGCTGGAGAAGTACGGCGTCGAGCTGATCGGCGCCGACGTGGTGGCGATCAACAAGGGCGAGGACCGCGAGCTCTTCAAGGGCGTCGTCGAGGCCGTCAAGGCCAAGATCGGCTACGGCGAGTCCGCCCGCTCGGTCATCTGCCACTCCATGGACGACGTGCTGGCCGGCGTCGACACGCTCGGCGGCTACCCGGTCGTGGTGCGCCCCTCCTTCACCATGGGCGGCGCCGGCTCCGGCTTCGCCCACAACGAGGAGGACCTGCGCCGGATCGCCGGCCAGGGCCTGGCCCTCTCGCCGACCACCGAGGTGCTCCTGGAGGAGTCCATCCTCGGCTGGAAGGAGTACGAGCTGGAGCTGATGCGCGACAAGAACGACAACGTCGTGGTCGTCTGCTCCATCGAGAACTTCGACCCGATGGGCGTGCACACCGGTGACTCGATCACCGTCGCCCCGGCGATGACCCTCACCGACCGCGAGTACCAGATCCTGCGCGACATCGGCATCGCCGTGATCCGCGAGGTCGGCGTCGACACCGGCGGCTGCAACATCCAGTTCGCCGTCAACCCCGACGACGGCCGGGTCATCGTGATCGAGATGAACCCGCGCGTCTCCCGCTCCTCGGCCCTCGCCTCCAAGGCCACCGGCTTCCCGATCGCCAAGATCGCCGCCAAGCTGGCCGTCGGCTACACCCTGGACGAGATCCCCAACGACATCACCGAGCAGACCCCGGCCTCCTTCGAGCCGACCCTCGACTACGTCGTGGTCAAGGTGCCGCGGTTCGCGTTCGAGAAGTTCCCGAGCGCCGACGCCACCCTCACCACCACCATGAAGTCGGTCGGCGAGGCCATGGCCATGGGCCGCAACTTCCCCGAGGCGCTGCAGAAGGCGCTGCGCTCGCTGGAGAAGAAGGGCTCCCAGTTCAGCTGGACCGGCCCCCTCGGCGACAAGGCGGAGCTGCTGACCAAGGCGGTCGTGCCGACCGACGGCCGGATCAACACCGTGATGGACGCCGTCCGGGCCGGTGCCACCCCGGAGGAGGTGTTCGAGGCCACCAAGATCGACCCGTGGTTCGTCGACCAGCTCTTCCTGCTGGACGAGATCGCCGGCGAGCTGGCCGAGGCCGCCGAGCTCACCCCCGAGCTGCTGCGCCACGCCAAGCGGCACGGCTTCTCCGACCAGCAGATCGGCGAGATCCGCGGCCTGAAGCCGGACGTGGTCCGCGAGGTGCGGCACGCGCTCGGCATCCGCCCGGTGTACAAGACCGTCGACACCTGCGCCGCCGAGTTCGCCGCCAAGACCCCGTACTTCTACTCCTCGTACGACGAGGAGAGCGAGGTCGCCCCGCGCACCAAGCCGGCCGTGATCATCCTCGGCTCGGGCCCGAACCGGATCGGCCAGGGCATCGAGTTCGACTACTCCTGCGTGCACGCCTCCTTCGCGCTCGCCGAGGCCGGGTACGAGACCGTGATGGTCAACTGCAACCCGGAGACCGTCTCCACCGACTACGACACCTCCGACCGGCTCTACTTCGAGCCGCTCACCCTGGAGGACGTGCTGGAGATCGTCCACGCCGAGCAGCAGGCCGGCCCGCTGGCCGGTGTGATCGTCCAGCTCGGCGGCCAGACCCCGCTGGGCCTGGCCCAGGCGCTCAAGGACAACGGCGTGCCGATCGTCGGCACCCAGCCCGAGGCGATCGACCTCGCCGAGGAACGCGGCGCCTTCGGCCGGGTGCTGCGCGACGCCGGACTGCCCGCGCCCAAGCACGGCACCGCCTTCTCCTTCGCGGAGGCCAAGGCGATCGCCGACGAGATCGGCTACCCCGTGCTGGCCCGCCCGTCCTACGTGCTCGGCGGCCGCGGCATGGAGATCGTCTACGACGAGGCCTCGCTCGCCTCCTACCTGGAGCGGCACGCCGGTCTGATCTCCGAGCACCCGGTGCTGATCGACCGCTTCCTGGACGACGCGGTGGAGATCGACGTCGACGCGCTCTACGACGGCACCGAGCTCTACCTCGGCGGCGTCATGGAGCACATCGAGGAGGCCGGCATCCACTCCGGCGACTCCGCCTGCGCGCTGCCCCCGATCACCCTCGGCGGCTACGACATCAAGCGCCTGCGCACCTCCACCGAGGCCATCGCGCGCGGTGTCGGCGTCCGCGGCCTGATCAACATCCAGTTCGCGCTGGCCGGGGACATCCTCTACGTGCTGGAGGCCAACCCGCGCGCCTCCCGCACCGTCCCGTTCACCTCCAAGGCGACCGCGGTGCCGCTGGCCAAGGCCGCCGCCCGGATCTCGCTCGGCGCCACCATCGCCGAGCTGCGCGCCGAGGGCCTGCTGCCGGCCGAGGGCGACGGCGGCACGCTGCCCGCCGACGCGCCGATCGCGGTCAAGGAGGCCGTGATGCCGTGGAGCCGCTTCCGCGACATCCACGGCCGCGGCGTGGACACCGTGCTCGGCCCCGAGATGCGCTCCACCGGCGAGGTCATGGGCATCGACCGGGTCTTCGGCACCGCGTACGCCAAGGCCCAGTCCGGTGCGTACGGCGCGCTGCCGACCAAGGGCAAGGTCTTCGTCTCGGTCGCCAACCGGGACAAGCGCAACCTGGTCTTCCCGGCCCGGGCGCTGGTCGGCCTCGGCTTCGAGGTGCTCGCCACCGCCGGCACCGCCGAGGTGCTGCACCGCGGCGGCATCCCGTCCACGCTGGTGCGCAAGCACAGCGAGGGCGAGGGCCCGAACGGCGAGCGGACCATCGTCCAGCTGATCCACGACGGCGAGGTCGACCTGATCATCAACACGCCGTACGGCACCGGCGGGCGCCTCGACGGCTACGAGATCCGCACCGCCGCGGTCTCCCGCGGGGTGCCGTGCCTCACCACCGTCCAGGCGATGGGGGCCGCGGTCCAGGGCATGGACGCGCTGCTGCGTGACGAGGTCGGAGTGATGTCGCTCCAGGAGCACGCCGCGCTGATCAACGCCGGCCGCAAGTAGCACCACCGCAGTGGGGGGCACCGGAGCCAGTCGGGTGCCCCCCACTTCCATGACCAAGTACGGTCATCGATCCGGGAGTTGACCCCCCTTGTACAAGTTCCTGTTCGACCTCGTGTTCAAGAAGATGGACCCGGAGAAGGCCCACCACCTCGCCTTCTTCTGGATCCGGCTCGCCTCCTCCGTGCCCGGCCTGCGCACCCTGGTGCGGCTGGTGCTCGCACCGCGCGACCGGGCGCTGCGCACCCGGGCCCTCGGCCTGGACCTGCCCGGCCCGTTCGGGCTCGCGGCCGGCTTCGACAAGAACGGCGTCGGCATCGACGGCCTGGCGATGCTCGGCTTCGACTACGTCGAGATCGGCACCATCACCGGCGAGCCCCAGCCCGGCAACCCGGCGCCCCGGCTGTTCCGGCTGGTCGAGGACCGCGCGCTGATCAACCGGATGGGCTTCAACAACCAGGGCTCGGCCCGGGTCGCCGCCCGGCTGGCCGCCCGCCCGCACACCAGCTCCACCCCGGTGATCGGCGTCAACATCGGCAAGACCAAGGTGGTCGAGGAGGCCGACGCGGTCGCCGACTACGTCAAGTCGACCGAGCGGCTGGCCAAGTACGCCGACTACCTGGTGGTCAACGTCAGCTCGCCGAACACCCCCGGGCTGCGCAACCTCCAGGCCGTCGACCACCTGCGCCCGCTGCTCGCCGCGGTGCGCGAGGCCGCCGACCGCACCACCGCGCACCACGTGCCGCTGCTGGTCAAGATCGCCCCCGACCTGGCCGACGAGGACGTCGACGCGGTCGCCGACCTCGCCCTGGAGCTCGGCCTGGACGGCATCATCGCCACCAACACCACGATCGGCCGGGAGGGCCTGCGGGCCGACCCGAAGCGGGTCGAGGAGATCGGCATGGGCGGCCTGTCCGGCGCCCCGCTGAAGGCCCGCGCCCTGGAGGTGCTGCAGCGGCTGCGCGCCCGCACCGGCGGCCGGCTGACCCTGGTCTCGGTCGGCGGCGTGGAGACCGCCGAGGACGCCTGGCAGCGGATCATCCACGGCGCCGACCTGGTGCAGGGCTACAGCGCCTTCATCTACGAGGGGCCGTTCTGGTGCCGCCGGGTCCACAAGGGCCTGTCCGCCCGGATCCGCGCCGCGGGCTTCCGCGACCTGGCGGCGGCCGTCGGCAGCGCCGTGCGCGACGCGAGTGACGTGCGCGACGTGAGCGCCGTGCGCGACCCCAAGAACGCCTCCTGAACCCCCGTACGACCTTCGGAATGGACGACATGACCCTCGCCCCGTTCGGCGCCCGGCTGCGCCAGGCCCTCGACACCCGCGGCCAGCTCTGCGTCGGGATCGACCCGCACGCCTCCCTGCTCTCCGCCTGGGGGCTCGGCGACGACCTCGCCGGGCTGGAGACCTTCAGCCGCACCGTGGTGGAGGCGCTGGCCGACCGGGTGGCCGTGCTCAAGCCGCAGGCCGCCTTCTTCGAGCGCTTCGGCAGCAAGGGCGTCGCGGTGCTGGAGAGGAGCGTCGAGGAGGCCCGGGCGGCCGGCGCGCTGGTGCTGATGGACGCCAAGCGCGGCGACATCGGCTCCACCATGGCCGCCTACGCGGAGGCCTTCCTGTCGCCCGGCAGCCCGCTGTTCTCGGACGCCGTCACGGTCAGCCCGTACCTGGGCTTCGGCTCGCTGCGCCCGGCCCTGGATCTGGCCCGTGAGCAGGGCTGCGGGGTGTTCGCGCTGGCCCTCACCTCCAACCCGGAGGGCGCCGAGGTGCAGCGCGCGGTCGGGGTGGACGGCGAGCCGGTCGCGGCCTCGGTGCTGCGGCAGCTGGCGGCGGAGAACGCGGTCGCCGCGCCGCTGGGCTCCTTCGGCGCGGTGGTCGGCGCGACGCTGGCCGACGCCGGCGTGGACCTGGCCATCAACGGCCCGCTGCTGGCCCCCGGGATCGGCGCCCAGGGCGCGACCATGGCGGACCTGCCGCGGGTGTTCGGCGCCTCGGTGCTGAACGTGGTGCCGAGCGTCAGCCGGGACGTGCTCAAGCACGGGCCGTCGGTGCCGGCGCTGCGGGCGGCGGCGGAGCGCTTCGTCGGCGAGTTCGCGGACGCCGTCAAGTAACCGGGGGCGTCGCCGGAGGGCGGCGCGGGTGTCCGCCGGGTAGCGGAGGGGAACCTCTCACATGACCCGGCGGACGCCGTCAAGTAGCGGAGCGGGCCCGGCCGGTAGCCGTCCGGTGACCGTGCGCAGTGTCCGCAGGACGGCGGGGCGGCGCCGGAGTCGACGTGAGCGCCGTCACATCGAGCCCGTCAAAGTTTCGCAATCACGGTCATTTTGCCCTGGAAAGTCCTGGTCGGCCCTGGCTGACCAGGACTTTTCGTGTTCTTTTCCTGACGCGGCGCCGCAATCCGGGTAGTGTCCGGCGATAGGTCATCGGCGAGCCGCGAAACCCGTAGCTCCCGCAGGTCAGGGCCCTGTGGTTCCCCATTGGGCTCCCCTTGCGGACGGTGTGCCCGGTACCAAACCAGTCATAGCTCAATCCCTTCCTTCCACACCCTGAGGTGAACGGCGTGGCTCTTCCGCCCCTTACCCCTGAACAGCGCACCGCCGCGCTCGCCAAGGCCGCCGAGGCTCGCCGGGAGCGCGCCGAGGTCAAGAACCGGCTCAAGCACTCCGGTGCCTCCCTGCACGATGTGATCAAGGCCGGCAAGAACGACAACGACGTCATCGGCAAGATGAAGGTGTCCGCCCTGCTGGAGTCCCTTCCGGGCGTCGGCAAGGTTCGTGCCAAGCAGATCATGGAGCGCCTCGGCATCAGCGAGAGCCGCCGTGTCCGCGGTCTCGGAACGAACCAGATCGCTTCCCTGGAGCGGGAGTTCGGCGGTGGCGCCGCCTGACCGTGCCCCCGTGGTCCCGGGATCGTCCGCGATCCGGGATAATCGGTGCATGAGTGAGCGTCCGCGGCTGACCGTGCTCTCCGGCCCCTCGGGGGTCGGCAAGAGCACGGTCGTCGCTCATATGAGGAAGATGTACCCCGAGGTCTGGCTCTCGGTGTCGGCCACCACCCGGCACCCGAGGCCCGGCGAGAAGAACGGGGTCCAGTACCACTTCGTCGACAACGACGAGTTCGACAAGCTGATCGCCAACGGTGAGCTGCTGGAGTGGGCCGAGTTCGCCGGGAACCGCTACGGGACCCCGCGTGCGGCGGTCCTGGAGAAGCTGGAGCGCGGCGAGCCCGTCCTGCTGGAGATCGATCTGCAGGGTGCCCGCCAGGTGCGCGAGTCGATGCCGGAGGCCCAGCTGGTCTTCCTGGCTCCGCCGAGCTGGGAGGAGCTGGTCCGCCGGCTCACCGGCCGGGGCACCGAGTCGCAGGAGGTGATCGACCGGCGGCTGGAGGCGGCCAAGGTCGAGCTCGCGGCCGAGGCCGAGTTCGACTCGACCCTTGTCAACACCTCCGTCGAGCAGGTAGCGGCCGAACTGCTAGCCTTGCTCGGTGTAGCCTGACCTGTCAGTCTTTTCCACCCTTTCGGAAGGTTTTCGCGTGTCCTCTTCCATGACCGCGCCCGAGGGCATCATCAACCCGCCGATCGACGAGCTGCTTGAGGCCACCGACTCGAAGTACAGCCTCGTGATCTACGCCGCCAAGCGCGCGCGCCAGATCAACGCGTACTACTCCCAGCTCGGCGAGGGCCTGCTGGAGTACGTCGGCCCGCTGGTCGACACCCACGTGCACGAGAAGCCGCTGTCGATCGCGCTGCGCGAGATCAACGCGGGCATGCTGACCGCCGAGGCGGTCGAGGGCGCCGCCTGAGGCAGCCCCGCACTTTTTCCCGGAGGGCCGGGCGGAAACACTCCGCCGGGCCCTCCGGCGTTTTTGTTGCGGTCGCCGGGCCCTCCGGCGTTTCCGGTGTGCGGGATCCGGTGCGGGCCGGGCCAGGGTGTGGGCCGGGCCACGGTGTGGGGGGTGGCCGAGGGGTCGTAGGGTGGGCGGGTTCCGGATCGGAAGAAAGGTCGTGTCTGACTGTGGACGCTCCCCGCGTGGCTCTGGGTGTCAGCGGCGGGATCGCCGCCTACAAGGCGTGCGAGCTGCTGCGCCGGTTCACCGAGTCCGGCCACCAGGTCACCGTGGTGCCCACCGCGGCGGCGCTGCACTTCGTCGGCGAGGCCACCTGGGCCGCGCTCTCCGGCCGTCCGGCCGCCACCGAGACCTGGGAGCGCGTGCACGAGGTGCCGCACGTGCGGATCGGGCAGCAGGCCGACCTGGTGGTGGTCGCCCCCGCCACCGCCGACCTGATCGCCAAGGCCGCCCACGGGCTGGCCGACGACCTGCTGACCAACACCCTGCTCACCGCCCGCTGCCCGGTCGTCCTGGCGCCCGCGATGCACACCGAGATGTGGGAGCACCCGGCCACCCGGGAGAACGTCGCCACCCTGCGCCGGCGCGGTGTGATCGTGCTGGAGCCGGCCGTCGGGCGGCTCACCGGCAAGGACACCGGCAAGGGGCGGCTGCCCGAGCCCGGCGCGATCTTCGAGGCCTGCCGGGCCGTGCTGCGCCGCGGCGGGTCGGTGCCGACCGACCTGGCCGGGCGGCACGTGGTGGTCTCGGCCGGCGGCACCCGGGAGCCGCTGGACCCGGTGCGCTTCCTCGGCAACCGCTCCTCCGGCAAGCAGGGCTACGCGCTGGCGGTGACCGCCGCGGCGCGCGGGGCGCGGGTGACCCTGGTCTCGGCCAATGCCGAGCTGCCCGACCCGGCCGGGGTGGACGTGGTGCACGTCTCGACCGCGCTGGAGCTGCGCGAGGCGGCGCTGAAGGCGGCCGCGGACGCGGACGCCGTGGTGATGGCTGCGGCGGTGGCCGACTTCCGGCCCGCCGAGTACGCGACCGGCAAGATCAAGAAGGTCGAGGGGGTCGAGCCGGCGCCGGTCGCGCTGGTCCGCAACCCCGACGTGCTGGCCGAGCTGTCGGCCCACCGGCCCCGTTCGGGTCAACTGGTGGTGGGTTTCGCGGCGGAGACCGACGACGTGCTCGCCAACGGCCGCGCCAAGCTCGCCCGCAAGGGCTGCGACCTGTTGGTCGTCAACGAGGTGGGCGACGGCAAGGCTTTCGGGCAGGACGTCAACGAGGCCGTGGTGCTGGGCGCGGACGGCAGTGAGACCCCCGTACCGGTGGGGCCCAAGGAGGCGCTCGCGGACGTGGTGTGGGATCTGGTCGCAAAGCGGCTGGAACCGGGTCGGAACTGATCGAGCCCCGCTCAAGAACGGTCTTGATTTCCGGAAGCGGTGGACGTTCGACGGAACCAGCCGGTTAGACTCCAGGAATCAAGTCTTTCCGGATGTCCCCGGTTCGCCGGGGGCCTTCAGTCAGCAGCCGCTGCAACCCCAGGGAGCGCTGTGTCTCGCCGCCTGTTCACCTCGGAGTCCGTGACCGAGGGACACCCCGACAAGATCGCTGACCAGATCAGCGACACCATCCTTGACGCTCTCCTCCGTGAGGACCCGACCTCCCGGGTCGCCGTGGAGACGCTCATCACCACCGGCCAGGTGCACGTGGCCGGCGAGGTGACGACCAAGGCGTACGCCCCGATCGCCCAGCTCGTCCGGGACAAGATCCTGGAGATCGGCTACGACAGCTCCAAGAAGGGCTTCGACGGCGCCTCCTGCGGCGTGTCGGTGTCCATCGGTGCCCAGTCGCCCGACATCGCGCAGGGTGTCGACACCGCGTACGAGGCCCGCGTCGAGGGTGCCACCCAGGGGGACGACGCTGACGACCTGGACAAGCAGGGTGCCGGCGACCAGGGCCTGATGTTCGGCTACGCGTCGGACGAGACGCCCGAGCTGATGCCGCTGCCGATCACCCTGGCGCACCGCCTCTCCCGCCGCCTCACCGAGGTCCGCAAGAACGGGACCATCCCGTACCTGCGCCCCGACGGCAAGACCCAGGTCACCATCGAGTACGACGGCGACAAGGCCGTCCGCCTCGACACCGTGGTCGTCTCCACCCAGCACGCCTCGGACATCGACCTGGAGTCGCTGCTCACCCCGGACATCCGCGAGTTCGTCGTGGAGCCGGAGCTGAAGGCGCTGGCCGACCAGGGCATCAAGCTGACCACCGAGGGCTACCGCCTGCTGGTCAACCCGACCGGCCGCTTCGAGATCGGCGGCCCGATGGGCGACGCCGGCCTCACCGGCCGCAAGATCATCATCGACACCTACGGCGGCATGGCCCGCCACGGTGGCGGCGCCTTCTCCGGCAAGGACCCGTCCAAGGTGGACCGCTCGGCCGCGTACGCGATGCGCTGGGTGGCGAAGAACATCGTCGCCGCCGGCCTCGCCCGCCGCGCCGAGGTCCAGGTCGCGTACGCGATCGGCAAGGCCGAGCCGGTCGGCCTGTTCGTGGAGACCTTCGGCACCGAGACCGTCCCGGTCCTGGACATCCAGAAGGCCGTCTCCGAGGTGTTCGACCTGCGCCCGGCCGCGATCATCCGCGACCTGGACCTGCTGCGGCCGATCTACTCGCAGACCGCCGCGTACGGCCACTTCGGCCGTGAGCTGCCGGACTTCACCTGGGAGCGCACCGACCGGGTCGAGCAGCTCAAGGCCGCCGTGCAGGCCTGACCTCCCGGCGTTCTTCGAAGCGGCGTCCGCCCCCGTTCGGGGCGGGCGCCGCTCCGCTGTGTGCGCGGTGTCGGTGTGACCTGGTAGTACTTGGGAGCGATGAGCAGCACAGGGGAGAACGGGGCCGCCGAGCCGGAGCAGCTGGCGTTCATCCGGGAGACGGTCAAGCGGGCCAAGCCACGGACCTGGAAGGGCGCCAAGCGGGCCGAGCACCTGCCGGTGGCCCGGGTGGTGGTGGACAAGGGCGTGCTCACCATCGACAAGCTCTTCGACTACGAGGTGCCGGCCGCCATGGCCGAGGAGGCCCAGCCGGGCGTCCGGGTCCGGGTGCGCTTCGGCGCGCGGGTGGTCAGGGGCCAGCGCGAGGGCGGGGAACTGCACGACGGGTTCATCGTCGCCCGGCTGGAGAAGAGCGACTTCGCCGGACCGCTCGCCCCGCTCGCCCAGGTGCTCTCACCCGAACCGGTGCTCACCCCGCAGCTGCTGCGGCTGTGCCGCACCGTCGCCGACCGCTACGCCGGCACCCTGGCCGACGTGCTGCAGCTGGCCGTACCGCCTCGGCACGCCAAGGCCGAGGCCGAGCCCTCGCCGCCGCCGCTGCCCCGGCCGCCGGCGCCCGCCCCGGGCGGCTGGCAGCGCTACCCCGCCGGACCGGACTTCCTCGCCGCGCTGGCCGGCGGCGGTTCGCCGCGCGCGGTGTGGGCGGCGCTGCCGGGGCCCGGCTGGCCGTACGAGATCGCCCGGGCGGTCGCCGCGACGCTGGCCGGCGGGCGCGGCGCGCTGGTCGTGCTGCCGGACCGGCGGTCGGTGGCCCGGGTGGACCGGGCGCTGACCGAACTGCTCGGACCCGGCCTCCACTCCGCCCTGGAGGCCGAGCTCGGCCCGCGCGAACGCTACCGGCGCTGGCTCGCGGTCAGCCGCGGCTCGGTGCACGTCGCGATCGGGACCAGGGCCACCATGTTCGCGCCGGTGCGCGACCTCGGCTTGGTCGTGGTCTGGTCCGACGGCGACGGCAGCCACAGCGATCCGCGCGCCCCGCACCCGCACGTGCGCGAGGTGGCGCTGCTGCGCGCCGCCGAGGAGGGCGCCGCCGTCCTGCTCGGCGGGCACGCCGTGACGGTGGAGGGCGCCCAGCTGGTCAGCACCGGTTGGGCCCGGCCGCTGGTCGCCGACCGGGAGACGGTGCGGCAGGTCGCGCCGCGGGTGCGCACCGTCACCGACCAGGACCAGCACCGGGACGCCGCCGCCCAGGCCGCCCGGCTGCCCTCGGTGGCCTGGGAGGCCGCCCGGGAGGCGCTGGCGGCCGGGCACCCGGTGCTCATCCAGGTGCCCCGGCGCGGCTACGTGCCCCGGCTGGCCTGTGGGCGCTGCCGGACACCCGCCCGCTGCCGGCGCTGCGAAGGGCCGCTGGAGGCGCCCTCGGCGGACGCCGCGCTGTCCTGCAGCTGGTGCGGGGAGGCCGAGAACGACTGGCACTGCCCCGAGTGCGGCTCCTTCCGGCTGCGGGCCCAGGTGGTCGGCGCCCGGCGCACGGCGGAGGAACTGGGCAAGGCCTTCCCGCGGATCCCGGTGCGGACCTCGGGGCGGGACGCGGTGCTGGACACCGTCCCCGACGAGCCCTCGCTGGTGATCTCCACGCCCGGGGCGGAGCCGGTGGTCGAGGGCGGGGCCGGCTACGGGGCGGTGCTGCTGCTGGACGGCTGGGCGCTGCTGAGCCGGCCCGACCTGCGGGCCGGGGAGGAGACGCTGCGGCTCTGGCTGGCGGCGGCCGCGCTCGCCCGGCCCTCGACGGAGGGCGGGACGGTCGTGGTGGTGGCCGAGCCCTCGGCCCGGCCGGTGCAGGCGCTGGTGCGCTGGGACCCGCTCGGGCACGCCGGGCTGGAACGGGACGAACGGGCGCAGCTGCACTTCCCGCCGGTGTCGCGGATGGCCGCGGTGAGCGGGAGCCCGGCGGCCGTCGCCGATCTGCTGAACCTGGTCCGGCTGCCGGAGGGCGCGGACGTGCTGGGGCCGGTGCCGGTGCCCGCGCTGCGCGGGGAGGAGCAGGAGCGGGCGCTGCTGCGGGTGGCGCCGGGGCAGGGGGCCGCGCTGGCGGCGGCGCTCAAGGCGGCGCAGATCGCGCGGATCGCGCTGCGGACGGCGGAGCCGGTGCGGGTGCGGGTGGATCCGACGGACATCGGGTAGGGCGTCGCGGGGTGGCCGTGCTGGGAGCCGGCCGTGCTGGGTGACCGTGCTGGGGGGCCGTACTGGGGCGGGGTGAGTGGGCCACCCCGCCCCGGGATGGCCCGGTCCGTGCGGGGGTGGTCAGCCGCGGAGGGGGATGCCGGTCTGCGGGCGCTCGACCGGGGTGCGGTCGCGGTCGATGCCCGGGCGGTCGATGCCGGTGCGGTCGATGCCGGAGCGGTCCAGGGGGGTGCGGTCGAGGGAGTTGCGCTCCAGGCTGGAGCGGTCCAGGCCGCCCTGGCGGGCCGCGGGGACGGTGGCGGCCAGGCCGCCGCGTTCGGTCGGGGCGGGCAGGTCCTCGGAGCGGTCCGGGCGGGCGGGGCCCGGGACGGCGCTGCTGGCGGCGAGGAGTTCGCTGGTCGGGCGGCGCATGCCGTAACGGCGGTGCACCGCCTGCTTGGTGACCCCGAGGGCGGAGCCCACCGAGTCCCAGGAGAACCCGAGCGCCCGGTCGAACTCGACCGCCGCCGCCACCAGGGTCTCCACGCTCTCCCGCAGCTCCTGCGCCAGGCGCACGGTCGGCGCGGGCGCGCGTCCGTACACCACGAAGCCGGCCGAGGTGCTCGGACGGCGCGGTCGGTAGACGTTGCCCAGTTGGGCGGTGAGCGTCCGCAGCGCGTCGACCTGGCGCCTCACCCGCTCGATGTCCCGCACCAGCAGGTGCAGGCTCGCCCGCGCCCGGGCGTCGTGGTTGATCTGCTCGGCCATGGCCTACGTGCCACCTTCCGTACGGTTCAGCTCGGCCGGGGCGCGGTGTCCCGTGCGCCCGGCCCCGGTCAATCTCTCTTGACCAACGCGGGAGCGGGGGCCGGGGTAACGCGGCTCGGCAGAGTCGGGATATGCCAACGGCCGACGCGGGCGTCCGGGGGCGGCCCGGTGGAGCGTGCGGTGGCGGTCCGGCGGAGCGTGCGGGACGGCCCGGCGGGATGCGTGGGCGGGTTGCATAGACTTGCGGGGAACCAGTCGTTGCCCGTAGCCCGCGCCCACCCGGACAGGAGCCCGTACCCCGTGGCGATCCAGCCGATCCGTCTCTTCGGAGACCCCGTCCTGCGGGCCACCGCCCAGCCGGTGACCACCTTCGACAAGGAACTGCGCAACCTGGTCGCCGACCTCACCGAGACCATGCTCGACGCCCCCGGCGCCGGCCTTGCCGCGCCCCAACTCGGCGTCTCGCTGCGGGTGTTCACCTACCACGTGGACGGCGTCACCGGGCACCTGATCAACCCGGACCTGTCGCTGAGCGAGGACGAGCAGGAGGGCCCGGAGGGCTGCCTCTCGCTGCCCGGGCTGCGCTACGACACCAGGCGGGCGTACGGCGTGGTGGCCAAGGGCTTCAACATGTACGGCGATCCGGTCACCCTGGAGGGCACTCAGCTGCTCGCCCGGTGCATCCAGCACGAGACCGACCACCTGGACGGCATCATCTTCATCGACCGGCTCGACCGGGAGCAGCGCAAGGCCGCGCTGAAGGCGATCCGGGAGGCCGAGTGGGGCGCCGGGCCGGCGCCGGTGGTCAAGGTGTCGCCGCACAGTACGTTCGGCGCTGCGCGCTGACGCTCGCTCCATCGAACTCTCACTCCATCGAATTCCCGTCTGCAGAAAGGCACTTGATGCGTCTCGTCTTCGCCGGCACCCCCGAGGTCGCCGTTCCCGCCCTGGACGCGCTGATCGCCTCCGACCGGCACGAGGTGGTCGCGGTGGTCACCCGCCCCGACGCCCCCGCCGGACGCGGGCGCAAGCTGGTCGCCAGCCCCGTCGCCCAGCGCGCCGAGGAGGCCGGGATCGAGGTCCTCAAGCCGGCGAAGCCCAGCGACCCCGACTTCGTCGCCCGGCTCACCGAACTCGCCCCGGACTGCTGCCCGGTGGTCGCCTACGGCGCGCTGCTGCGGCCCGGCACCCTGGAGATCCCCAAGCACGGCTGGGTCAACCTGCACTTCTCGCTGCTGCCGGCCTGGCGCGGCGCGGCGCCCGTCCAGCACTCGGTGCTGGCCGGCGACGAGGTCACCGGCGCCTCCACCTTCCTGATCGAGCAGGGCCTGGACTCCGGCCCGGTCTACGGCGTGATCACCGAGGCGATCCGCCCGAGCGACACCAGCGGCGAACTGCTCACCCGGTTGTCGCACTCCGGCGCCCGGTTGCTCGCCGCCACCATGGACGGGATCGAGGACGGCTCGCTGCAGGCCGTGCCGCAGCCCGCCGACGGCATCACGCTCGCGCCGAAGATCACCGTCGAGGACGCGCGGATCGACTGGAGCCACCCCGCCCTGCGGATCGACCGGGTGGTGCGCGGCTGCGCCCCGGCGCCGGGGGCCTGGACGGAGTTCCGGGGCGAGCGGCTGAAGGTCACCGGGCCGGTCAAGCTGCTGCCGGAGGCCGCCGAGCTGGCGCCCGGCGAGGTCGCGATGGTCGGCAAGAACAGCGTGCGGGTCGGGACCGGGAGCCACGACATCGAGCTCGGGGAGGTGCGTCCGCAGGGGAAGAAGGAGATGCGGGCGGCCGACTGGGCGCGTGGGGCGCGGCTGGAGGCGGGGGAGCGGTTCGGAGACCTCGGAGACCCCGGCGGCCCCGGCGACCTCGGAGGTCTCGGAGGTCTCGGAGGCTGAGGCTCCGGATCGGCGTTACTGTTCGTACGAAATAACCACCGCAGCACTTTGAGGCATCTGTGAGCACGTCCCCGAACACCCCCGCCGGCGCCCAGCGCGCCCCCCGTCCGCACCGTCGGCCGAAGAAGGACCCGGCCCGGATCGTCGCGTTCCGCGCCCTGCGCGCCGTCGACGAGCGCGACGCGTACGCCAACCTGATCCTGCCGTCCCTGCTGCGCGAGGCCGAGCAGAAGGGCATGGACCGGCGCGACGCCGCCCTCGCCACCGAGCTGGTCTACGGCACGCTGCGCCTCCAGGGCACCTACGACGCGATCATCGCGGCCTGCATCGACCGGCCGCTGAGCAAGGTCGACCCGCCGGTGCTGGACGTCCTCTCGCTCGGCGCCCACCAGCTGCTCACCACCCGCATCCCCAGCCACGCGGCGGTCTCGGCGACCGTCGAGCTGGCCCGGGTGGTGCTCGGCGACGGCAAGGCCAAGTTCGTCAACGCCGTGCTGCGCCGGATCAGCGCCCACGACCTGGACGCCTGGATCGAGCGGGTCGCCCCGGCGTACGACAAGGACGCCGAGGACCACCTGGCGGTCGTGCACTCGCACCCGCGCTGGGTGGTCTCGGCGCTCTGGGACTCGCTCGGCCGCTGGCAGCCGGACGCGGCCGGACGCACCGCGATCGAGGAACTGCTGCGCGCCGACAACGACCGGCCCGAGGTCACCCTGGTCGCCCGGCCCGGCCGGGTCACCGTCGGCGAGCTGGCCGACGCGCTGCCCGAGGCCCAGCCCGGCCGCTGGTCCCCGTTCGCGCTGCGGCTCGCCGAGGGCGGCGACCCGGGCACGCTGACCGCCGTCCGGGAGAACCGGGCCGGCGTCCAGGACGAGGGCAGCCAGCTGGTCGCGCTGGCGCTGGCCGCGGCGCCGCTGGAAGGCCCGGACCGGCTCTGGCTGGACGGCTGCGCCGGGCCCGGCGGCAAGGCCGCACTGCTCGGCGCGCTGGCCGCGGAGCGGGGTGCCGGGCTCGTCGCGAGCGAGAAGCAGCCGCACCGGGCCCGGCTGGTGGCGCGGGCGCTGGAGGGCAACCCCGGCCCGTACACGGTGATCGCGGCCGACGGGACCCGCCCGGCCTGGCGCTCCGCGGGCTTCGACCGGGTCCTGGTCGACGTGCCGTGCTCCGGCCTGGGCGCGCTGCGGCGCCGCCCGGAGGCGCGCTGGCGCCGCCGGCCGGCCGACGTCGCCGCCTTCGGGCCGCTGCAGCGGGACCTGCTGCGTTCCGCGATCGAGGCCACCAGGGTCGGCGGCGTGGTCGGTTACGCGACCTGCTCGCCGCACCTCGCGGAGACCCGGGCCGTGGTCGACGACGTGCTGCGCGAGGAGGGCGGCCGGGTCGAGTGGATCGACGCCCGGCCGCTGCTGCCCGGCGTCCCGGCACTCGGGGACGGGCCGGACGTGCAGCTGTGGCCGCACCTGCACGGGACCGACGCGATGTACCTGGCGCTGCTGCGGCGCACCGCCTGAGGCGCTGCTCCCGGGGGAACGGCCGCGGACCGTGGCTACGGCTACGGCTGCGGACCGCGGCTACGGCCAGCGGGACGGCGGGCCGGGGCAGTTGGTGAGGAAGGCGTGCGCCTGGGCGCGGAGGTGGTCGACCGGCGGGTTCTCGCAGATCGCCTCGAAGTCGAGGCCGGGGGCGTGGCCCGGGTCGGGGAAGGACCGGTAGGCGAGGTACGGGCGGTGTTCGCCGCCGGGGTCGAGCCCGACCGTGAGGGACGCGTGGCGGTCGGACCGCCTGCCGGTGGCCGTGTGGCCCCTCCGGGAGAGCTGCCACGCGCACTCGTACGGCTCGGGCTCGGCCGGCAGGTCGAGCAGGGCCTGGGCGAGGCGGCGGACCTCGTCGGGGCCGGCGAAGGGCAGCGACTCGGACCACTGCGGTCCGGCCGCGAACAGCTCCCACTCGGCACCGTTGCGGCCGACGGTCAGTGCCCACCCGCCGTCCTGGTCGCGCCAGTGGCAGTCGAGGATCGGATCCATGGTGGTCAACCTCCCTGTGGGGTACGGTCGTTACGAATTCTCCTCATCGTGGCACACCGGGTGTCCGGGGCGGGGTCCGGCGTGACCCGTCCTCGGGCGGCTCGCCAGGCTTCCTGCAGCGGGCGGTAGTCGAGCACGGTGATGCCGTGCTCGGCGATCAGCCGGCGGGCCTCGGCGGACACCAGGAACTCGTAGTCGGTGCGGCGCACCCGCCAACCGTCGTCGGCCGGAGCGTCGTCGGCCGGTCGGTGGTCGGCCGGTCCGTGGTCCGGCGGGAGGCGGTGGCCGGGGTCGGGGCCGGTGGTGAGGCTCGGGTGGACGGCCCACTCGGTCAGGCCCGGCGGGAGGTCGGCCAGCAGCCGGGCGTAGTGGGCGGACTTGTCCGCCGTCGGGACGCTGAAGCTGTCCAGGAAGCCGTGGTCGACCACGGGAAGGCCGCGCTCGCGCATCCGTGCCAGAGCGGGCGGCAGCCAGACCCGGACCGCCAGCCTGTACTCGGCGCCGAGGGCGAGCGCGAGGTCGAGAATGTCGTCGCGACCGCCGTCGGCGAGGCAGTGGAAGTCCAGGTGGGTCGGGCTGAGGCCGCTCGTTGCGACCGCGTCGATCTGGGCGCGGAACTCGCGCTCCACGTCGTCGAGTCGGGCGCGGGCGGCCAGTGCGGCGCGGCCTGCGGGGGTGGGGGCGTACAGCTCACCGGTGGGGTCCAGCAGGGAGGGCACCCGGTCACGGGCGGCGAGCGGGCCCCAGCGCAGGTGCGGGGTCTCGCAGACCAGGGTGAGGTGGACGCCGAAGGGGATCTCCGGGTGGCGGCGCAGCAGTTGGAGCGCGTGCGGGGTGGCGTGACACGTGGTCATCAGGCTGGCGGAGGCGGCGATGCCCTGCTGGATCGCCTCGATGACGGCGAGGTTGACGGACTCGTCCAGGCCGAGGTCGTCGCAGTTGAGCAGCAGGAGGCGGGCGTCGGGCGGGTGGCCGAGGAGGCGGTTGGCGTGCGGGCCGTCGGGGGTGGGGACTGCGGGGGGCATGGGGGCAGTCTTCACCGGGGGAGGCGGTGGGCGCGCGGGGATTTTTCCGGTCAGTCCGTGGTGGAGGGGGATGCGGGGGCGGGGTGCCAGGGGCGGTCGGGGCGGGTCGGGACCGGGGACGAGGTGAGGCGCAGGGCGTACACCTCCCGGTCCGGGGCCGGGGAGGGGACCGGGCCGAGGTACGCGTGGCCGGTCAGGTGGCACCAGGCGGGGAGGTCGAGCGGGGCGGCCGGGTCGGTGGTGTGGATGTGGACCACCGCGCCGGCCGGGAGGTGGGCGATCCGGGCCCGCAGGCGGAGCAGGAGTTGGACGCAGAGCAGGCCGGTGCCGTCGATGGTGAGGTCGGGGTCGGCGGCGTGGGCGGTGGTCTCGTCCGGGGTGGTCTGTTCGGGGGTGGCCTGGTCCGGGGTGGTCATCGGGGGGTCTCCTGGGTGATGCGCCAGAGGCGGCGGGGCAGTTCGCCCTCCTCGAAGGGATGGACCTCGATGAGGTGCCAGCCCTCGGCGAGCCGGTCCACCAGCTCGCGGGGGAAGAAGTGGACGGCGAAGCCGCCGTGTTCCCAGATGTCGTCCCCGTGGCCGGTGCCGGCGCCGTAGTGGGCGTCGCCGGTGTGGCGGACGGTGTAGACGAAGCTGCCGCCCGGGCGCAGCACCCGGCGCACTTCGGCGACCAGCGCTTCGATCTCCTCGGTGCTGAGCGCCATGCAGAGCAGCATGTGGGCGAAGACCGCGTCGACGGAGGCGTCGGGAAGGGGCAGCGGCTCGCGGACGTCGTGCACGGCGGTGCGGACCCGCTCGGCCGGGCCGTGTTCGGCGGCGGCGCCGCGCAGCTGTGCCAGGCCGGTCGGGCTGAAGTCGGTGGCCAGCACGCTGAGTCCCGAGCGGGCGCAGTGGAGGGCGTCGCGGCCGTGGCCGGCGCCGAGTTCGAGGACCTGGTGGGCGCCGGCGGCGGCGAAGGCCCGGGCGGCGTGCTCGGCCGGGGCGGAGGGCTGCTCGCCGTATATGCCGGGGTGGGCCTGATAGGTCTGCTGCCAGTGGGCGCGCTGGGTGTCGGCGAGGGCGGGTGCGGGCTCCCGGTGGGGCGACGCGCCGGCGGAGCTGCCGGGCGCCGGGTCGGGAGTGCGGGTCATCGTGCTGCCCTTCGCGAGGGTGTGCGGGTGGTGCAGATGGTGTGGGTGGTTCGGGTTCAGCCTAGGGCGTGGGGTGGGGCGGGGGTCGGTCAGGGGCTCGGGATGGGGCGGTGGTCGGGGGCGGTGCCGCCGAGCTGGGTGAGCAGGGTGGTCAGCTGGGTGAGGTCCTCGCTGGTCCAGCGGTCGGGGGCGAAGTGGTCGGCGGCGACCTGCCGGGCGGTGTGCAGCATCTCGCCGAGTCGCTCGCGGCCGGTCGGGGTGAGGGCGGCGTAGGCGACCCGGGCGTCCCGGGCGGCGGCCTCGCGGGTGACCAGGCCGATCCGTTCCAGCGGGGCGAGGCCGCGGGTGACGCCGGAGGCGGTGAGGCCGAGGGCCTCGGCCAGGTCGACCCGGCGCATCCGGCCGCCGGGGGCCTGGGCGAGGTGCAGCAGCAGGGTGAAGTCGGACAGGCTCACGCCGTGCAGGCCGCTGAGGCCGGCGTCGAAGCGCTTGACCAGAGCGGTCTGGGCACGGACCAGGCGCAGGGCGGTGTCGAGCGGGTCGGGGCGGGGCGCGGTGCCGGGGCTGCCGTCGGGAGCGGTGCCGGGGACGGGGGGTGTTGCCGGGGTCGGTGCGGCTGTGGGGTCGGTCGGGCTTGTCATTGCCACCTCCTTGACTGCTCAAGTATAGGCATGGGCGGAGCCGTCAAGGAGGTGGCGGAGGGGGGAGGGGGTCGGGTCAGCCGGCGCTGTTGGCGGCGCGGCGCTGTCGCTTGCCGAGGGGGGCCTGGGAGAGGTCCTCGGCCTGGGAGCGGAGGTTCTTGTGGCCGTAGCCGCGGTCGGCCAGCCAGGACCGCGCCGCCGCTTCGGCCCGCTCGGTGGCCTCCAGGATGTCCTCCTCGGCCTCGCCCTCGTCGAGGAAACGGAAGGTGAAGGCGGAGCGGGCGGAGAGGTCGTAGCTGAGGTGGCCCTCACGGGTGAAGGCGGCGTGCAGGACGTCGTGCTCGGGTGCGGCGGCGAGGAGTTCGGCGCGCTGCGCCTCGGTGAGGCCGTCGAAGACGCCGCGCACCATGATGCGGAAGGTTCGGATGGTCATGCGCCGACGATAGGCAGGAGGGGCGGCGGACCGCCAATGCGATTTCGGGGTGGGGGTCTCGGGATGGCGCCGCCGCCCGCCCGGCCGACGGCGCGGGACCGTGGGCCGGGTGAGCATGGTCGGGGTTGAGGGAGGGGTCGAGGTCGGGCGTGGGGTCAGGGTGCGAAGGGGCCGAAGGTGACGGCGGCCAGGCGCAGGGCCGGGGCCGGGGTGCCATTGGAGAAGCCGACGGAGTAGACCAGGCGCTTGCGCAGGTCCGCGGTGGCGAAGATGCCGTCGGAGTAGCCGAGGTCGTGGCCGGTCTTGCCCCAGAGCACCGTGCCGTCCTGCAGCGGGAGGGCCAGCAGCCCGGCGCTGTAGCAGGCCCGGCCCTTGTCGGGGCCCAACTGGCAGTCGCCGGAACCGTCGTAGGGCAGCAGCCGGCCGGAGGCGTCGCGGGGCAGGGTGAGTAGGTCGTGCATCTGCTGCGGCGGCAGGAGTCCACCGCCGAGCAGGGCGCGCAGGAAGCGGTCCAGGTCGGCCGGGGTGGACACCATCGACTCGGAGTTGCCGCCCTGCTCGGAGACGTCCGTCGGGACGTGGAGGCCGTTGAGGAGGTAGCCGTTCAGGTGCGGTTCGGGCATCTCGGGCGCGCCGTCGGTCAGTTCGGTGTGCCGGAGGTGGAGGGGCGCGAGGATGCGGGTGGTGACCTCCTGTCGGAGTGGGTGGCCCGTCACGCGTTCGATGAGCAGGCCCGCGAGACGGTAGTTGAAGTTGTTGTACTGCTGCTCGGTGCCGGGTGCGAAAGCGGGTTCGGGCCAGGAGCGGGTGGTGGGGCGCAGGGTTTTCTGGACGACCTGGTCGAAGGTCTCGACGTCGAAGCGCCGGGCGATCATTTCGTCGTTGGGGACCTGCCCCGGGCCCTCGGCGGCCTGCGGCAGCCCACTGGTGTGGTCGAGGAGTTGGCGGACCGTGATCGGCTGGTAGGCCGGGCCGGGCGAGCCGTCGGGCAGCACGCCGTCGGGGAGCACTCCGGGCAGGTACTGCTGGACGGTGCCGTCCAGGCTGATCCGCTGCTCGGCGGCGAGTTGGAGCAGCACCGTGGCCACGAAGGTCTTGTTGATGCTGCCGATCCGGAAGGCGGCGTCGGGCGCGACCGGTTGGCCGCTCACCGGGTCGTCGGCCGTCCCGCGCCAGGTGTGGCCGTCGATCGTCACCCGGGCGACCACGCCCGCCGTCGGATCCCCTGGTCGGGCGGCTATCGCGGCGCTCAGGGCGGCTCGGTCCGGGCCGTCGTGCGGAGCCCCGGCGTCGGCCAGGGCCGGGGTGGGCCCGGCGGCGAGCAGCAGTCCGGCGAGGGCGAGGGCGGGAGCCGTGCGCTTGGTGCTGGGCATGTGGTCTCCGAGGAGGGCGGGGCGGAAGGAGGTCGGAATGGCCTCTCGTGGAGAACACGAGTCTGACGAACGATCAGTTGCACGGATCCTGTGGGGTGTTGCCGGACGGGCCGGGTGGCGTCGCCGGTGTCGGTGTTCCTCGCGACGGTACGGGCGGTGCCGGTGCGAAGGGCACGGGCGCGGAGGGTGCGGACGGTGGTGGTGGCAGGGGCGGTGGTGCGGAACACGGTGGAGGCTCCCTTCTCCGGTGGCCCCGGTGGCCACCGTCTCGGTGACCCCAAGACTGGCCGCCGGCACCCCCGCCGCACATCTGCCGATCGGCATAAAGCGTTCACCGGGTCCGGGCTCCGACCCTGCCGATCGGCAGGGTCGGAGCGGGAGTTCGGCCCCCTCGGCTACGCCCGGGCCGGCAGTCGGGTGCAGACCGCCCCCGTCGCCGGCGGTGCGGCCGCCATGCCCAGTGCGGCGAGGGTGAAGTCCGTGGTCAGCGCCATGACGTCGGCACCCCGTCGGATCAGGTAGTGGCTGCCGCCGGGCACCTCGTAGCGTGCGAGGTCCGGTGTCACCTGCCGGGCGCGCAGCGCGTACTCCAGGGACTGGGCGGCGCCGGCCGCGCTGCGGTCGGCCGTGCCGTGCACGATCAGCACCCGTCGCCCGGCGAGGTGCTCGACCCGGTCGCCGCTGGGCAGCCACGGGGCGATTCCGGCCACCCCGACGACGCTCGGGTGTTCCGCGCACCAGAACGCCGCCCGGCCGCCGAGCGAGTTGCCGATGAGCACCACCGGCGCGCCCGGGTGGTGGCGGGCGAGTTCGTCGAGCGCCCAGCGGGTGTCCACGGCGGTGTCGGCGTCGGCGCCGTTCCAACCGCTGTAGCGGTAGTGCAGCAGGTGCACCGCGAGCCCGTGCGGTCGGCCGCGGTCGGCGAGTTCGGTGGCGAGGCCCCGCATGCCCAGTTCGGCCATCCGGAGCGGGCCGCGGTGGCTGCGGATGAACCCGCCGGGCAGCAGTAGGGCGATGCCGGAGACCGGTCCGTCGTCGTCCCACGGGCTGAGCTCTGGGGTGCGCGGGTGCTGCGCTCGGAACATTCCGGTCCTTCCGGGGCGGTGGTGCGAGGGCGTGTCCCGTGGATTCTGTCGGATCGGGCCGCGGTGCCGGTGGGCGGGCGTCCGGTTGCGCGGGGCGACCTGGGGTTCGCGGGGGGCCTGGGGTCGGGGCCGCCCCGGGCTACGGCTCCGGCGGCGGGTCGCGGTGCGCCAGCAGGGGCCAGAGCACCCACCCGGTGACGCGGGTGCGGGTGACCAGGACCTTCGCCCAGCGGGCGCCGAGCGGCGAGGTCCAGGTGTCCACCACCTCGACCCGGTCGCCGGAGCGGGCCAGCCCGATCACGGTCCGCTCGCCGAAGTGGTCGAGCCGGACGTTGGCGGCGTTGGCGGAGACCTCCCACCACCCGGTGCCGACCCGGGGCGCCCGCTGCTCACCGGGGGTGACGGCCGCCGGGACCAGCAGGATGGCGAGCGACAGCACCGCCGCCGTCGCCCGGCCGATCACCGCCACGACGGCCTCGGGGTGGCACCGTGCCCGGGCCGTGCGGAAGCTGTGGAGAGCGCGGGGGTCATGTACAGCAGAACGAGCCGCCGTCCGTGTGCGTACGGTCGGTCGACGAGGCTCACCCGGTCGGGGGAGCGCGGGCGGTGGTACGGCGAAGGGCCAAGCTTGGCCCCGCTGTCAACTCGGGTCGGGACACGGTGAGTTGACCTACTCTTGGCGCCGCCGCGCCTCCTCGGAGCCCTGCGGGTCCCGCCCGGTCGCCCGGCTGCGCCCGAGCAGCTCCCGCATGCCCGGGCGGCCGCGCCGGGTCCGCGCGGGCGGCCCGTCCGGCTGCTGCCCCGGTTCCGGAGCCGGTCCGAGGCCGGCCTTGGCGGCCGCGTCGGCGAGGAAGCCCGAGGCCTGGCGGCCGGCGTTCTCCACGCTGCGCCGCAGCTGTTCGGCGTCGCTGCGCAGCTTGTCGGCCTGGCGGCTCAGCAGGTCGTTGCGCTGTTCGGTCTCGCCGAGCTGCCGGAGGCTGGCGGCGGCCCGGGCGGCGGAGTCGCGTTCCAGCTGTTCGCCGCGGGCCCGGGCGTCCGCGAGGATCTGCTGCGCCGCGGACTCGGTGAGCGCCTTGAGGTCGGCTATGCCCTGCTCGGCCTCACGGCGGAGCTGGGCGGCCTCGGTGGCGAACTGCTCCTGACGCCGGGTGACCTCCTGGTGGGCGCGGGCGAGCAGTTCGTCCGCCTCCCGGCGGCGGGCCAGTACATAGGCGTCCTGCTCGGCCCGCTCGGCGGCGGAGCGGGGGTCGGGAACGGTGGCCGCGGGGTGGCCGGGCCGGCCGAGCGGCCCGGCGATCCGGAGCAGGCGGTCGGCGACCTCCTCGGCGTCGGCCGGGCGGTGGCCCGGGTCCTTCGCGAGCAGGTCGAGCACCAGGGCGTCGAGGTCGGCGGGCAGGGCCGGCGGTCCGGGCCGCAGGGTGCCGGGGGCGGCCGGCCGGGACTCGCCGTGCTGGCGGATCAGCTCGAACAGCGTGCCGCGGAACGGCGGTCGGCCGGTGAGGAGTTCGTACAGCAGGCAGCCGAAGGCGTAGAGGTCGGAGCGGGCGTCCAGGGTGCGGCTGTCGAACCGTTCGGGGGCCATGTAGGCGGGGGTGCCGACGATCACGTTGGTGCTGGTGACGCCGTCGTCGGCGGCGCCGGTGCGGGCGATGCCGAAGTCGACCACCTTGACCGCTCCGCCGGGCTGGACCATCACGTTGGCCGGCTTGACGTCCCGGTGGATCACCCCGGCCCGGTGCGCGGTGCCCAGCGCGCCGGCGATCTGGGCGGCCCAGTCGAGGGCGCGGTGCAGCGGCGGCGGGCCGTCGGCCAGGTGGTGGCTGAGCGGGGCGCCGTCGAGCAGCTCCATGACCAGGAAGAACAGTGGGCGGTCGGCGGTGCGGTGCTGTCCGAAGTCGTGCACGGTGACGATGGACGGGTGGTTGAGCGCGCCGGCCGTGGCCACCTCCCGTTCGAACCGGGCCGCGTCCTTGGGGGAGCCGGTGCCGCCGGGGAGCAGCACCTTGACGGCGACCAGGCGGCGGATGCGCGCGTCGCGGGCCTTCCAGACCGCCCCGAAGGCGCCCTCGCCGATCTGCTCGACCAGTTCGTACCGTCCGTCGAGTACCTCGCCCGGCCGCATCCCCGCCCCCTTCCGCGCGTGGGGCCCGGGCTCCGGCGGCCGCGCCCCGTCCGCTTCAACCTACCGTGCGGGCAAGGTGGTTGGTCACCCGTCGCGGCCGCCCGTCAGCTCGTCCAGGACGGCGGCGAGCAGGCCGGGGAGGCGGGTGTCGAGGGCGTCGCGGCGGAGTGTGACCAGCCGGGTCTTGCCGCTGGTGCGGACGGCGACCACGCCGGCCTCGCGGAGGATCCGCCAGTGGTTGGAGAGCGTCGAGCGCGGGACGCTGAGGCCCTCGGGGCTGCAGGTGGTCTCGCCGTCCCGGGCGAGGCGGTGGACGAGTTCGAGGCGGACCGGGTCGCCGAGGGCGTGCAGGACGGTGGCGAGGTCGAAGTCCTCGGGGTGGGGGTGGGGCAGGGTCCGCATCGGGTTCCTCGGGTGGGCGGCGGCCGGCTCTGGTGGCGGGCTCGTCGGGCAGTCTAGTATCTCGTTTCGACAGTTCGGGAATACCGAATTGATCTTGGGTGTCGACCGGTTGTCGGCCTGGCGGTTCGAAGAGTGCGAAGAGTGCGAAGAGGCGGAGGTCGGAGGATGAAGGTACTGGCGACGCTGGCCCGGGTGTATGTGGACGATCTGGACACGGCCCTGCCCACGCTGCGCGAACTCACCGGCGAGAGCGAGGGGTTGCGCTTCCCGCACGCCGGCGTGGAGGTGGCCCGGATCGGTGGCCTGCTGGTCGTCGCGGGCACGGAGGAGGCGCTGGCGCCCTTCCGGCGGGTGCAGAGCACCCTGCTGGTCGACGACCTGGACGGCCTCGGCGAGCTGCTGCGGACCCTGGGCGGGGAGCTGCTGGACGGCCCCAACCAGGTGCCGACCGGGCGCAACGCGACCGCCCGGCACCCGGGCGGGGCGGTGTTCGAGTACGTCGAGTTCGATCGGAGCCGGCCCGTGTTCGCGGACTGACCCGCGACCGCCGACGCCTTCCCGGTGGTGCCGCCGGCCCGGCGGGAGGGGCGGGAGGAGCAGGAGAGGAGGGAGGGGCTGCAGGGGCAGGGGTGACCGGAGGGGCGGCAGGGGCTGACGGGGCGGGACGGCTCGGCCACGGGGCGTGACGGCCGGGGTACGGGGCTCCCATGTGTAGGGGAGGGCGGGGTTTTTCCTGCTCTTTGTTCAGGATCTTGCTCTGCTCTGCGACGATCCGATGATCGTCGTCCTGTTTTGTCTGGGCGGCTCTTCGCAGGTTCGCAGGGGAGACACCGGCATGGCCAAGGGGCCCGAGGACAGTGAAGTCCGGGCGAGGACGAGGTGGCGCGCCAGGTTCGTCAGGCACCGTGAGGACCTGATGGTGGTCGCCGGCGGGGTCCTGGGAGCCATGTTCGCGAGCCTGGGCCTGGCCGTGCTGTTCGGCCCCGCGAACGGGTTCGGCGGCGACAGCCTGGCCTTCATGGGCGCCATCAGCATCCTCGGGCTGCTGCCCTGCGGCGCCGGCTTTGTCTGGGCGCTGATCCACCCCCGGCGCGGACTCCCCTCGGCGGCCGTCGGCAGCGTGCTCGGACTGGGGATCTTCCTCTGCTTCGCCGGGGACGGCCTGAACGACGACTGGAAGGCGCCGCCGGACCAGCCGTCCACCGTCCGCGCGGTCGGCAGCTGGACCAGCGGGAGCCTGGTGGTGCGGGTCCGCCCCGACCAGGTGGTGGCCTACCGCACCGGCAGCGGCTCCGTCGCCTGGCACTGGACGCCGCCGGGCCAGGACTCGGTGTGCACGATGAGCCGGGGCATCGGCGCGGGCGGCATCGGTCTGGTCGGGCACTCGCCGCGCGGCAAGCCCTGCGCTGCGGTGACCTCGCTGGACCTCGCGGACGGCCGGGAAGGCTGGACCGACACCGTGGACGCACCCGCCCGGGACGGGGACGGCGCGGACTCGGACCTCGTCGCGGTGGCGGGCACCCAGGCCGTGCTGCAGGGCACGGACGGCTGGCGGGCGGTACGGCTGACGGACGGCCGGGAGCTGTGGCGCAGCGCGCCCGACACCGGGTGCACGCCGCTGGAGGTCGCGGGCGGGGACCAGGACGTGGTGACGGCCGCGCAGTGCGGTGACGGGGCCGCGGTCCTGCGGTCGCTGGCGCCCGGGAACGGGAAGGACCGGACCCGGATCGACCTGCCGACCGAGGGCGGGCTGAAGAACCTGATGGTGGTCTCGGTCGAGCCGCTCGCGGTCTGGGTCGACGCCCAGGCCGAGCACGGCACCCACGCGGTGCTCAGCTACGACCGCTCGGGCCGGCAGCGGGCCGCGATACCGGTCTCCGGCGACGAGTACGACCTGGACGTGATGCTGGGCGGGGTCCACGCCTTCGACGAGTTCAGCGCCCGGCCGCTGCTGGGCGGCGTGGTCGTCGACGACCTGTTGATCGTCCCGGGGGAGAAGCCCGGCGACGTCAGCATCAGCGGCGGCCCGCACCCGAGCCGCACCGCCACCGGGCGGCTGGTCGCCTACTCGCTGGCGGACGGGGCCAAGCGCTGGACGGCGGGCCTGGACGACCAGGTCACCGGCCTCCTGGTGGACGGCGGCTCGGTGTGGGCGATGACCCGCGACAAGCTGACCCGGGTCGACGCGGCGACCGGCCGGCAGAGCCGTGAGCTGGACGTCAACGACACCGCCTCGCTGTACCCGGTGGACCTGGCGGTGTCCGGGCGGGAGCACTTCACGGTGGTCGCGGAGGACGGGACCAGGGACGAGCCGCCGGTCCGCGGGATGAGCTGACCGGGGGCTGTTCCGGGGGTGCTCCGGGGCCGCTCGCGGGGTCGTGTCGGGGCCGTGTCGGGCTGCCTCCGGGGGCCGGTCGGCGCGGGCTGAGTGTTCCGGGCGGTTGTGTCAGGCTGGTGGGGGAGCACCGCCGAGGCCGGGAGGCTCGTGATGGCCGAGATCAGGGCGAACGGGGTGTCGCTGCACTACGAGGCCCGCGGCGAGGGCCCCGGGGTGGTGCTGGTGCACGGCTCGTGGACCGACGCGGACTCCTGGGCCCGGGTGGTGCCGGGGCTGGCCGAGTCCACCACCGTCGTCGCCTACGACCGGCGCGGGCACAGCCGCAGCGAGGACCCGCTCACCCAGGGCTCGGTGCACGAGGACGCGGCCGACCTGGCGGGGCTGATCGAGGGGCTCGGGCTCGCCCCGGCGTACGTGTGCGGGAACTCGTACGGCGCGCTGATCGCCCTGCGGCTCGCCGCGGCCCGGCCGGACCTGCTGCGCGGCGTCGCCGTGCACGAGCCGCCCGCCACCGGCGTCCTGCTGACCGAGCCGGAGCTGCGACCGATCGCCACCGCGCTGGCCGGGCGGATCGCCGCCGTCCGGGAACTGCTGGAGCGGGCCGAGTCGGCGGCCGCGGCGGAACTGTTCGTGGACACGGTGGCCTTCGGTCCGGGCGCCTGGGAGCAGTTGCCCGCGCCGGTGCGGCACACGTTCGTCCGCAATGCGCCGACCTATCTGGACGAGCTGCGCGACCCGGACGCGCTGGACCTCGACCTGACCGCGCTGGCCCGGTTCGACGAGCCGGCGCTGCTGACGCAGAGCGACGACAGCCCGCCGATGTACGGCGAGGTGCTGGACCTCATCGACCTCGCCCTGCCGCAGGCCGCACGGCACCTGTACACGGGGGCCGGCCACGCCCCGCACGTGTCGCAGCCGGAGGAGTGGGTGCGGGTGCTCCTGCCGCGCGCGTTGGCGTGAGCCGAGCGGGGGCGCGCGGTCCCGGCGGTCCCGGCGGTCCGGTCCCGGCGGTCCGGGCCTGGTGGTCCCGGTGGTCCCGGTGGTCCGGTCCCGGGTCAGGATTCGACCCTGGGCGAATCCCGGCCCGAGCACTCGCCTTCCAAGTCGTGGCTGGCCCAAGCTACTTCCGCGACCGCGTCAGTCGGACGCGGTGCCTACGGAAGGACGACCATGACGAGTACGCGCGGCCGTGTCGCCGCCCTGCTGGGCGCCGTCGCGGTGGTCGCCGGCACCACCCTGGCCGGCCCCGCCGCCACGGCGTCGGCCGAGCCACGGCACCGGCCCGGCGGTGGGATCACCGGGCAGGCCCCCTGCCCGGACGCGCCCGAGTTCACCTGCGGAAGCATCACCGTGCCGCTCGACCACAGCGGCGCCACCCCCGGCACCCTCCAACTCGACGTGGCGACGACCGGCAACGCCGATGCCCCCAAGGGCGACCTGCTGTTCCTCACCGGCGGCCCCGGCCAGCCCGGCGTGCCGCTGATGCGCCGGATCGCGAGCAAACTGACGCCCGTGCTGAAGGACTACCGCCTGGTGATGTACGACCAGCGCGGCACCGGCCGGCGGGCGCTGCAGTGCCCCGGGCTCCAGGCGGACATGGGCTCCTCCGACCTCGCCGTGCCGCGCGAGCAGTCGATCGCCGACTGCGCCACCGCGCTCGGCCCGAACGCCCGCTACTACGGCACGGCGGACACCGTCGGCGACATCGACCTGCTGCGCCAGGCCCTCGGCGACCACCGGCTGACCCTGGACGGCGTCTCGTACGGCACCTTCGTCGCCGAGCGGTACGCCCTCGCCCACCCGGCGCACGTCGAGCGGCTGGTGCTCGACTCGGTGGTGCCGCAGGGCGGTTACGACCCGATGGACCTGGTCGCGCTGCCCGCCACCGCCCGGGTGCTGCGGGCCGCCTGCCAGGCCACCGGCTGCACCACCGACCCGGCCGCCGACCTCTCCGCCACGGTGCGGCAGTACGGCGACGGGGCGCAGATCCTGGACGCGCTCACCAGCTACGAGTTCACCGACCCGAACTACGGCGGGGTGCCGGAAGCCCTGCACGCAGCGGCCGGTGGACACCCGGAGAAGCTCCAGGCCTTCATCGACGACGTGCACAAGGGCGACGCAGCCCCGGCCGAGGCGCTCAGCCAGGGCCTGCACGCCGCCACCCTGTGCGCCGACGGCCGCTACCCGTGGGGCTCCGCGGACACCCCGGTCGAGGGCCGGGCGGCCGCGCTGGAGCGGACCCGGCAGGACCTGACCGCCGAGCAGACCTGGCCGTACGACCCGGCGACCGCGACCGGGCTGGGCTCGTTGCTGGTCTGCCTGGACTGGCCGCGCGAGCCGGTGCCGCCGCTGCCGCCGGCGCACCGCAAGCTGCCCAATGTGCCGGTGCTGCTGCTCGGCGGGGGCCGGGACCTCTCCACCCCGAACGAGTGGCTGTACCAGGAGGCGAAGTCGGCGCACGACCCGCAGATCGTGATCGTCCCGGGTGCGGCGCACTCGGTGCAGACCCGGGCGGCCGACCCGGCCGGGCGGCAGGCGGTCTACGACTTCCTGCTCAAGTAGCCCGCCTGGACGCGGTCGGCGGCCCGTTCCGCACAGGGGACGGAACGGACCGCCGCCGCCGGGGAGTTCAGCCCCGGTCCGCGCCCCAGCCGTCGTCCGGCAGGGCGGGGTCGGGCTCGGGGCAGTCGGGGTGGTCGTAGCCCCAGAGCCCGACCTTCGACAACAGCCAGTCGTCCTGCGGCGGTTGGTCGTAGTCGTGCCGGTCGACCAGCACGAAGCCGACCCGGACCTCCCCGGCCGGCGTGACCTCCAGGGTCCGCTGGCCGGGGATGTTCCGGTAGGTCACGGTCTCCCAGGCGCAGCCGGCCGCGGTCAGTGCGGCGGTCAGCGCGGACTCGGTGACCCGGGTGTCGTACGTGCGCAACCCGCCGCCGTCCACCGGGAGTTCGAGCTCCCCGTGCCAGGTCGGCAGCGAGAAGGAGCGCAGCCGGCGGCAGCCGCAGAACACCGTCCAGGCGTCGCCCCAGCCGAAGGCGTGCGGCCAGCGGGTCTGCTTGTGGACGCGCCCGCTGTCGTACGGGTCGCCGAAGCGGGCGGCGAGCTGCGGCAGCGAGGCGTCGTAGCGCAGCCCGCCGAGGTCGGCGGTGGCCGCGAGTTCGGTGAGCCGGGCCAGGAACTCCGTCACCCCAGGCACCCGCGGACCGCCTCGACCAGCCGGTTGGCGCGGGCGTCGCCGTGGCCGATCATCCGGTTCGCGACGTAGCCGAAGCCGATGCCGAACTCGTCGTCACCGAAGGCGAACTGGCCTCCCGCGCCGTCGTTGCCGAAGCTGCGGGCGCCGAGCAGCGGGCGGAAGCCGGGCGAGTCCAGCAGCATCCCGGAGCCCCAGCGGGCGCCCATGTCGAAGCCCAGGTAGCCCTGGCCGGAGGAGAGTTCCCGGGTCGCGTCGGTCACCGTCCCGGCGGAGAGCAGCCGGGGCCCGCCGTCCAGGCCGGTGGCGGCGGCCGCGTACAGGCCGGCCAGCCCGGTGGCGGAGGCGACGGCGCCCGCGCCGGGCAGCTCGATCGCGTGCAGTACCGGGTCGTTCCAGCCGTGCGGCACGTCCAGACCGGGGAAGACCAGGGCGCCGTTCATGGTGACGATCCGGGTGAGCAGGTGCTCCGGGCCGGGCATCGGGCGGCGGCCGTCCGCCTCCACCAGCCTGGCCAGGCGCGGGAGTTCGTCCTCCGGCAGGCCGATCCACAGCGGCAGGCCGAGCGGTTCGGCGATCTCCTTGCGGAGGAACGCACCCGGGGTCAGGCCGGTGATCCGGCGGATCACCTCGCCGACCGCGAAGCCGAACACATGGCCGTGGTACTCGTGCGTCGTCCCGGGCTCCCAGAGCGGCTGCTGGGCCTCGATGGCGCGGATCACCGGCTCCCAGGCGGCGATCTCCTCGAAGGGGAGCACCGCGTCCAGGGCGGGCAGGCCGGCCCGGTGGCCGAGGATCATCCGGGTGGTGATCCCCTGCTTGCCGTTCCGGGCGAACTCGGGCCAGTAGCGGGCGATCGGGGCGTCCAGGTCGAGCCGGCCGCGCTCGGCGAGCAGCAGGGCGCTGATGCTGACCGGGCCCTTGGCGCAGGAGAACACCGGGACCACGGTGTCCTGCGTCCAGGCCCGGCCGCTGCGCTGGTCGGCGGTGCCGCCCCAGAGCTCGACCACTTTGCGGCCGCCGGCGAACACCGTCACGGCGGCGCCGAGTTCGGGGAAGTCGGCGAAGTTGCCGGCGAAGGCGTCCGCGACGGCGCCGTAGCGTTCATCGGCCCAGCCCTGGTACTGCTGCATCGTGGTGCCCCGTTCTGTGCGACTGGCGAATGCCAAGATCATCGACCGGTCCACGGTACGGGGTGGGGCGGGCCGGGACGACAGGTTTTCGCCAGACCGGGACGGGAGGGGCGGGTGTGACCGCAGCGGGGGCTCAGCCGGCGGCGGGGTCGTCCAGGGGGTCGTACAGCGGCAGGAAGTTGACCACCGCCTCCTCGTACGGGTGGACGGCCCGGACGGCCGCCAGCACGGCGGCGGCCTGCCCCCGCTCGCAGAAGGACTCCACCCGGCACTCCTCCGCCCGCTCCACCTCGCCCGCCGTGCCCCGGTGCGGCCGGGCGGCGGGGGAGGGCAGCCAGCTGCCGGTGATCCGCCAGACGCTGGAGCAGCGGGCGTACTCGCCGGTGCGGCCCGTGCCGGCGGCGTGCAGGGCCTCGACGACCTGCTCGACGTGGCTCTCCGGGACGGATATCTCGATCTTCAGGCGCGGCATACCGGGACTGTAGCGGGCCGGTGCGCCCGGGCAGCGAGCCCGAGCGCCGTGCCGATGCCGACGAAGGCCGCCGCGCCGGCCGGGACCACCCAGCCGGTGAGCGGGGCGGCGGTCGGGCTGCGGTCGAGTGCGCCGAGGAGGGCGGTGAGCAGGCCGTACGGGATGAGCAGGGTGCCCGCCCAGGCGGTGGCGAGCAACAGCCGTCGGGGGAGCGGACGTTGAGGCGGGCGCACGGCGAGGGTGAGGGCCAGGGCCACGCCGGTGAGCGCCAGGACGGCGGTGAAGTCGACGCCGTGCCGCTCCAGCCGGATCAGGGCGGTGGGCGCGCCGTTGCGGCGGAACTCGTCGGCGAGGTCGAAGCCGTTCGCGATCCCGGCCCGGCCGCCCGCTGCCCAGTAGGACTTCAGGGCGATGTACGGCAGGGCGAGACCGGCGGCCAGGGCGACGGCGCGTGGACGGTGTCGGGTCATGTCCGCTCCTCGGTGGGTGGTGCTTCCACCGTCGCGGAGCCGGGCCCTCGTGGTCGTCCTGCGCGGGTAGGGGCGGGCTCCCTCGGGCGGGGGAGACGGGGGGTGGGGCCCGTCTGGGTCGGCGACAAGACGGCCAGCGGCCGGCGCGGCGGGGGGCGCGGCGGCGGGGGGGGGGCGCGCGGGCAGACGCC
>NZ_JBEOSV010000009.1:0-211716 GCF_040303245.1 Kitasatospora sp. NPDC096077 | reverse complement strand
GGACCGCCTTCCAGCGGGCCCTCCGGGCGCTTCGTTCTTTCGTGTTTCCAGCTTATCAGATGTTTTCCGCTCCGTTTTCCGGAGTTTCATTCATCGGATTCACTTTCCGCTTTGTCGCCCCGGTCTCCCGCGGCGACTCCGGAACTGTACGGTGACCGGCCCGTCCCATGCAAATCGCCTCCGCCCGGAGGTCCGGACGGAGGCGATCCACGGTCAGGTGCACCCTCAGGCGCGGCCCATCTCCTCGGCGATGGCGGCCGCGAAGGCGTCGATGTCGGCCTCCGTGGTGTCGAAGGCGCACATCCAGCGCACCTCGCCGGTGTGCTCGTTCCAGAAGTAGAAGCGGTAACGCTTCTGCAGCCGCTCGCTCACCTCGCGCGGGAGGATCGCGAACACCGCGTTGGCCTGGACCGGACGCACGATCTCGATGCCGTCGATCTTCCGGACCGCCGCCTCCAGCCGGCTGGCCATCGCATTGGCGTGGCCGGCGTTGCGCAGGTAGAGGTCGCCCGAGAGCAGTGCCTCGAACTGGACGGAGACGAAGCGCATCTTCGACGCGAGCTGCATCGAGGTCTTGCGCAGGTACTTGATGTTGCGTACCCGCTCCGGGTTCAGCACCACCACGACCTCGCCGAGCAGCAGGCCGTTCTTCGTACCGCCGAAGGACAGCACGTCGACGCCCGCGTCGGTGGTGAACTCACGCATCGGCCGGCCGAGCGAGGCGGCGGCGTTCGCCAGGCGGGAGCCGTCCAGGTGGACGAGCATGCCGAGCTGGTGGGCGTGCTCGGTGATCGCGCGGATCTCGTCGACCGTGTAGAGGGTGCCGAGCTCGGTGCTCTGGGTGATGGAGACCGCGAGCGGCTGCGCGCGGTGCTCGTCACCGAAGCCCCAGGCCTGCTGGTCGAGCAGCTCGGGGGTGAGCTTGCCGTCCGGGGTCGGGACGGTGTGCAGCTTGATGCCGCCCATCTTCTCCGGGGCGCCGCCCTCGTCCACGTGGATGTGGGCGCTGTCGGCGCAGACCACCGCGCCCCAGCGGGGCAGCAGCGCCTGGAGGGCGACCACGTTGGCGCCGGTGCCGTTGAAGACCGGGTAGGCCTCGGCCTTGTCGCCGAAGTGGCGGCGGAAGACGTCCTGGAGGTGGGCCGTGTAGTCGTCCTCGCCGTAGGCGACCTGGTGGCCGCCGTTGGCGAGGGCGATCGCGGCGAGGACCTCGGGGTGCACGCCGGCGTAGTTGTCGCTGGCGAAGCCGCGGACGGCGGGGTCGTGCCGCCGTACCGCGTCCGTACGGGTGAGGTCGGTCATCGGGCTGTCAGCCACAGGTGCTGTCCGTTCAGTTCTGCTGCGGGGCGGTCCCAGAGGTCCGCCAGGTGTCCGGCGAGGTCGGCGGTGTCGGTGAAGCCGGCGAACTTCGCCTCCGGCTTCGCGGCCCGCATCTCGGGGCTGACCAGCGCCTTGATCACCAGGATCGCAGCCGCCGCCGTGGGCTCGCCGTCCGGGGAGGTGGTCTCCTTCTTGAAGGAGTCGGCCATGGCGAGGGTCCAGGCCTCGGTGGCGGCCTTGGCGGCCGCGTAGGCGGCGCCGCCGGCGGTGGGCTTGTGCGCCGCCGCGGCGGAGACCATCGCGTAGCGGCCGGCCGGGCTGCGGACGAGCGCGGGCTGGAAGGCCAGCGAGGTGTGCTGGAGGGTCCGCACGACGGTGTCGTGCAGGAAGTCCCAGTCGTCCAGGCGGCTGTCGAAGAAGGTCTTGCTGCCGCGCCAGCCGCCGACCAGGTGGAACAGGCCGTCGACGTGGCCGTGCTCGGCCTCCAGGTGGTCGGCCCAGTCGTGGACCTCCTGCGGGTCGAGCAGGTCGATCACCTGACCGCTCACCTTCGCCCCGCGCACCGCGATGCGGGTGGCGTCCAGGGCGGACTCCAGGCGCTGGGGGTCGATGTCGGCGCCGACCACGGTGGCACCCTCGGAGGCGAGGCGGCGCAGCACGGCCTGGCCGGCCGGGCCGCTGGCTCCGGCGACGGCGATGACCTTGCCGGCCAGCTTGGTGGAGGGGTTGGTGGTCACGCGGCGACTCCCTGGATACCGGCGCCGGTGATGCCGGCGGTGGCGGCGATGACGCCGCGGAGCTTCTTGGACAAGGCCTCGTAGAACATGCTCAGCGGGAACTCGTCCGGAACCACGGCGTCGCACAGCGCCTTGTTCAGGGCCTTGCCGTCGGTGAGGTCGAGCGGGAGGGCCTCCGGGCCCTTCGCCCAGGTGGAGGCGGGGTGCGGGGTGAGGTAGCGGGAGACCAGCTCGTACGCGGCGATCCAGTGGGCCGACTTGGGCCGGTCGATGCCGTCGCGGTAGAGGGTCTCGATCTCGCCGCAGAGCGCGTTGGTGACCTGCGGGGCGCGCTCCCAGTCGATGGTGAGGCGGTTGTCGCGCCAGCGCAGCGCGTCGTGCTTGTGCAGGTACGCGAAGAGCAGCTGGCCGCCCATGCCGTCGTAGTTGCGGACGCGGTCGCCGCTGACCGGGAAGCGGAACAGGCGGTCGAAGAGGATCGCGTACTGGACGTCGCGGGCGTGCGCGTTGCCCTCGGCCTCCAGCTTCACCGCCTCCTTGAAGGTGGTGAGGTCACAGCGGAGCTCCTCCAGGCCGTACATCCAGAACGGGCTGCGCTGCTTGATCATGAAGGGGTCGAACGGCAGGTCGCCGTGGCTGTGGGTGCGGTCGTGCACGAGGTCCCACAGGACGAAGGTCTCCTGCGCGCGCTGCTGGTCCTGGAGCAGGCCCTCGGCGTCGGCGGGGATCTCCAGGCCGAGCTGCTGGACGGCGCTGGTGGTGACGGCGCGGAAGCGGGCGGCCTCGCGGTCGCAGAAGATGCCACCCCAGGTGAAACGTTCCGGCGCCTTGCGCACGGCGACCGTCTCGGGGAAGAGCACCGCGGAGTTGGTGTCGTAGCCGGCCGTGAAGTCCGTGAAGGTGATCGGCACGAACATCGGGTTGTCGAAGCGGGTCCGCTCCAGCTCGTCCAGCCAATCCGGCCACACCACGCTCAGCAGGACGGCTTCCAGGTTGCGGTCCGGGTTGCCGTTCTGGGTGTACATCGGGAAGACGACCAGGTGCTCCAGGCCGTCCTCCCGCTGGTCGGCGGGCTGGAAGGCGAGCAGCGAGTCCAGGAAGTCGGGCTCCCGGTAGCCGGTGTCGGCCCACTTGGCGAGGTCCGTGTCGACGGCGGCCAGGTAGGCGGCGTCGTGCGGGAAGTGCGGGGCGAGCTCCTCGACGGACGCCCGGACGGTCGCGACCAGCGGGTCGACGGTGTGCCGCTGGACCGCGGACAGGTCGATCGAGCCGTCCTTGGACTGCAGGGGGCGCAGCGTCTCGACGGCCTCCTTCAGGCGCAGCCACGCCGGGTGGGTGGCGAGGGTCGAGACCGGGGCGTCGGCCGCCGCAGCGAGCCTTGGCGAAAGATTCTGCATCGTGGACTCACTTCGACAGGAGTTATTTCAACGAGGACACCATAAGTACGAAAGGTTCTCCCGTTCAAGGGGGCCCCGACCGGCAAAACTTCCGTGCACCGCCGCTCGGGCGCCAAAACCTGTGCCGGGAGCGCGGGTGTCCGACATGTGGACGGTGTCCTGGATGTTCTGGACAGATGCGCGGTCCTGATGCGAACCTCCCCGCATGCTCCCGGCGGTGATCACGGTGGCCGAGCGCCACGACAGCCCGTTCCGGGTGCCCTTCCGTCAGCAGGCGTGTCGTCGCTGCCGCTGCCGCGCGGACGGCCTCCGCTGTCGCGCGAACGGTCTTTGCCGCCGCTGTCGCTGATCCGACCGCGGCGGCTGGTCCGGCCGCGGCCGAGCGGCCGCCCCTGATCCGGACCGGGGCGCCGCGGACGCGGACCCGTACGCCGACCATGCCGTGTGTGTTCCGGCGCCGCCACCGGGGGAAGTGACCCGCCGGGAAGCGGCCCACCCGGCCCGGCCCGCACCGCCGGGCCCCGCCCACCGCCCCTCTCCCCTGTCCCGCCTGGTCCCTCCCCTGGAGCCCCGCCATGAGCCTCCGCAAGCCCTCCGCCGTCCTGCCCGTCGCCGCGCTGGCGCTCGCCGCCGCCCTTTCCGGGTGCGCGCCGCAGGACGCCAAGACCGACGGGGCCGCCGCCGGCGCCTCGGGTACGACCGGTGCGGCGGCGAGCTGCGCGCCGGGGGCGCTGGCCACCCGGACCGCCGGGAAGCTGACCGTCGGCACCGACAAGCCGGCCTACGACCCGTGGTTCTCCGAGGACAAGCCGGAGAACGGCAAGGGCTTCGAGTCGGCGGTGGCGTACGCGGTGGCCGGGAAGCTGGGCTACCCGGCGGACAAGGTCGGCTGGGTGGTGGCGCCGTTCGGCAAGGCGACCGCGCCCGGGGCCAAGGACTTCGACTTCGACATCAACCAGGTGTCCATCAGCGACGAGCGCAAGCAGGCGGTGGACTTCTCCTCCGGCTACTACGACGTGCGCCAGGCCGTCATCGCGCTCAAGGGCTCCAAGGCGGCCGGCGCGAAGAGCATCGCCGACCTGAAGGGCGCCAAGCTGGGCGCCCAGGTCGGCACCACCAGCCTGGACACCATCACCGACACCATCAAGCCGAGCACCCAGCCGTCCGTGTACGACTCCAACGACCTGGCGAAGGCCGCGCTGAAGAACGGCCAGGTCGAGGCGCTGGTGGTGGACCTGCCGACCGCCTTCTACATCACCGGCGCCGAGGTGCCCGAGGCCCAGGTGGTGGGGCAGTTCGCAGCGGCCCCGAAGGGTGAGCAGTTCGGCCTGGTGCTGGACAAGGGCTCGAAGCTGACGCCGTGCGTGTCGCAGGCGGTGGACGCGCTGCGGGCGGACGGGACGCTGGCCAAGCTGGAGCAGCAGTGGCTGTCGGACGCCGTCTCGGCGCCGGTGCTGAAGTGAGCCGGGAGGCGGACCCGGCCGGAGCGGTCGACCTCCCGAAGGCGCTGCGGCCGGACGGCCCGGCGGAGGACGACGGGTACCGCCCGTCCGAGCGGCGGCTGGCGCACGAGGCGTACCGGCGCTCCCGGGCCCGGCGCGCGGCGCTGATCGCCACCGCCTCGACCGTGGGGACGGCGGTCGTGCTGTACCTGCTGGTCGTCAACTCCCCCGGCTGGGAGGTGACCCGGCGGACCTTCTTCAGCCTGGACTACGCCCGCCAGGCGCTGCCGGAGGTGCTCCGGGGGCTGCGGCTCAACCTGGAGCTGATGTTCGGCTGCGGCGCGCTGATCCTGGTGTTCGGGCTGCTGCTCGCGGTGCTGCGCACGCTGCGCGGGCCGGTGTTCCTGCCGGTGCGGCTGCTGGTCACGGCGTACGTGGACTTCTTCCTCGGGCTGCCGATGATCATCTGCCTGCTGGTGATGATCACCGGGGTGCCGGCGCTGCGGCTCACCGGGGTGACCACCGATCCGCTGCTGCTCGGCGGGGCGGCGCTGGTGCTGACGTACTCGGCGTACGTGTCGGAGGTGTTCCGCTCGGGCATCGAGTCGGTGCACCCGAGCCAGCGGGCGGCCGCGCGGTCGCTGGGGCTGACCAACGCCCAGGCGATGCGGTACGTCGTCCTGCCGCAGGCGGTGCGGCGGGTGGTGCCGCCGCTGATCAACAACCTGGTCAGTCTTCAGAAGGACACCGGGCTGGTCTCGATCGGCGGCGCGATCGACGCGGTGTACGCGGCGAAGATCATCGCGGCGCACTCCTTCAACTTCACGCCGTACCTGGTCGCGGGGCTGGTGTTCATCGTGCTGACCGTTCCGCTGACCCGGTTCGCCGACTGGCTGACCGCGCGGATGAACCGTCGGCAACTGCAGGGAGGTGCGGTGTGAGCGGGACGGCGGTGCTCCGGCTGGAGTCGGTGCGCAAGGCCTTCGGCGGCCAGGTGGTACTGCGCGACGTGGACCTCACCGTGCCGGAGCACTCGGTGACGGCGCTGATCGGGGCGTCCGGCTCCGGGAAGTCCACCCTGATGCGGTGCGTCAACCTGCTGGAGCGGATCGACGACGGGGCCGTCTTCCTGGACGGCGAGGAGATCACCGATCCGCGCGCGGACGAGGACGCCGTGCGGCGCCGGATCGGGGTGGTGTTCCAGTCGTACAACCTGTTCCCGCATCTGACGGTGCTGGAGAACATCACGCTCGCCCCGCGCCGGGTGCACCGGGTCGGCCGGAAGGAGGCCGAGGCGAAGGCACTGGCGCTGCTGGACCGGCTCGGACTGGCGGCGAAGGCCGCGGAGTACCCGGACCGGCTCTCCGGCGGGCAGCAGCAGCGGGTCGCGATCGTGCGGGCGCTGGCGGCCGGACCCCGGCTGCTGCTGCTCGACGAGATCACCGCGGCGCTCGACCCGGTCCTGGTCGGGGAGGTGCTGTCGGTGGTCCGGGACCTCAAGGAGCAGGGGATGACCATGGTCCTCTCCACCCATGAGATGGGCTTCGCCCGCGAAGTCGCCGACCAGGTCTGCTTCCTGGACGGCGGGGTGGTGCTCGAACAGGGGCCACCGGCGCAGGTGTTCGGCGATCCGCAGGAGGAGCGGACCCGCCGGTTCCTCAGCCGGATCGTCGCCTCGGGGCGGCTGCAGCGCTGAGCCGCCCGGCCGGCGGCCCGGGTCGTCCGGGTCGCCCCGGGTCGCTCCGGGGCGGATTCACCACGGTGGTCACCCCAGTGCGCCCCTGTGCGCGCCCTGGTCGCGCCGGGGGCGTAGCGGTGATCGTGGACGGGACGATCGTCGCCACCCCGGGAGGCCGCCGTTGCACGGACCCACCCTGGTCAACTGGCTCCTCGCCCTCCTCACCGCCACCGCCGGCGTGTACTGCCTGACCCGGCTGCGGCGCGCCCCCTGTGCCACCGCGTCCCCGGGTGCGCGCCACGCCCACCCCTCGCTCGCCCGCGAGTCCGACGCCGCCGAAGCCCTGATGGGTTTGGGCATGGCGGCGATGGCCGTCACCGGCGCCACCGTCCCGACGGCGGTCTGGGCCTGCCTGTTCGGCCTCCCCGCCGCCGCCTTCCTGCTCGCCGCCCTGTACGCCCCGACCGGCCGGGCGCACCGGCTGCACCACGCGGTCGGCGCGCTCGCCATGACGTACATGGCCCTCGCGATGACCGCCTCCCCCGGCGGGCACCACCACGACCACGCCGCCGCACTCGGTACGCCGTTGCTGACCGGCACCCTGCTGCTCTACTTCGGCGGCTACTCGCTCTGGTCCGGTGCCCGGCTGCTGCGCACCTCCGCCGGCACCCTCGTCGTCGGCGCCACCGGCCTGCCCCGGGCCTGCCGGCTGACCATGGGCATCGGCATGTTCGCCATGCTGCTGACCCTGTGACGCCGCCGGGCCCGGCCGGGCCCTCGCGCAGGGGGCCCGGCCGGGTGGCTTCCGTGCGTGTGCCGTCGGTCCGCGTGGCGTTGGTCACTGGCCCGTCGAAAGCCGTTCCTCCGGGCGTCGACAGCGCATAGGTTGGCCGGGAGCGCGTTGTCGCGTTCCGTGCGTACTCGGGGAGCCCATGCGATGACTGCCCTGACCGGCCTGCTGCTGCTCGGCCTGCTGTTCTCCACCGCCGCGCCCCGGCTGCTGACCCGGGCCCGCTGGGTGGAACGCGAACCGGTGCTGGCGCTGCTGGTGTGGCAGTGCATCGTGGTGGCCGTCCTGCTGTGCTGCGCCCTGGGGTTGATCCTCGCCGCCGCGGCCGCCGAGCCGGAGCTGCGGGCCTGGGTGTTCTCCGGCGCCCCGCACGGTGTGGAGGCCGCGTACGGTCTCCAGGACGCCGAGGGCTGGGGTCGGCTGTGCGCCGCGGTACTGGCCGCGGGCGGGCTGCAGACGGTGCTGGCGCTCACCCGCGAGGTCCGCACCGCCAAGGCCCTGCGCAACCGCCGTCATGCCCAACTGGCGACCCGTGCACCGGAGTTGCCGGAGGCGATCGAGGCCGCCCGGAGTCGCCGGGAGCGGCTGGTGGTGCTGGAGAACGTCCGCCCGGAGGCCTGGTCGCTGCCCGGTCCGGACTCCCGGCTGGTGGTCACCACCGGGGCCCTCCAGCAGCTCACCGACCGGGAGTTGGCGGCCGTGCTGAGCCACGAGCGCGGGCACGTCCGGGCCCGGCACCACTGGCTGCAGCAGTTCGCCCAGGCACTCGCCTCCGGCTTCCCCGGCGTCGTCGTGTTCCGCGCCTTCCGGGACCAGGTGGCGGAGTTGGTCGAGCTGGCCGCCGACGACCGGGCCGCGCGTCGGCACGGCCGGCACACCACCGCCCTGGCGCTGGCCGAACTCAACCTGGACCGTGGGGTGTTCGGCTCCTGCCCGCCCGGTCTGGCGCAGTCCCCGAAGCGGGTGGACCGGCTGCTCGCGGGCCGCCCCCGGCTGTCCGTGCCGCACCGGCTGCAGTTGACCGTCCTCGCCCTGGCCGCGCCCGCCGCGGCCGTGCTGCTGGCCGTCGCCCCGGGGCTCCACTCGCTGCTCTGACCCGGCCCGGCCCCGAACCGCGCCGACCTCGTCGCAGCGCGGGACGGCACGGCATGGCGCGAAAAAGCTTGCTGTGCAACAGGATTGACGGAGCGTCAGCCCTTGGCGGACTCGCCGCAGAGCGGGGCGAAGTGGCCACCGAGGGTCTGTCCGAGCACCTCGCGGTGCAGCGGGCGGGCCTGCTCGTAGCGCTCGCGCCCGGCCGCGGTCAGCGCGATCATCACGCCCCGGCGGTCGCTCGGGCACATCTCCCGGGTCACCAGGCCGGCCTTCTCCAGCCGGGCGATCAGCCGGGACAGCGCACTCTGGCTCAGGTGGACGGTGGGAGCCAACTCGCTCGCCCGCAGGGCGTGCCGCCCGTCGGCGACGCACCCCTCGACCAGGCGCTCCAGCACCTCGAACTCGCTCATGCCCAGCCCGTGCTTCTCGCCGAGTTCACGGTCGAGCGCACAGACGGCCGCGGCGTGGCGGGCCAGCAGCTCGCGCCATTCCGCGATGAGACCGGCCTCCGCCGAGGCTTCGAGGGAGTCGAGTTCAGCCACGCCGCCACCGTAGCACATGCAACGGAAATTTATGCGTTCACATCTAATTCATTTGCATTGAATGCACACGCATGTACTGTCCTCCCCATGACCACCGCGACCGCCACGTCACCCGACGCCCCGTCAACCAGCGGGCTGAACTGGACACCCCGCCTCTGGGGCACCCTGATCGTGCTCTGCGCCGCCATGTTCCTGGACGCCCTGGACGTCTCGATGGTGGGCGTGGCCCTCCCCTCCATCGGCTCCGAACTGCACCTCTCCACCTCCACCCTGCAATGGGTGGTCTCCGGCTACGTACTCGGCTACGGCGGCCTGCTGCTGCTCGGCGGCCGCGCCGCCGACCTGCTCGGCCGCCGCCGGGTCTTCCTGGTCGCGCTCGGCGTCTTCGCCGCCGCCTCGCTGGCCGGCGGCCTGGTCGACGACGGCGGCCTGCTGATCGCCGCCCGCTTCCTCAAGGGCGTCAGCGCCGCCTTCACCGCCCCCGCCGGACTGTCGATCATCACCACGACCTTCGCCGAGGGCCCTGCCCGCAACCGGGCGCTGTCGATCTACACCACCTGCGGCGCCAGCGGCTTCTCGCTCGGCCTGGTGCTGAGCGGACTGCTCACCTCGGTCGGCTGGCGCTGGACCTTCCTGATGCCCGTCCCGGTCGCGCTGATCGCCCTGGTCTTCGCCGCCCGCCTGCTGCCCCGTCCGGTCGAGGAGCGCGCCAAGGGCGGTTACGACGTGCTCGGCGCGATCACCGGCACCTCGACCGTGCTGCTGCTGGTGTTCACCGTGACCGAGGCCCAGGGCGCCGGCTGGCTGAGCCTGCGCACCCTCGGCTCGCTGCTCGTGGTCGCCGCGCTGGCCGCCGCCTTCCTGGTGGTCGAGAGCCGCACCGCCCACCCGCTGGTCCGGCTGGGCATCTTCCGCAACGGCTCGGTGGCCCGCGCCAACGTGGTGGCCTTCGCGATGACCGGCGCGTACGGCGGCTTCCAGTTCGTCGTCACGCTCTACCTGCAGCACCTGCTCGGCTGGTCGGCCCTGCAGATGGCCCTGGGGCTGCTGCCGGCCGGCGCCTTCATCGCCCTCTCCGCCCCCTTCATGGGCCCGATCGTGGACCGCTTCGGCACCGGCCGACTGCTCCCGATCGGCCTGCTGGCCCTGGCCGGCGCCTTCGCCCTGTTCCTGCGGCTGGACGAGCACAGCTCGTACCCGGTCCTGGTGCTGCCCTCGATGCTGCTGCTCGGTGTGGGCTTCGCGCTGGCCTTCCCCTCGGTGAACATCGCCGCCACCGACGGGGTGGCCGACGAGGAGCAGGGGCTGGCGTCGGGGCTGGTGAACACCGCGATCCAGGTCGGCACCGCCGTGGTGCTGGCCGGGGCGACCGCGATGATCACGGCCGGCAGCGCGGGCGGCGACTCCGCGCAGGCCCAGCTGGACGGCTACCGGCCGGCGCTCGTCCTGGTCACCGCCGTCGCGGTGATCGGACTGGTGGTGGCCTCGGTGGGCGCGCTGGTAGACCGGCGGCGGAATGCAACTCCCGCATCGGTACCGGATTATGATTATCCGTCTGCCGGGCCGTCCGTAGCCCGGACCGAAGTCCTGAGCGAGCACTGACCCACTGGCCCCCGCCCCCGGCCGACCCCGGACCGTCGGGCACTGGCGCCGGCTCCACCAAACCCCCGTGTTGGTGGAGCCGGCCGTCTTTGTACCGGCCGGCCGGGCAGCCCCCTTCAGGGCACGGTTCCACGGCGCGACACCGGCTTCGCAAGTATATTGGCCCGGAGTCAACGAACGTTCGGAGCAGTCACGATGGCACCTCGCGGGGATTCGGTCAATGAGGAGATGCGCCAGCGCTCCCGCCGGCGCATCATGCGGGCCACCATCGAGCTGGTTGACCGGCACGGTTACGCGGGCACCACGCTGACCGACATCGCCGAACGGGCCGGACTCGCCCGCGGCCTGCTGTCGTACTACTTCGACGGCAAACGATTGCTGATGCAGTCCGCGACGCACCGGATGATGCACCAGACCCTCAGCGGCGCGCTGGCCGAGCTCCCGTCCGGCGCCTCCCCCGAGACCCGGCTGGCCCGCGCGATCGACGCCGTCCTCGGCCTCGCCATGGACCACCCCCGGGTGATGCGCTCCCACCTGGCACTGATCCTCGACCCGGACGCCGGCGCCTTCGTCCAGGACCCGGAGCAGCAGCAGCTCGGCGCCATCCTCCAGGGCCTGCTCAGGGACTGGGGCGCACCGGACCCGGCCGCCGAGCACGCGGTGCTGCGCAGCGCGCTGATGGGCGGCTGCATCGGGGTGCTGCTGCCGGGCGCGGAGCTCCCGTTGGCGCTGATCCGGGCCGACCTGTTCCGCCGCTACGACCTGCCCTGGGACCTCGGCCGCCCGCCGCAGCCGCTGCCGCCGGAACGCGACCGGCCGCCGGCCCGCGGTTGACACGGGACGGCGGCCGACTGCCGGTTGCCGATCGGAGCCCGGCGAATCCCCGGGCCGCGCCCGGGAGTTGCCCGGCGCTCCGGGAGGATCCGGTTCAGGACCCCACCGGGATCAGCGCTCCTTCAGGATCGAGGAGAGCAGGTCTATCGTGCGCTCCGGCGTGAGACTGTCCACGCAGAGCCGCTCCATGACCTGGATGTACGCGTCCACGTCGTCGCGCTTGTCCAGGTACAACGCACTGGTGAGCTGCTCCAGGTAGACCACGTCCGCGAGGTCCTGCTCCGGGAAGCGCAGGATCGTGAACGCCCCGGACTCGCCCGCGTGGGCGCCGAACCGGAACGGCATGACCTGGATCACCACGTTGGCCTGCTCGGCGACGTCGATCAGGTACTGCACCTGGCCGCGCATCACCTTGGGCCCGCCGACCGGCCGACGCAGCGCGGCCTCGTCGATCACCGCCCACAGGCGTGGGCTGGTGCCCTCGGTCAGCAGCTTCTGGCGGCGCAGCCGGAGGCTGACCCGCCGCTCCACCTCCTCCTCGCTGATGACCGGCCGACTCTGGCCGAAAACCGCCCGTGCGTACTCCTCGGACTGCAGCAGTCCGGGGATGAACTGCACCTCGTAGGTGCGGATCAGCTGGGCGGCCTCCTCCAGGCCGACGTAGGTCTGGAACCAGCCCGGCAGCACGTCGTTGAAGCTGTGCCACCAACCGGACTTGTTGGCCTCGCGGACCAGCCCGAGCAGGGCTTCCCGCTCCAGGCCGTCGTCCACGCCGTAGAGACTGAGCAGGTCGGCGACGTCCCGCTCCTTGAAGCTGACCCGGCCGAGCTCCATGCGACTGATCTTGGACTCGGACGCGCGGATCGCGTAGCCCGCATCCTCACGGGTGATGCCGCGTGCCTCTCGCAGGCGACGCAGCTGCGAGCCGAGGAGGATCCGGCGGACCATCGAGCCGCCGCCCGGCTGAACTGTGGTCATGCGGTCGAAACCTCCACCTAGGGCAAACAGCGCACAGTCTGCCATCAGTTGAGCGCTCACGGTGCCGATACTGACGGATGTTCCTATCAGTTCCACACTCCGCGCACCAGGATGCACGTGCATCCGGCGCTTGCATATGCCAATAGTGCGACTGCACGTGAATCGACTCTTGCATCTGCAGTGAGCGCACACCACCATGGTGCACGTGCACCTGCACATCCCTGGCAATCCCGCGGGCTCCGCGTCGACCCCGAGCGTGACTCCGTGCACCGACCCGACGGCGTCCCCGCGCCATCGGGCGTTCGAGTGCGCGCGCGCCTGGTCGAAGGGGCGGCCGAGCGGCCGAGCGAGTCGGAGGTGACCGGCATGACCCCGGCGGGTCCAGCCGTGTCCGCCCCCTTATGGGAGGAGCTCTTCATGAGCACCGGTACGGCTTTGGCAGTTGACCCCCATGTGGTCACCTGCACGCTCGCTCCTCGCTTCGAAGCCGTGAGAACCGCTCGCGACTTCGCCCGGACCGCTCTCCAGCGCTGGGGCCTGATGGAGCTGTTCGACGACGTCGCGCTGGTCGCCTCGGAGCTCGTGACCAACGCGCTCCGGCATGCGATCGGCGCACGGCCCGACCCGTCGGGCGGCGCCCTGGGCGAGTTCGACTTTCCCACACAGCCGACCGCGGACGGGCGGCTTCCGATCCGAATAAGCCTGGTGCACCGCGCACCCCAGGTGGTCTGCGCGGTGAGCGATCCGAGCAGCACCGGCCCGGTGGCCCGGGAGGCGGACTTCGTCGCCGAATCCGGCCGCGGACTGCACCTGGTGGAGTCGTTCAGCCGCTCCTGGGGCTGGCACCCGCTGGGCAGCGGCAAGGTGGTCTGGGCCATGTTCGAGGCGGAGTCGGCCGGCGGCGGGCTCGACGGCAGCGGACTCGACGTCTGCGGGCCGACCGGCCGCCCACTGGACGGACGGGTCGACATCGGTGGACGGCACCGGCGCTCGGCCTAGCGCCGCACGGCGCACGGCCGACCGAGGGACGACCCGGGAGGACCACTCCCCGGGGCCTTCAGCCGGGCCCCGCTCCGGACCGGCCGACAGCTCCCGCGGCTCGCACGACCCCTGCGGCTCCTGCGGCTCGCACCGCCGCCGCTCCACGGCGGCCACCGGCCCCGCCGCGGACTCCCCGCGCCGTCGGCTACCCGCTCCAGCACCCCCGGACACGCCCGGCCCGCAGCGGCCCCCGGAGCAGCCCCCGGTGCAGCGGAGTCGGGGACGGCGACAAAAAAGGCCGTCGTGGTGTCAGCACCCACGACGGCCCCCCGATGGTGGAGCAGGCAGCCGGTCAGACCGCCAGGTGGTCGAACTCCCCGTCCTTGGCACCCAGCAGCAGCGCGGCGATCTCGGCCCGGGTGTAGATGAGCGCCGGACCGTCCGGGAAGCGCGAGTTGCGCATCGCGACGTCGCCGCCCGGAAGGGCCGCGAACTCGACGCAGTTGCCCTGGGAGTTGCTGTGCCGGCTCTTCTGCCAGACCACCCCCTGGAGGTCGGCGGCGGCCATCCCGTTGTAGGTGTGGTTCGAGCCGTGCGTGTCCTGCGAGTCGTGCATAGAAGTCTCCCGAAGAGCTCCGGAGTTGTCGTCCAGCGCGGCGCCCCCGGCACCCGCCGAACGAACGGACCGGCCCCGTACCGGCCCGGTACAACGCCTCACTTGACGCGATGATAGCCGTAGTGCACGTGCATCAGCACGGGACATTGCAGGTGCACGGGGCTTTTTACGGTCGCCGCGAACTCTTCACGGACCCTTCTCCTGACGGTACGTAAACGGACATAGCCGATTGAATCGACGAGTCGTCCATAACCGGCCGTGAGCGACCCCCCGCTGAATGTTGATCTTCCAGTGCCGGGAGTCGCACCTCCGTGACCCTCCGTCAGTCCAACGCAAGCCCGGGCTCCGGCTGTGAGACATCTCACGCGCCTCTCATGCAACGCGCCGCCCCACGGGACACGTCAGGGCAACTGCGGGGGTTGGTGCGGGCGTTGAGCGAAGAATGTCCGGATTGTAGGCAAACGGCCCGGAGTCGCACGGCAGGAACACGGCCTCCGCACCACGGCCACCCGAAACCCGTACGGCAGCCGACTGCAGGCCTGACGGGCCGATGTCCTACGATCTCCGGCATGAGCACCGCAGCCATCCCGGGCGCGCCACTGCCCGTCCGCACTCCAGGTTCCCGTGCGCGGGGGCGCCACCGCCGCCCCGAGCGCCCCGAGATCCGCACCGGCTCGCCGGCCCTGGTGCTCGCCGTACCCGCGACCGCGGGGCCCGAGTCCCGTTCGGTCGTCGAGGAGTTGCTCTCGATCGTCCGCAGCGAGCACACCGGCGTCCAGGCCGCGGTCGGCTACCTGCCCGGCGGCGCCGAGACCGGGAGCACGGAGGAGCGCACCGTCGCGGAGCTGCTGGCGGCGGCCGCCGAGGCCGGACTGCCGACGCCCGTCGTGGTGCCGCTGGTGCCCGGTCCGCACGACTTCCTGACCGGGCTTCACGCCCTCGCCGCCGAGTACGGCGCGACCGTCACGGACACCCTGGGCCCGCACCCGCTGCTCGCCGAGGCCGTCCACGTACGACTGTCCGAGGCCGGGCTGGCCCGGGCCGACCGGGCCCGGCTGTTCGCCATCGCGACCGCCGCGGACGGCGTGGTCCTTACCACCGTCGGCGGCGAGGAGGCGGCCGCCGCGGCCGGGATCACCGGCGTGCTGCTGGCCGCCCGGCTGGCCGTCCCGGTCGTCGCCGCGGCGCTCGACGTGCCCGGCTCGGTCGCCGGGGCCGTCAACCACCTCAAGGAGACCGGCTCCCAGCGTCCGGCGCTGGCCCCGCTGGTGATCGGCCCGGAGGCGGACTCCGAGCTGCTCGCCACGGCCGCCGAGGAGACCGGCTGCCCGTCGGCCGCGCCGCTGGGCGCCTACTCGGCCGTCGGCCAGCTGATCGCCTCCACCTACCTGGCCGCCCTGCCGACGCCGACGGCCGAGGAGCTGGCCGAGGCCGAGGCGGAGGCCGCCACCACCGTCGGCGCCGGGGAGGGCTCCCGGCGGGCCCACGCGGCCGCCGAGGGGCCCGTGGAGGGCTGACGGAGGCCCGTCCGCGCACCCGCGACGGCGTCGCGGCCACCCCACACCACCGAAGGGCCCGGAACGATCGCGTTCCGGGCCCTTCCGGCGTGCGCGGATTGCCCCGCAGGAGAGTTAAGCGGTCAATGCGGCGCAATGTCCGTTTCCGGCGCCTTTGTCGATGAATAGCCCGCGCGCTGTCGCGCCCGCGCTCCGCCGTCGCTCCCCAGGTTCCACCGCACGCCCCCATTGCGCTTCAACACTCCGTCACTTCACTTCTGAGGCGGAGCCAGTTATGAGAATCCAGCGCGACATTGCCGGTAAATGATCAATTTCGATCATGAATTACGGCCCATTTGGCATTCCACACTAAACCGTGATGCGCATCACAGGTATTTGCAGTTTGAACTTAAGTCTGCTTAACGTGCTCCCCGTTCGTGACCACACGGACCCAGTTCATCCGCGACGCCGAGTCCTGCCGTCGGATGTCCTGGCAGCGCGAAAACGCATCACGGCAGGAGCGGGGGAACCACAGGTAAGTCGCCCCGGACCATTTCCCGGAAACGGTCCAGGGCTAGGGGTGAAGCCGCGCAGAAGCGCGGCCGGGCAACTCCAGCCCGAATCCGACAGCTCACCTCGCAGGCGTGGGAGAGGACCGCGTCTTCATGCTGCCTTCCAACGGCAACCGCCTGTCCAGCCGCACCCGTCGCGTCATCGCCGCCCTCGGCGTCGCCGGCGTCGGCCTCACCGTCCCCTGCCTCACCACCGGCACCGCCAACGCCGCCCCGGTCTCCACCTGGGACAAGGTCGCCCAGTGCGAGAGCACCGGCAACTGGAGCATCAACACCGGCAACGGCTTCTACGGCGGCCTGCAGTTCACCTCCAGCACCTGGGCCGCCTTCGGCGGCACCGCCTACGCCCCGCAGGCCAACCAGGCCACCAAGGACCAGCAGATCGCCGTCGCCGAGAAGGTCCTCGCCTCGCAGGGCCCCGGCGCCTGGCCGGTCTGCTCGGTCCAGGCCGGGCTGACCAAGGGCGGCGCCGCGGCGTCCGTCGACACCTCGGCCGGCGCCTCCACCGGTGCCGCCGCCGGTGCCACCAGCAAGCCCGCCGCCAAGCCCGCCCAGGGCGGCTCCCAGGCCGCGAAGCCCGCCAAGCCGGCCGCGCCCGCCCAGGACCAGGCCCAGGCCTCCGGTGACTCCGCGTCCGCCACCCCGTCCACCGGATCCGCCGACAGCACCTGGGCCCAGAAGCGCCAGGCGCAGGCCCAGGCCGGCGGCTACACCGTCGTCGACGGCGACTGGCTGTCCACGATCGCCGACAAGCACAACGTCCAGGGCGGCTGGCAGCGGCTCTACGAGCTCAACCGCGGCACCCTGACCGAGGGTCCGGACACCATCTACCCGGGTCAGCAGCTGACCTTCGGTGACGGCGGCGCGGCCCAGGCCGGCCAGGCCTCCGGCACCGCCAAGTCCGGCTCCGACTTCACCTGGTTCGACCGCTCGCAGAAGTCCGGCCAGGCCTCGAACGGCGGTGCCGTGAACGCCAAGCCGATCGACCAGAGCAAGCCGTCCACCTCGAAGCCGGCCAAGCCCGCCGCCAAGCCGGCTCCCCAGACCCAGACCCAGACCCCGGCCCCGGCCGCCACCGGCAGCATGGCCGCCGCGGTCTCCTTCGCCCAGTCGAAGGTCGGCCAGGCGTACGTCTACGGCGGCACCGGCAACGGCGGTTGGGACTGCTCCGGCCTGACCCAGGCCGCGCTGCGCGCCGCGGGCATCAGCGTCCCGCGCGTCGCCGCCGACCAGGCCGCCGCCAGCACCCACGTCTCGCTGGACAGCCTGCAGCCGGGCGACCTGCTGTTCTGGTCGAACAACGGCCAGGACTCCGGCGTCTACCACGTCGCCATCTACATCGGCAACGGCCAGTACGTCGAGGCCGCCAACCCGAGCTCGGGCGTCCGTCTCCAGACCGTCGCCAACTGGGCCCCGGACTTCGCCGGCCGGGTCTGAGCCCGAGGTCGGCGTGCGGCCGACAGCCGACGGATGACGACTGACAGCTGACGGATTTCATCGACTGTCGGTCGTCAGCCGTCCACCGACCGCCCCGGGAAGAGTCTGGTCGCTCTCCCCGGGGCTTCGGCGTACCCGGGAGACCGGCCTCCGCATGGTCAAACCCCGCCCCGGCAGGCATGCTGCTGCTCTGCACCCGAGGAGGAGTCACCATGGCCCAGGTCACCATCACCCTCGACGCGAACCTCGCGATCGACGCGATGCTGCTCTCCGGCACCAAGAACCCCCAGGACGCCGTCGAGCTGGTGGTCCGCGACTACCTGGCCCGCGGCCGCCGCACCGGGACCCGGACCGGCGACGCCGCCGACGGCCACCGGGTCAGCACCGACCGCCCGACCGCCCAGGAGGGCTGACCCGGGCCGCCCAGGAGGGCTGAGCCGGACCGCACGCGAACGGGCCCCGGAAGGCAACCGCCCTCCGGGGCCCGTCAGTTGACGCGACCCACCAGCCTCAGCGCGCGCAGGCCCCGGTGGACCCCCGCATCACCAGCTCCGGCTGGAACATGAACTCCCCGCGCTGGGCGGCGTTCCCGCCGACCTCCTCCAGCAGGGCGTCCACCGCCGCCGTCGCCATCGCCTCGACCGGCTGCCGGATGGTCGTCAACGGCGGCTCGGTGAAGGCGATCAGCGGCGAGTCGTCGAAACCGACCACCGAGACGTCCTGCGGCACCGACAGCCCGCGCTGGCGCACCGCCCGGATCGCCCCGAGCGCCATCATGTCGCTCCCGCAGACGATCGCCGTGCAGCCCTTGTCGAGCAGCGCGCCGGCCGCGGCGTGCCCGCCCTCCACGCTGAACAGCGTGTGGTGGACGAGCCCCTCGGCCTCCTCCGCACCGAGCCCGAGCACCTCGCGCAGCGCCGCCGTGAAGCCCTCGATCTTGCGAAGCACCGGCACGTACCGCCGCTGCCCGACCGCCAGGCCGATCCGCTCGTGCCCGAGTTCGGCCAGGTGCTGGACGGCCATCCACATCGCGGAGCGGTCGTCCGGCGAGATGAACGGCGCGTCGATCTTCTCGCTGTAGCCGTTGATCAGCACGAACGGCACCCCGCGCCCGGACAGTCGGGCGTAGCGGTCGTGGTCGGCCGTGGAGTCGGCGTGCAGTCCGGAGACGAAGACGATGCCCGCCACGCCCCGGTCCACCAGCATCTCGACCAGTTCGTCCTCGGTGGAGCCGCCCGGGGTCTGGGTGCAGAGCACCGGCGTGAACCCGTGCCGGCTGAGCACCTGCTCGATCACCTGCGCCAGCGCGGGGAAGATCGGGTTGCTCAACTCCGGTGTGATCAGCCCGATCAGCCCGGCGCTGCGCTGGCGCAGCCGGGTCGGCCGCTCGTAGCCGAGCACGTCCAGCGCCGCCAGGACGGTCTGCCTGGTGGCGGCGGAGACGTTCGCCTTGCCGTTGAGCACGCGGGAGACGGTGGCTTCGCTGACCCCCGCCTGTGCCGCGATGTCTGAGAGTCGCGCCGTAGTCACGGTCCCAGAGCCTATTGCAACCACGTCAGACCGCCCACCAGCCGGTGGTGTCCGGAGCGAGCACCGTCTCGCCGCCCTCGACCACGAGGTCGGCCGAGGCGAGCAGCAGCCGGCCCGGGGCGGCGATCCGCACCGGCTCGCCGGTGGTGTTCACCGTGCAGACGAAGGAGCCGCGCCGGAAGGCCAGGGTGCCCTCGGGGCCGTCCAGCCACTCGACCTCGGTCCCGGCGCCGAGGTCCGGCTGCGCCCGGCGGACGGCCAGCGCGCTGCGGTAGAGCTCCAGGGTGGAGGACGGGTCGCCGGTCTGCGCCTCGACGCTCAGCCCGGCCCACTCGGCCGGCTGCGGCAGCCAGGACGGACCGCCCGCGACCGGTCCGAAGCCGTACGGGGCCTCGGTGCCGGACCACGGGATCGGCACCCGGCAGCCGTCGCGGTAGCCGTCCTGGCCGGCCTGGCGGAAGAAGGACGGGTCCTGGCGGACCTCGTCCGGCAGGTCGGTGACGTCCGGCAGGCCGAGCTCCTCGCCCTGGTAGACGTACGCGGAGCCGGGCAGCGCGAGCATCAGCAGGGTGGCGGCGCGGGCCCGGCGCAGGCCGAGCGCGCGGTCGCCCGGGGTGCGGATCTGGGTGCCGAGGCCGGGCTCGTTGGCGAACCGGGTGGCGTGCCGGGTGACGTCGTGGTTGGACAGCACCCAGGTGGTGGGGGCGTCGACCGGGCGCATCGAGTCGAGCGACAGGTCGATCACCTCGCGCAGCGCGGCGGCGTCCCAATCGGTGCCCAGGTACTGGAAGTTGAAGGCCTGGTGCAGCTCGTCCGGACGGACGTAGTTGGCGGTGCGCTGGACGGTCGGGGTCCAGGCCTCGGCGACGCCGATCCGCTGGCCCGGGTACTCGTCGAGGATCCCGCGCCAGCTGCGGTAGATCTCGTGCACGCCGTCCTGGTCGAAGAACGGCATGACGTCGTTGCCGAGCAGCTTGAGCTGGTCGGCGCCGCCGAGGTCGGGCAGGCCGGGGGCCTTGACCAGGCCGTGGGCGACGTCGATCCGGAAGCCGTCCACGCCCATGTCCAGCCAGAACCGCAGGATCGAGCGGAACTCGTCGGCGACGGCCGGGTTGTCCCAGTTGAAGTCTGGCTGCTCCGGGGCGAACAGGTGCAGGTACCAGTCGCCGGGGGTGCCGTCCGGGTTCTCGGAGCGGGTCCAGGCCGGGCCGCCGAAGATGGACTCCCAGTCGTTGGGCGGCAGTTCGCCGTTCGCGCCCTTGCCGGGGCGGAAGTGGTAGCGGTCGCGCAGCGGGGAGCCGGGGCCCTCGCGCAGGGCGCGCTGGAACCACTCGTGCTGGTCCGAGGAGTGGTTGGGGACGAGGTCGACGATGATCCGCAGCCCCAGCTGGTGGGCGTCCCGGATCAGCGCGTCGGCGTCCAGCAGGGTGCCGAACATCGGGTCCACCGCGCGGTAGTCGGCGACGTCGTAGCCGGCGTCGGCCTGCGGCGAGGCGTAGAACGGGGAGAGCCAGACGGCGTCCACGCCGAGGTCCCGCAGGTACGGCAGGCGGCTGCGGATGCCGGGCAGGTCGCCCATGCCGTCCCCGTTGGAGTCGGCGAAGCTGCGCGGGTACACCTGGTAGATGACCGCGTCCCGCCACCAGCCTCTGGACGCCATGACGTTCGCCTCGTGAGCGGTGTCGGCGGCGGGCCGGGAGGTGTCGGCCAGGTTCTGGGTCATGGACGGTATCCCTTGGGGACTAGAGGAGCGAGAAGCGCTGGGAGGCGGCTGGGCGTCACGACTTGGAGGCACCGGCGGTCAGGCCGGTGACCAGGTGGCGCTGCACCAGGTAGAAGAAGGCCGCGGAGGGGATCGCGATCAGCACCGCGGTGGCGGCCATCAGGTTCCACTGGGCGTCGTGCTCGCTGACGAAGGTCTGCAGGCCGACGGCCAGCGTGTACTTGTCGGAGCTGAGCATGAAGGTGGAGGCGAACGGCACCTCGGCCCAGTAGGTGAGGAAGGAGTAGAAGGCGGCGACCGCCAGGCCCGGGCGGGCCAGCGGCAGCACCAGCCGCCAGAAGGTGCCGAACGGGCTGAGCCCGTCGACCCGGCCGGCCTCGTCGATCTCCACCGGGATGGTGTCGAAGTAGCCCTTCAGCAGCCAGGCGCAGTACGGCACGGTGGTGGTCGAGTAGACCAGGATCAGACCGGCGTAGCTGTCCAGCAGGTCGAGCGCGGAGAGCATCGTGTACATCGGCACGATCAGTACCGCGATCGGGAACATCTGGGTGACCAGCAGCGACCACATCAGCGGCTTGTGCCCGGGGAACTTCATCCGGGACACGGCGTAGCCGGTGGTGGCGGCGACCAGCACGCCGAACACGGTGGTGATGCCGGCCACCAGCAGGGAGTTGCCGAACCAGGTGAAGAAGTCGGTTTCGCCCAGCACGTGCTGGTAGTTGGACAGCGTGAACTTGCCGAAGATCTCGCCGGGGTGGAGGTAGTCGTTCTTGTCCGGTCCGAGCGAGACGAACAGGATCCAGGCGACCGGGAACAGCGCGAGCAGGCTGGCCAGGATCAGCACGGCGTGGGACAGCGCCTTGGACAGCGGGCTGCTCTCGCCGCGCGGGCGGAACTTGGCGGGCCGGGCGGCCGGGGCCGCGGTCGCCGCGGCAGCGGGACGTTCGGTGGTGGTGCTCATCGGGGTTACCTGCCTTCGTGGGTCAACCGGTGCGGGTCAACTGGGTCCGGGGCCTCAGCCGTTGGCCTGCTCGTTGCGGGCGAGCCAGCGCCGGTAGAAGGCGGTGAAGACGATCAGGATGGACAGCAGGATCACGCCGTAGGCGGAGGACTGCGCGTAGTCCCGGGGGATCTGGCCGAAGCCGAGCCGGTAGGCCCAGGTGACCAGCAGCTGGGCGTCCGGGGCGCCCTTGCCGAACAGCAGGAAGATCACGTTGAACTGGTTGAACGTCCAGATCACGCCGAGCAGCACGACGGTGGAGGAGACGCTGCGCAGCCCGGGCAGGGTGATGTGGCGGAACTGCTGCCAGCGGGTGGCGCCGTCCATCTCGGCGGCCTCGTACAGCTCGGCCGGGATCGACTGCAGGCCGCCGAGCAGCGAGATCATCATGAACGGCACCCCGGCCCAGGTGTTGACCAGGATCGCGGCCGACTTCTGCGCCCACGGGTCGGTGAGCCAACCGGGCTCGGGCAGGTGCAGGGCGGAGAGCACGGTGTTGACCACACCGCCGTCCGAGAGCATCAGCCGCCAGGAGAAGACGGTGACGAAGGTCGGCACGGCCCACGGCAGGATGAGCAGCATCCGGTAGGCGGCGCGGCCGCGCAGCTTCTTGTTGAGCAGGACGGCCAGGCCGAGGCCGAGGCTGTAGTGCAGGCAGACGCAGATGGCCGTCCAGGCGATGGTCCACACGAAGTGGGACCAGAAGCGGTCGTACGAGCCGGGGCCCCAGAGGATGTCGGCGTAGTTGTGGAAGCCGATGTACTGGTAGCTGGCCGGGATCTCGTTGACGCCGATCTTGCGGGCGACGTTGAGGCTGTTGGCGTCGGTGAGGGTCAGCCAGACGCCTTGGACGAGCGGGTAGAGCACCAGCACGCCGAGCACCAGCACGACCGGCGCGATCATCGCGTACGCGTACCAGTGCTTGGCGTAGGAGCGCTTGAGGCGTTCCAGCGGACCGGGACGCTGATCGCGCTCGCGGCTGCCCTTGTCGGTGGCGCCCTGCACGGCGACTGACATCGTTTGCACCTTCTCGGGGATTCTTGGGGGAACCGGCAGCCTCGGGGGAGCCGACGGGCCCGGCCCGCCGGGGTCGGCGGACCGGGCTGCGGGGACTACTTGGCGAAGCCCGGCAGGAGCTTGGCGTAGTCCGTGGACACGGTGTTCAGCGCGTCCTGGGTGCTGGTGCCCTGGAGGGTCTTGCCGAGGTTGGTGCCGAGCGAGTCGAACAGCGAGCTGTACTCGGGCAGTTCGGGGCGCGGCTTGGCGCTGCCGAGGATGGCCTGGAAGCCGGCGATGCCCGGGTCGGCCTTGACGTCGGCGGTGTAGGCGTCGGAGCGGGTCGGCAGGGTGGAGTTCTTCTGCGCGATGAAGGCCTGGCTCTCGGCCGAGGTCATGAAGGCGGCGAACTTCTCGGCGGCGGCCTTGTGGGCCTTGTCGGCGCCGGCGTAGACCGCGATGTTGTGGCCGCCGGTGGGGGCGCCGGCCTTGCCGGTGGAGCCGGCCGGGACGGGGGCGATGCCGAGGTTCTTCTTGTCGGCGAAGGCGGAGCCCTTGTAGATGTTGGTGATCTCCCAGGGGCCCTGGATGATCGCCGCGACCTTGCCGCCGTTGAAGGCGTCCATCATGTGGGCGTAGGCGTCGGTGGTGACGTCGGCCTTGGCGGTGCCGGGCGAGGTGAACATCGACTTGTAGGTCTCGATGCCCTTGACGGCCTCGGGCGAGGTGATGGTGATCTTCTTGTTGGCGGCGTCGACGGCGTCGGTGCCCTCGCCGAACAGGAACGGCATCGCGTAGTAGCCGTCGGCGGCCTTCATCCAGAAGCCGTCCACGCCCGCCTTGTCCTTGATCGCGGCGGCGTCGGTCTTCAGCTCGTCCCAGGTCTTGGGGGCCTCGGTGATCCCGGCCTTGGCGAACAGGTCCTTGTTGTACATCAGGCCGAGGGTGTCGGTGACCAGCGGGACGCCGTACAGCTTGCCCTGGTACGAGGCCTGCTGGATCAGGCTGGGCTGGAAGGCGGAGGTGTCGGCGGCGGCCGGGGTGCCGTCCAGCGGCTCCAGGAAGCCGGCCTTGGCGAAGGCGGCGGTCCAGCCGACCTCGGAGCGGAACACGTCCGGCGCGCCCTTGGCCCCCATGGCGGTCTGCAGCTTGTTCTGCGCCTGGTCGAACGGGACGTTGACGAAGTCGACCTTGATGTTCGGGTTGGCCGTCTGGAACTTCTTGACCAGTTCCTGGTAGTTCGGAGCCTCGTTGGTGGCGTTCGACGTGTCCCAGTACGTGAGGGTGACCGGGCCGTCGGCCTTGCCGTCGGAGCCGGAGCCGCCACTGCTGCCACAGGCAGCCATCGAGACCGCGAGGGCCACAACGAGGGCAGAGGCCGCGATGCCACGCCGCATGAGAACTCCTAGGAGGGTGGGGGTGCCCGAGATGTTCCGAGACAGGCGCATAATGGCTGCCTCGTGCCGACCGCACCGTTGCTGCCGTCGGGCTCGGGAAGGAAGTTAACAGCGGGGCAAGATCGACGGAAAGTCCTTGCAGCAAGTTTCTGCAAGAAACCGCGATCGTTACGCCCACGTGTCCTGGACGTAGCCGCACGGTAGTTGACAGCGCGGCGCAATCGACGCATTCGTCCGTTTCACCCCGGTCCCCGATGGCCGACGGAACCACCCTGCGTGGCCGAAAGGCGCTTGCAGCAGACTGGACGCATGCGCATCAGAACCGCCACCAGGGACGAACTGCCGCTGCTGGGCGAGCTGGAGCGGGCCGCCGGAGCCCCCTTCGCCGAGATCGGGATGCCGGAGATCGCCGAGGACGAACCCCCGGCGCCGGAGGAGCTGGCCCGCTACCTGGACCACGGCACCGCCCTGGTCGCCGAGGCCCCCGACGGCACCGTCGCCGGCTACCTGCTGGCCGAACCGGTCGACGGCGCGCTGCACATCGAACAGGTCTCGGTCCACCCCGGGCACGCCCGGCGCGGCATCGGCCGCGCACTGATCGAGCACCTGGCCGAGGGCGCCGACGCCCCCGCGCTCACCCTCACCACCTTCGCCGACGTCCCCTGGAACGCCCCCTACTACGCCCGCTGCGGCTTCCGCCCGCTGGCCGACGCCGAACTCACCCCCGGCCTGCGCGAGATCCGCCGCCAGGAGGCCGAGCACGGCCTCGACCGCTGGCCCCGGCTCTGCATGCGCCGGGACCTCCCCGCCCGGGGCGGGCCAAGCACCTAGGTCCTAGTTGACCCCGAGCCGGAACACGGTGGTCGAGCGGAACTCCTCCCCCGGCCGCAGCACGGTGCTCGGGAACGCCGGGTGGTGCGGGGAGTCCGGGAAGTGCTGGGTCTCCAGCGCGATCCCCGCGAACGGCCCGTACGGGACCCCGCTCGCACCGGTGACCGCGCCCTGGAACTTGTTCGCCGTGTAGACCTGGACGCCCGGCTCGGTGGTCAGCACCTCCAGGGTGCGGCCACCCACCGGGTCCTCCAGCAGCGCCGCCCGCGCCGGGGGGCCGTCCGCCGGGCGGGCCCGCAGCACCCAGTTGTGGTCGTAGCCGCCCGGGCCGGCCAGCTGGGGGTGCTCGTCGTGCACCGACTTGCCGATCGGGGTGGCCACCGTGAAGTCGAACGGCGTGCCGGCCACCGGCTCGGTCCGCCCGTACGGGATCTGCCGCTCGTCGGCCGGGGTGTACTCGTCGGCGTCCAGGGTGAGCAGGTGGCCCAGGACGTCGCCGCTCCCCTCACCCGCGAGGTTGACGTACGCGTGGTTGGTCAGGTTGACCACGGTCGGCTTCGTGGTGACGGCCCGGTAGTCGATCACCAGCTCGCCGCCCGCCCCCGGGGTGTGGGTGAGGGTGTAGCCGACGGCGACGTCCAGCGCGCCCGGGAAGCCCTGGTCGCCGTCCGGGCTGTGCAGCCGCAGCAGCACCCCGCCCTCGACCGGCTCGGCCGCCCACATCCGCTGGGCGAAGCCGTCCGGCCCGCCGTGGATGGTGATCCCGCCGCCGGTCGGGGCGAGCCGGTGGTCCTCGCCGTCGATGGTGACGACGGAGCCGTCGATCCGGTTGGCGTACCGGCCCACCACCGTGCCGTAGTGCCGGGCCGGGCCCAGGATCTGCGCCAGCTCGTCGGTGGAGAGCAGCAGTTGGGCGGTGCGGCCGGCCCGGTCCGGGGCGCTGAGGGTGTGCAGGGTGGCGCCGAGGGTGAGCACGCTCGCCTCGTACGGGCCGGCGGTCAGGGTCCAGCGCTGGATCGCCGCGCCCGCACCCGAGGGGTCGAGGGGTTCGCGGCGCACCCTGGTGGCCTCGCTCGCCATGGCCTGCTCCTCACTGGCGGCGGCGCCGCCACCGCCCGGTTCCCGTTCCGTCCGGGGGGCGTCGCGCCGGCCCCGTGGTGTCCGTCAGCCTAGCGACGGCGGGCGCGGCGCGGGCGCTCCCACGCCCCCGTCCTCGCCCGGGGTGCTACTCCCCCGGTTCCCCGCCCTGCTGCGGCCGCAGCCCGAGCGCCGAGGCCAGCCCGTCCGGCCCGGTGCCCGCCTTGCGGTAGACCGCCGCCAGCCGCCGGTTGACCAGGCTCAGGTTCACCCCGAGCCGCTCGGCGATCCGCTGCGGCGGCACGCCCTGGACCGCCAGGTCGGCGACCTCCCGCTCCGGCGTGCTGAGCGCCTCCAGCGTCTCCCCGACGCCGTGCAGCCCCAGCCGGTTGGGCCGCAGGCCGTAGTTGGCCAGCTCCCGGCGGGCCCGGTCGACCAGCTTCTCCGCCGAGCAGTGCTGGGCCAGTTCGATGCCCTGGTACAGGTACTCCTGGGCGTCCTCCAGCCGTCCGACCCGGCGCAGCGCGCCACCGAGGTCGACCAGCGCGACGGCGTGCTCGTACCCGGCCGGGGACTGGCCGAGGTGCTCCACGGCCTGCTCCAGCAGCTCGACCGCCTGCTGGCCGTCGGCGATCCGCGCCTGCAGCCGCAGCGCGCTGCCGATCGCCGAGGCGGTGCCGAAGCGGCGGGCGTCCCGGACCGCCCGCTGGGCGTACTCGCGGGCCCGCTCCGGCTCGTCGGAGGAGATCGCGATGGCCAGGTGCCCGGCCCAGGGCGCCCAGACGGTGTTGTGCCAGCCGCGGACCTCCAGTTGGGCCCCGGCCTCGGTGAGCGCGGCGGCCGCACCGGCGTACCGCTTCTTGGCGACCAGCAGCTTGCCGTACAGCGAGGCCGCGTCCGGCAGCACCATGGCCGTGGCGTGGTACGGCGGGTGGAAGCCGAACTCGTTGGCCTGCTCCCAGGCCGCCTCGACCCGGCCGCGGGCGATCAGGGTGTCCACCAGCACGCCGACGGCGTCCCAGGCCAGCGGCAGCTTGGCCGCGATCCGCTCGGAGATCCGGAAGGCCCGGCGGAGGAAGTCCTCGGCCTCGGCGAGCAGCCCGCGGCGGAACCGGGCCAGCCCCATCAGGAAGTACGCGAAGCCCCGGTGGGCACCGCTCCAACCGGCGATCTCGAACTGGATGATGGCGTCCGCGGCCAGCCGCTCGGCCTGGGCGATGCGGTCGTTGTAGATGTACGTGAGGCAGAGCATCGCGGGCAGTTCGAAGCCCCAGGTGGTGTCGGTCCAGCCGAGCCCCTTGGGCAGCCGGCCGCCCTCCAGCACCTCGTCGGCGAGCGCGAGCGCCTCGGTGGAGGGCTCGCCGCGCAGGGTGAGGTCCCAGGCGCGCATGATCAGCACGGCCCGGTCGGCGGCCTCCCGGCCGGTCAGGTTCCGGTACAGCTCCTCGAGTCGGATGGAACGGCCGGGGCCGTCCTCCTCGGACTTGCGGAAGGCGTGCCACATGAACGAGGCGGCCTGGAGCCGTTGGCGCCGGCCCGGGTCGGTGGTCTTCGCGGCCTCGTCCTGGCAGACCAGGGCGGCCTGGCCCAGCTCACCGCTGTGGGCGAGCACCTCGGAGAGTCGGAAGGTGGCGTCGACCCGCAGTTCCGGGCGCAGCGGGATCTCGTCGGGGTCGAGGGCGAGCCGCAGTTGGTTGACGGTGGCGACGGGGTCGGTGAGCAGGGCGGAACAGCCGAGTTCGTACAGCACCTCGGCCTTGATCTCGTCCGCGGGCGGCTCGTTGAGCGCGCGGTGCAGGCAGCGCTGGGCGGCTTCGGGGGCGCCGATCAGCTGGTGTTCGACGGCGGCGCGGCGCAGTTTCCGGACGATCCGGTCGTCGCCCTCGCCGGAGTGGGTCTCGACCAGGTGGCGGGAGGCGGCGAGCAGGCCGAGCCCGGCGTTCTCGATCTCGACGGCGGCGATGCCGTGCATGCCGAGCCGGGTGGCCTCCGGCATGGTGTTGTAGATGGAGCTGGCGATCAGCGGATGGACGAACTCCAGGTTCCCGTTGGGGGTCTGGGTGAGCACGCGCTGTTTGCGCAGCTGCTTGATGGAATCGCGGGCGGCCTCGGTGCTCTGGGTGGAGATCCGGGTGGCGAGGTCGACCCGGATGTCGGTGCCCAGCATGGCGCAGGCCCAGGCGAAGCGCAGGGTGGACGGTCCGAGCCGGTCCAGCCAGGTCTTGAGGGTCATCCCGGTGGCGTCGACGGCGAGTTCGCGCAGCTGCCGGGAGTTCTCCTCGACGGGTTCGAGCTCCTGGTCACGGACCTGGTCGAGCAGGGCGACGGCCTCGAAGGGGTTGCCGTTGACGACGTTCCAGAACTCGTAGCAGAAGGCGTCCTCGGCCCGGTCGCCGAATTCGGCGCGGATCATGTCGGTGACGGAGGTCAGGGTGAGCCGGCTGAGCTCGTGCTTGCGGCTGGCCAGGTTGAGGACGCTGCGGCGCAGTTCGGTCCCGTTCGGCCAGTCGCTCTCGTCCTCGCGGAAGGCGAAGACCAGCAGGACGGGCAGTTCGCCGGAGCGGACCGCGAACTTGGCGAGCCAGGACAGGGATTCGGCGTCCGCCCAGTGCAGGTCGTCGACGATCATCACCATCGGCGCCCGGCGCGGGGCGAGTTGGGTGAGGACGTAGTCGAGGCCGTCGCGCACGCCCTGGGGGTCGAGCCGGCGGGCGCCGGCCTTGGGCTGCTTGAGGCCCATGGCCGGTCCGACGACCTCCTCCCAGGTGCCCATGACCTGCCGGAACTCGTCCGGTTCCAGTCGGGTCAGGACGGGCTGGAGGAGCTGGCGGAGCACGTGGTACGGCTCCTTGAACTGTCGTTCGCCACCGCGGGCGAACAGCACGGTGGCGCCCTCGCGCAGGCTGGCGATCCGTCGGACCTCGTGCAGCAGGCTGGTCTTGCCGATGCCGGGGCGTCCGGAGAAGGCGAGCAGCTCGCCGATCTCGGTGCCGCCGGCCGCGAACTCGCGGCACAGCCGGTCGACGGCCGCCTCCACGGAGCGCAGTTCGGTGTCGCGGTCGCGCAGCCGGACCCGGGCCGCGGGGCCGTCGCCGTCCCGGCCCGTACCCGTTCCCGCCCGAAGTTCGTTGCCCTGTTGGGTCACCGTCGCGCCTCCGCCTCACCCGCTCCGCGGCACGGCCCCGCCCGCGCGCGGGAGAGCCGGTCCATCACCGTTCGTGGACCCGAGGGTAGCGCCGTGTACGGCACACTGTGCGGCATTCACGCAGGCTGGGGCGGATGACGAGGGTTCGGACGGCTTGCCAAGGGCAATTGCCCTATATCCCTAACGTCCGATCATTACATCAGATACCCTACGGGCCGCGAGGCGCAGATGATCATGCCTGATCCACCCTCACCCTCCGCGCCCCGCCGCGTCAACTCCCCCACGCCACGTGTTCGAATCACAAGCGCCCCCACCATCCGCTGCACCGGGAGTCCGATGTCTGACGACACCTCACTTCAGATTCCGTTCCCGCACCGCCGCAGCCCGCACGGCCCGTACGCCACCGCGCTGCACCGCGACTGGCTGGTCCGCCACCCGCTGCTCCCCGATGCCGACCACCCCGGCTACGCCCACTGGGAGGTGGTCGACCTCGCCGCGCTCGGCTACCCGGACGCCGGACCGGAAGAACTCGCCCTGGCGGCCGACCTGATGGGCTTCTACTTCCTCTTCGACGACCAGTTCGACGGCCCGCTCGGCCGCCGTCCCACCGAGGTCGCCCCGATCTGCGAGCGGCTGATCGCCGTCCTGCACGGCGCCCGCCCCGACCAGCGCTCCCCGGTCGAGACCGCGTTCGCGGACCTGTGGATCCGCAGCGTGCGCGGCATGCCCGCCCGTTGGCAGGCCCGCGCGGCCTACAACTGGGAGTACTACTTCGCCAGTCACCCCGCCGAGGCGGCCGGCCGGATCTCCGCCCGGCCGCCGGACCGGGACGGCTACCTGGTGCTCAGACGGGGTACCGCGGCGATGGAGACGATCTTCGACATGGTCGAACGGCTCGGCCAGTTCGAGGTCCCCGCCTCCGTGCTGCACCACCCGGTGCTGCGTCAACTCCGCCAGCTGGCGGCCGACATACCCTCGCTCAGCAACGACGTGCGCTCGTTCCCGCTGGAAGCCCCGCGCGGCGACGTGAACAACCTGGTCATGATCGTCCAGCGGGAGCGCCACTGCTCGGCCGAGGAGGCCTGCTCCGCGGTGATGGCGGAGGCCCAGCTGATGGTCGAACGCTGTGTCGAGCTGCACGAACGACTGGCCGACGTACACCGGGAGTTGGGTCTGTCCCGGATCGAACGCTCGATCTCCCAGCGCTACGCGGACGGGCTGCTCACCTGGCTGGCCGGCTACCTGAGCTGGGAGGCCCGCACCGGCCGGTACCACTCGGTCTGACACCGGCCCCGCACCGGTCCGCGCCACACCGGTCCACACGGCACCGCACCGGCCCGGCCCCACCCGGGCCCCGGCCCGGTCCGCCCGGCCCCACCCGGGCCCCGGTCAAGAGGCCATCCGCCCCGATCGGATGCACCGGCGGACCCGCGCGCCGCCGAGCGCTCCCGCGCGCCCCCCCCGGTCGGGACGTCCGGATCGCGCACCGTCCGTACGAGCCGGTCGCACGGACCGTAGCCGCGCCGTGCGCCCGGCGGCTATCGTGCTCGTCGGCGGGCGCCCCGGCGGGGCGCCGCCGGCCCGACTGCGTGTCCGCACCTCCCGCCGGCCCGCCCCCTGACCGGGCGGCCCGGCGTGCCACCCCCGGCCCGATCGGCGCCGGGGGCGCCCGACGTCGCGAGGAGACACCGAGTATGACGGTCTACCAGCCCCCCGGCGCGCCCGGCAGCATCGTCGCCTACCGCTCCCGGTACGACCACTGGATCGGCGGCGAGTGGAAGCCCCCCGTGCGCGGCGCCTACTTCGACGACCCGACCCCGGTCACCGGCGAGGTGTTCACCGAGGTCGCCCGCGGCACCGCCGAGGACATCGAGGCCGCCCTGGACGCGGCCCACGCCGCCGCCCCGGCCTGGGGCCGCACCTCCGCCGCCGAGCGGGCCCAGGTGCTGCTGCGGATCGCCGACCGGATGGAGGCCAACCTGGAGCAGCTGGCCGTCGCCGAGAGCTGGGAGAACGGCAAGCCGGTCCGCGAGACGCTGGCCGCCGACCTCCCGCTCGCCGTCGACCACCTGCGCTACTTCGCCGGCGCGCTGCGGGCCCAGGAGGGCAGCCTCTCCCAGCTGGACGAGGACACCGTGGCGTACCACTTCCACGAGCCGCTGGGCGTGGTCGGCCAGATCATCCCGTGGAACTTCCCGATCCTGATGGCGATCTGGAAGCTCGCCCCGGCGCTCGCGGCCGGCAACGCGGTGGTGCTCAAGCCCGCCGAGCAGACCCCGGCCTCGGTGCTGCTGCTGGCCGAACTGACCGCCGACCTGGTGCCGCCGGGCGTGATCAACATCGTCACCGGCTTCGGCGAGGAGGCCGGCGCCCCGCTGGCCGCCAGCACCCGGGTCCGCAAGCTCGCCTTCACCGGCGAGACCGGCACCGGCCGGCTGATCGCCCGCGCCGCCGCCGACAACCTGATCCCGGCGACCCTGGAGCTGGGCGGCAAGAGCCCCAACCTGTTCTTCGCGGACGTCGCCGCCGCCGACGACGCCTTCTACGACAAGGCCGTCGAGGGCTTCGCGATGTTCGCCCTCAACCAGGGCGAGGTCTGCACCTGTCCCAGCCGTGCGCTGATCGAGACCCCGGTCTACGAGCGGCTGCTCGGCGACGGCCTGGCCCGGGTGCGCGCGATGCGCCAGGGCAACCCGCTGGACACCGAGACCCAGGTCGGCGCGCAGGCCAGCGCCGAGCAGCTGAAGAAGATCCTCTCCTACTTCGAGATCGGCCAGGCCGAGGGCGCCAAGGTGCTGGTCGGCGGCGAGCGCGCCGACCTCGACGGGCCGCTGGCCGGCGGGTACTACGTCACGCCGACGGTCTTCGAGGGCGTCAACAGCATGCGGGTCTTCCAGGAGGAGATCTTCGGACCGGTCGTCTCGGTCACCCGCTTCGACGGCTTCGAGAACGCGGTCGCGCTCGCCAACGACACCCAGTACGGGCTCGGCGCCGGCGTGTGGACCCGCAACATCAACACCGCCCACCGGGCCGGACGCGCCATCCAGGCCGGCCGGGTCTGGACGAACTGCTACCACGCCTACCCGGCCCACGCCGCCTTCGGCGGCTACAAGAACTCCGGCATCGGGCGGGAGAACCACAAGGCGCTGCTGGAGCACTACCAGCAGACCAAGAACCTGCTGGTCAGCTACTCCCCGGACGCGGTCGGCTTCTTCTAGGCCGCCCTCCGGCCCAGGGCCACCCTCCGGCTCAGGGCCGCCCTTCCGGGCCGTTCGAACCGGCCCCGGACAGGAGTGGAGCGGGAGGCCCCGGACGGGCCTCCCGCTCCACCGCCACTCCCCGTGGCGGGCCTATTCGGGCAAATCGCCTGGTTCGGGATCTAAGCACATGAATCCCCCGATTTCGCCGACGCGCCGCCGACATGCCCGAACGACCCGCGCGAACGCCGTAGACAGGACTCCCCGTTCCCCGCCCCTCCCGAGGAGTCCGGCATGACCATCGCCCCCGCCAAGCTCAGCGACCCGGCCGTCCGCGCCTTCGTCATCGCGATCAACGCGGGCGACCGCGACGCCTTCGCCGCCGCCCTGGCCCCCGGCGCGACCATGTCCGACGACGGCAGCGACCGCGACCTCGCCGACTGGACCGAGCGGGAGATCTTCTCCGTGAACGGCCGCATGGCCGTCCAGACCGAGTCGCACGACGGCCACGCCGTGGTCGCCGACTTCACCAACGACACCTGGGGCGCGATGCGCACCGCCTGGCGCTTCACCGTCGCCGGCGGGAAGATCAGCCGCTTCGACACCGGCCAGGCCTGAGCCCCGGCGGGCCCTACATCCCCAGCCCCAGACATCCCCGGACCGCGCGGATCAGGTTGCGCGACCGCACGTCCCCGGTGACGCCCGGCTGCATCCCGTTGGTGACGTACCCGAAACCGAGCCCCAGCTCCGGGTCGGCGAAGCCCAGCGACCCGCCCCGGCCCGGGTGGCCGAAGCTCGCCGGGGAGGCCATCGGCGCGGTCGGGCCGTGCCGCCAGAAGCCCAGCCCGAAGGTCGAGTTGACGATCAGCACCCGGTCCGGTCCGGACACCACCGGTCCGACCGCGCGGGCCAGCACCTCCGCGCCGAGCAGCGGCGGCAGCAGGGCGCCGGAGCCGTCCGGGCGGTCGGCCACGCCGATCAGGCCCGCGTAGAACCGGGCCACCGACCGGGCGGTGCCGATGCCGTTCGCACCGGGGATCTCGGCCGCCTGCACCGCCGGGTCGTTCATGTTCACCCCGGGCAGCACCGAGGCGAAGGCACGGGCGGTCAGCGACGTCGGGTCCTGGTAGGCGTCCCGGACGGACTGCTTGGGCCGCAGCCGCAGCCCGCTCGGCCCGGTCCGGGCCGCCTCCGGGGCGGGCAGGTCGACCAGCTTGCCGACCCGCGGTGCGGCGGCGGCCGGCAGACCGATCCACAGGTCCAACCCGAGCGGCCGGGCGATCTCCTCGGTGAAGTACTGTCCGACCGTACGACCGCTCGCCCGGCGCACCACCTCACCGACCAACCAGCCGAAGGTGTACGGGTGGTAGCCGTGCGCCGTCCCCGGCTCCCAGGCCGGTTCCTGCGCCGCCACCGCGGCCGCCGCCCGCTCCCAGGTCAGCACGTCCTCCAGCCGCAGCGGCACGTCCAGCGCCGGCACCCCGACCTGGTGCGACAGCAGCCAGCGCACCGGCACCGCGCCCTTGCCCGCCGCCGCGAACTCCGGCCAGTACGAGGCCACCGGCGCGTCCAGGTCGAGCCGGCCGCGCTCGGCCAGCAGCAATGCGGTGGCGGCGGTCAGGCCCTTGGTGACCGAGCGCAGCACCTGGGCGGTGTCCGCCGTCCACGGCACCGCGGGCGCGGGCCGCCCGCCCACCCCGGGCCGGGCGTCACCGCCCCACAGGTCGACCACCTTGCGGCCGCGCAGGTACAGCGCGAACGCCGCGCCCAGCTCGCCGTACTCCGCGAAGTTCCGTGCGAAGGCCTCTCGCACGGGCTCGAACCCCTCGGCCGTCTCGCCCCAGATCTCCACCACCGTGCGCCGCCCTCCGCCCGTCCGTCACCGCGTGTTCCGTCGATCCCGCGTTCGAAGCGGGCCCCGAAACCCTAACCTGACACCCATGACCAAGCCTGTGATCAAGCCTGTGACCAACCCTGCCGAAGAGCTGCTGGACATCGTGGACGATCAGGACCGGGTGATCGGGACGGCACTGCGCGGCGAGGTGTACCGGCGGGGGCTGACCCACCGCTGCGTCTTCATCCTGATCCGCGACCCGGCCGGCCGGATCTTCGTCCACCGCCGCACCGGCACCAAGCTGTTCGCCCCCGGCGCGTACGACATGTTCGTCGGCGGCGTGGTCGGCTCCGGCGAGACGTACGCCGAGGCCTCCGTCCGGGAGGCCGAGGAGGAGCTCGGCGTGCGGGGCATCGTCCCGCGCCCGCTGTTCAAGTTCCTGTACCGGGAGCCCGACGGCGGCAAGCTCTCCTGGTGGTGCGACATGTACGAGGCGGAGTGGGACGGCCCGGTCTCCCCGCAGGAGTCCGAGGTCGCCTGGTACACCTGGCTCACCCCCGCCGAGCTGGCCGACCGGCTGAGCCGCGACACCTTCGTCCCCGACGGCCTGGAGGCCTACCACCGCTACCTGGAGCTCCGCGCCGGGCAGGCCTGACGGGCGGCGCCGAGCGGGCCGGACGGGCGGCGCTGGCCGCCGGACGGGCGGCATGGGCGGTCGGAGCGCCGCCGGATAGGCTGCGCGCATGGCCTCCCGTACGCCGTCGCCGACGGCCGACCGCGCAGCACGGACCGCCGCCGCACCCGACCGGGGGACGGCGGGAGAGCGGCCGCGCCGGCGGCTGAGCGTGGACGAGCGGCGGGAGCAGCTGATCGCCGTGGCCCTGGAGCTGTTCAGCCGGCGGCCGCCGGAGGAGGTGTCGATCGACGACATCGCCGCCGCCGCGGGCGCCTCCCGACCGCTGGTCTACCACTACTTCCCGGGCAAGCAGGCCCTGTACGAGGCCTCGCTGCAGCGCGCCGGGCGGGAGCTCGCGGCACGCTTCGAGGAGCCGATGGAGGGGCCGCTGTCGGAGCGGCTGTACCGGGTGATGGGCCGCTACCTGGACTTCGTGCAGAGCCACGGGCCGGGCTTCGCCGCGCTGCTGCGGGGCGGCTCGGTGGCGGCCAGTGCGGGCACCTCGGCGGTGATCGACGAGGTGCGCCGGGCCGCGCACGACCAGATCCTCACCCACCTGGACGTCCCCGCGCCGAGTGCCGGGCTGCGGCTGACCGTCCGGGCGTGGATCGCCAACGCCGAGATCACCTCGCTGGAGTGGCTGGCCGAGCGGTCCGTCCCGCTGGAGGAGCTGCAACTGCACCTGGTGCAGGAGTTCGTCGCCTCGCTCACCCTCACCGCCGCCCGGGAGCCCGCGCTCGCCGTCGAACTGGCCTCCTTCTTCGCCGACGAGCGGCCCGACGGGCCGTCCGGGCGGCTGGTCCAGGACCTCGCCGGGCTGCTCGCCGTCCCGGGCATCCTGGACGCGCTCACCGCGCTGGCCGCCGGAACACCGACGGCGGCGGACGCGGCGGACGCGGCGGACGTGGCCGCAGGAACCGTGGACGAAGGGTCCGCGCAGGCCACGCGGGGTCCGGCCGAGGCCCCGGTCGACTGATCATCGGGTGATCCTGCGGTTCGGTGACGACGGTGGGCTCTGATAGGAATGGGCGGGGACCTGACGGACCGCCGCCCGGGCGGGTCCGGTCCGACCCGAACCACCGACGGCAGACGGAGCAGAGCGGGGGGCTCACCAGTTGACCCAGGACGTCCAGTTCAGTGCGGAGGCCAACCCCTTCGCGGCAGCCGAGCAGGTCTGCGCGACCCTCGGCACGCTCACCGACGCCCTCTTCGACGAGCACACCTCACGCCACCCGGCGGCCGCGCTGAGCGCCCCGGCACCGGCTGAACACCCCGCCGCCGAGGCGCTGTTCGGCCTGCCGCTGGCGCCCAACGGGCCGGTGCACGAGGCCCTCCACCGGCTCGGCACGGTGATCACCGCCGGAACGGCCCGGCCGGGCACCGGCGCCCGGGTCGCCGACCGGGTGACGACCGCGCTGCACGCCCGCTACGGCGGCGGGGCGGTGCGCGGCGCCATCGCCGACCGTGGCACCACCTCGGCCGCGCTGTTCCAGCTGCCGGTCACCGGCGAGTTCGCCGACGCCAAGCTCCGCCCGCCGTTCGCCCCGGCGCTGGCCGCGCTGGCGGCCGGGCAGCAGACCCGGCAACCGGTCGAACTGGCCACCGGCGCGGGCGCCGAGGTCCGGTTGGTCGTCCCGCCGGGCTTCCACCCGCTGACCTCCCCCGGCGGGCCCGCCGGGGTCTCCGCCCGTACGCTCCCCGTGCTCCCGGACGACGGCGCGGCCGCGGAGGCCGACGGCGCCGACCGGGCCACCGTGGCGGCGGCCGCCGAGCTGACCCGGCACCTGGCCGAGGTCGCCGAGGAGCTGTTCAGCGCCACCGGCCCGGAGCCGCGCCGCGACTTCGCGGTGGTCTCCGCGACCCTGACCGACCTGCTCCAGGACGCCGGGGTCCGCTACGCGGGCGTGTGCGCGCTGGACGTGGACGAGCGCGCCTCCGAGGCCGCCCTGGTCGTCTCGCTCGCCCGGCACCCGCTGCCGATCACCGCACTCGCCACCGAGCTGGCCACCGTACGGCGGCACGCCGAGGTCTGGACGGTGCTGCTGCCCGCCGGGCCGGCCGCCGTCCTGGTCGAGGGCCGGACCGTCCCGGTGCCCGGGGCGCTGGCCGCCGACGGGCAGCGGCGCTGGGTGGTCACCTCGGCCGTGCAGGCCTTCGTGCCGCTGCCGGACGGCGGAACGGTGCTCTGCGTCCAGTTGTCCACGGCCCGGCCGGAGGACTGGGAGCTGTACACGGAGGCGTTCGCGGAGCTGCTGAAGAGCATCCAGTTCGGCTGGGACGGCGTGCCGCTCACGGCGGCGGTCACGGCCCCGACGGCCGCCGCCCCAGCGGCCGCGGCGCCGACCACCGCTCCGCCGACCACCCCGGTCGCGGCGGAGCCGGCACCGGAGGAGCCGGTGCACCTGCGCGGCACCCCGGTGCGGATCCCGCCCGCCGACTTCAACCCCTTCGCGCCGGTCGCGGCGGAGGAGGCCGCAAAGGAAGCGGCGAACGAGGCGGAGCCGACCCGCCGCAAGGGCACCCCGGTGATGATCCCCCCGCCGGACTTCGACCCCTTCGGCATCTCCGGCCAGACCCCGACCCTCGACGCACCCTCCGCCCAGCCCGCCGAAGCCGCGGCGGCACCGGACCCGTTCGGGACGACGCTCCCGGGCGAGCAGAAGCCCGACCCCTTCGGCACCACCGTCGCCGCCCAGGGCCCGGCCGTCCCGCCGCCGCCCTCCACGCCTCCGCTGATCCCGGCCCAGGCCGCCCCGGTGGCCACCCCGGCGGCGCAGCAGGCGAAGGAGGCGGAGCCGACCCGCCGCAAGGGCACCCCGGTGATGATCCCCCCGCCGGACTTCGACCCCTTCGGCATCTCCGGCCAGACCCCCACCGCGGAGGAAGCGGGGGCGGGCGCCGAGGGCGGGGCCGACGCGGAGCCGGAGCACCGACCGTTCGGCTGACCGCCCGCGCCCCGAGACCCGGGGAGCAGAGACGCGGGGAGCACAGCAGACAACCGACAGATGACAACTGACAGATTTCAGATGTTGTTCGCTGAAATCTGTCAGTTGTCATCTGTTCGCCGTCATCCGTCCGCCGTCCCGCTCCCCCGCGCAGCGATCAGCGCCCCCACCCCGTCCAGCATCCGCGCCAGCCCGAACTCGAACAGCGCCTCCAGGCTCATGTCGATCTCCGGCCCCCGGTTCAGCGCGTCGAACATCGGGAAGCGCTCCGGGTCCGCCATCAGCCGGTCGTGGTCCTCGTCGTCCAGCCGGTCCATCCACTCGTCCGCGGACATCCCGCTGTCCTGCTCGGCCTGCGCCTCCCGCTCGAAGTGGACGGCCAGCCCGCAGGTGAACGCCGCCAGGGTGACGGCGGCCTGGGCCACCTCCTCGCCGGTCAGCCCCACCCCCACCAGTGCCCCCATCGCCCGCTCGGTGTGCAGCGCCGCGTCCGGCGCCAGCACCGGCCGGGTGAAGGACATCGTGGACGCCAGCCACGGGTGGAGCCGGTAGATCCGCCACTGCAGCCGGGAGACCTCCTCCAGCCCCGCCCGCCAGTCCGACGCCCGCTCCGCGGGCAGCGGGTGCTCGCCGAAGACCCGGTCCATCATCAGCCGCAACAGCTCGTCCTTGCCCGGCACATGACGGTAGAGGGACATGGTCGCGACGCCCAGCTCGGTCGCGACCCGGCGCATCGACAACGCCGCCAGGCCCTCGCGGTCGGCCACCCCCACCGCCGCCGCGACGATCCGCTCCCGGCCGAGCTCCCGCTCCCCACCCCGGCCCCGCCGCGCGCCTGCCGCACCCGCGGCACCTGTCGTACCCGCCGCACCGGCCGCCCGCCCAGCGGCAACGGCCCCACCAGCAGCGGACGTTGGAACAGCCGAGCCACCCGGCCCGGCCGCCACCACCGTCCCCACCCCCGGCACGGCCCGCACCAGCCCGTCCTCCCGCAGCCGGTTCAGCACCTTGGTGGCGGTGGCCATCGCCACGCCCCACTCCTGCATGATCCGCCGCGTCGAGGGCACCCGTGCGCCCGGCTTCAACTCCCCTGTCGTGATGCGGCGTCGAAGCTCGGCCGTGATCCGCTCCGAAGGCGTCCCGCTCTCCACCACAACACCACCGCCCGCTCGACCCACCGCACTGGCGCACGGCCGGCCCACACGCTAGCAGCCGGGTTCAGCCGACCCGCCGCGCCAGGTGCACCACGTCCGGCACGCCCCGACCGACCGGAACCTCCCGGCTGACCACATCCGCGAACCCCGCGCTCCGCAGCGCCTCCTCGAAGTCCGCCGACGGCTGTGCGCTCCACACCGCCAGCACCCCGCCGGGCCGCAGCCGGTGCCAGAGCACCGCGAGCCCGTCCGCCCCGTAGAGCCCGGAGTTGGAGTCGGTGACGGTCCAGTCCGGCCCGTTGTCGATGTCCAGGCACAGTGCGTCGTACCGATCCCCGTCGGCCGCCGCCAGGTACTCCAGCAGGTCGGTGTGGAGCACCGCGACCCGCTCGTCGTCCAACGCGCCGTCGGAGAAGGCGCCCAGCGGCCCGGAGCGGTGCCAGTCGATGATCGCGCCCTCCCGCTCGACGACGGCGATCCGGGCCCAGCGCGGCTCGGCCACCGCGTACGCGAGCGAGAAGCCGACCCCGAGCCCGCCGATCAGCACCGAGGGCGCGGCCACCCCGCCGGTGCGGTCCAGCTCGTCCAGCGCCGCCTGGATCAGCAGCCGCTCCGAGCGCCCGTCGGCGGTGTCCATCAGGAAGCAGCCGTTGGCGATGATCTCGTAGTGCCGTCCGCGCTGCCGCAGCACCACCTCGCCGAACGGTCCCTCCCGCCGGTCGAGCGTGACGACGGCCTGGTGGCCGTCCCGTTCGGGCAGTGCGGTGGTCATGTGTCCTCCTCGACGGACTCGGCAGCGGCTGCGGCTACGGCCCGGCGCGCGGCGATCACCACCCGCACCGGATCACCCGCCCGACAATAACCGAGTCCGCGCGGGCCGGGCCTGCGGTTAAACCCGGATCGGGCCCGGCCCGCGCACACCCCGCCCGCCTCAGGTGGTGACCAGCACCCCCGCGTACGAGACCCCCGCGACCATCACCCAGGAGCCGAGTCCGAGCAGCGCGATCCGCCCGCCGGTCCGCATCATGGTCGGCAGGTGCACCGCACTGCCGAGCCCGAACAGCGCGGCGGCCAGCAGCAGTTGCTGCGCGTCCCCGGCCAGTGAGAGCACCCGCTCGGGCAGCACCCCGGTGGTCCGCAGCACGATCATCACCAGGAACCCGGCCACGAACATCGGCACGATCGGCGGCCGACTGCCGCTCTTCGCCGTCCCGTCCGCACCGTCCGCGGCGGCAGCGGCCGCCCCACGCGCGTTGCGCCGCGCCATCACGGCGACCCCGGCCACCAACGGCGCCAGCAGCACCACCCGCATCAGTTTGACCAGCACGGCCTCGCGCAGGGCCCCGGGCCCGCCGGTCTGCGCGGTGGCGACCACCTGCCCGACGTCGTGCACGCTCGCCCCGACCCAGCGCCCGAACTCGATCTCACCGAGCCCCAACGGGTGCTGCAGCAGCGGCAGCACGGCGATCGCCAGCGTCCCGCACAGGGTGACCAGCGCGACCGAGGAGGCGACGTCCTCCTCCTCGCTGCCGGCCGCCTGGCTGACCGCGCCGATCGCCGAGGCCCCGCAGATCGAGTACCCGGTGGCGACCAGCAGCGACTGGTCCCCGGGCAGTCCGAGCTTGCGGCCGAGCCAGAGCGTGCCGGCGAAGGTCGCGGCCACCACGGTGAGCACCATGGCGACGGTCGCCCAGCCGAGGCCGAGCACGTCGTCCAGGCTGAGCTTGAGCCCGAGCAGCACGATGCCCAGCCGCATCAGCCGCTTCCCGGCCGTCGACAGCCCCGGGCGGGCGACCCCGCGGACCACCGGCCGCAGCCCGGGCAGATGGGCCGCCGCCATGCCGAGCACCACGGCGGCGGTGAGCTCGGGCACGGCCGGCACCACGGCGTGGACACCCAGGGCGGCGGCCACCCCGACCGCCGCGAGCAGCAGGCCGGGGATGTCCCCGCCGAGCGGGGGAAGTGAGCGGGTGCGGGTGGTCCGCTCCCGGAGGGTCAGTGCCACGTCGGCGTTCACCGCTCCTGGTCGGCGGGGAGCCGGTAGACCCGCCGGATGCTGGTGCCGAGCCGCGCGACGTCCGCGCCGTACACGTGGATCGAGATCGCGGTGCTGCTGCAGGCGTTGCGCACCAGGTGGATGTCACCGGGCGGGGCGAAGGCGGCGACCGTCCCGGCCGGGCCGGCCACGTGCTCGGTCTCGACCAGTCGGGAGCTGCGCCCGTCGGAGACCAGCCGGTAGCGGGTCTCGCTCTCCTGGCCCTGATGGACGCCGGCCACGCACCAGGAGACGTGGTCGTGGATCGGGGTCTGCTGCCCGGGCAGCCAGACCAGGGCGACGACGGAGAAGCTGCCGTCCTCCTCGGCGTGCAGGACGTGCTGGCGGTAGCGCTGCGGGTCGCCCTCCCGCTGCGCGGGGGTGAGCAGCGCGTCCGGCCCGTCGGGGGCGGTGAGCAGGTGCGGGGCGAGGCGTTCGCCGACCAGGTACGCGGTGAGTTCGGGCGGCAGTCCGCGGTCCACGACGGCGCGGATCTCGCCGACCAGCGCGGTCATCCGCTCGGTGAGCCGGTCGCTGTCGACCGTGGCTGAGGGTGTCATGCCAGCAGGTTCGGACCAACCGACCTATCACGTCCAACGAGGGTCTCTAAGCGTTACCCCCACTCATGCTTATGAGTCAGCACCCCACCCGGCTCCGTTCGGCACCCCGGCCCGACTCCGCTCAGCACCCCACCCGGCTCGCCGCCGCCTGCCGCAGGTGGTCCAGTACCAGTCCGGTGGCCGGGATCCGCCGGTGCTCGCGCAACACGTACGCGCTCACCTGCCGCCGCAGGTGCGGCTCGACGGCCCGCCCGGTGACCTTGCGGTGGCACATGAAGGAGAGCACCAGCGCGGGCATCAGCGCGATCCCGACCCCGGCGGCGACCAGGCTCTGCACCGCGAGGTTGTCGTCGGTGGAGAACACGATGTCCGGCGCGAAGCCCTCCTCCGCGCAGACGTGCAGCAGGTTGGCCCGACAGCGCGGGCAGCCGGCGATCCACCGCTCGCCGTCCAGATCGGCCAGCCGGACGGCGTGCCGGCGGCCCAGCGGGTGCCCGACCGGCAGCAGCACCGTGAGCAGGTCCTCCATCAGCGGGATCTCGTCCAGACCGTCCGGCAGCTCGGTGGTCTGGCCCGGGTAGCGGAAGGCCAGCGCGATGTCGCACTCGCCGCGCAGCAGCCGCTGGACGGAGTCCGGCGGCTCGGCCTCCAGCAGCTCGACCCGCACGCCGGGGTGCTCGGCGAGCAGTCGGGCCATCGCCTCGGGTATCAGGGTGGCGTTGGCGCTGGGGAACGCGCAGACCCGGACCCGCCCGGCCCGCAGCCGGGCCAGCGCGGCGAGCTGCTGCTGGGCGGCGGAGAGGCTGCCGAGGATCAGTTCGGCGTGCCGGGAGAGCGCCTCGCCAGCCTCGGTGAGCCGCAGCCCGCGCCCGGCGCGGGTGAACAGCGGGACGCCGACGGTGCGTTCCAGGGCCTTCATCTGCTGGGTGATGGCGGGCTGGGTGTAGCCGAGCTCCCGGGCCGCGGCCGAGTAGGAGCCGGCCCGGACGACCTCGTGGAACGTCCTGATGTGCCGCGAGTCGAACACCGGCTCCATGGCCCCTCCGCCCGGTCGTCTGCCGCCTGCCCTCGCAATCATAAGAGGAATTTGGAGGTACCGGCTCCGACCCCACCCGCACCTATGGTTCCGTCTCGAACCACCCTTCCCACTGGGGCCGGACCGTCCCCGCCGGACTCACTGCTGGGCCGACGGTGGCAGCCCCATCGCCACCCCCGCCTTGGCCACCGGCGCCCCGCCCCGCACGCTCGGGCTGCGGCGGCTGCGCCGCTCGACCCAGCGGGCGAGCCAGGACAGCAGCAGACACATGCCGATGTAGATCGGCGCGATCACGATCACCACCGGGATGAACGGCAGGTCGTAGTCCAGGTTGGTGGCGATCAGCTTGCCCGCGTGCAGGAACTCCTCGAAGGTGATCAGGAAGCCGAGCGAGGTGTCCTTGAGCGCGACCACCAGCTGGCTGATGATGGCCGGCAGCATCGCCCGGTTGGCCTGCGGCACCAGCACGTACGCCATCACCTGGGTCTTGCGCATGCCCAGCGCGTACGCCGCCTCCCGCTGCCCCGTGGGCACCGCGAGCACCCCGGCCCGGAACACCTCGGCCAGCACCGAGCCGTTGTAGAGCACCAGCCCGGCCACCAGCGCCCACAGCGGCTGCACCTTGAGGGCGACGAAGACGAAGAAGATCATCACCAGCAGCGGCATGGCCCGGAAGAACTCCACCACCAGCGTGGCGAACCAGCGCACCGGCCGGTGGTCGGACAGCCGCCCGGCCGCGAACAGCGCGCCGAAGGGCAGCGCGAACAGCGCCGTCCAGCCGAAGGCCTGGAGGGTGTTGCCCAGGCCGCGCAGCAGCAGGTCCTGCACGCCCCGGTACTCGAAGGGCTCCCACTTGGCGTAGGTGAACTGGTGGGTGTGGAACAGCATGTAGACGACCCAGCCGATCAGCGCCGCGATCAGCAGCAGCGCGATCCCGCCGTACAGCCGGTGCCGGGCCAGCGCCTTCGGTCCGGGGATGTCGTACAGCGCCGAGGATTGAACGGTCATCGGGACACCGCCACTCGTCGTTCCAGCAGGTTGAAGACGGCGCTGATGGCCAGGGTGATGATCAGGTAGCCGACGGCGATCCAGACGAAGGTCCAGATGATGCTGTAGCCCAGCTCGTTGAGCGTCCGGTAGGTGCCCAGCAGTTCGGTGACGCTGAACGAACCGGCGATCGCGGTGTTCTTCGCCAGCGCGATCATCACACTGCCGATCGGCGCCACCACCGAGCGGTACGCCTGCGGCAGCACCACCAGGCTCATCGTCTGCCCGAAGCTCATCCCCAGGCTGCGGGCGGCCTCGCCCTGCCCGGACGGCACGGTGTTGATCCCCGAGCGCATCGACTCGCAGACGAAGGCCGAGGTGTAGCAGCCGAGGGCCAGCACGGCGAAGGTGTAGAAGGGCAGCGTGATGTTGAACCGGGGCAGGCCCAGCACCACGATGAAGAACAGCAGGGTCAGCGGTGTGTTGCGCAGCAGCGTCACCCACACCGTCCCGAACAGCCGCAGCGGCCGGACCGGCGAGACCCGGAAGCCCGCGATCAGCACGCCCAGCACCAGCGACAGCACGGCGCTCACCGCGAACAGCGAGAGCGTGCCGAGGAAGCCGTCCCAGAAGGTCGACCAGTTGTCGGTCAGGGTTTTCACGGCGCGGCCCTCTCAGTACCGGTCGATCGGCGGCGGGGTGGGCGCGGGCTCCCCGGACAGGCCGAGGGTCGCCTCGAAGGCCTTCTTCCAGTCCCCGTTCTGCTCGTGGTGCACCAGCGCGTCGTTCAGCGCCCCGCGCAGCACGGTGTCGTTCTTCGGCGTGCCGATCCCGTACGGCTCGGTCGAGAACAGCGGTCCCACCACCTTGAGTTCGTCCGGCACCTTGGCCGCGTAGCCCAGCAGGATGGCGTTGTCCGTGGTGACGGCGTCGACCTGGCCGGTGATCAGGTTGTCCACGCAGGCCGAGTAGGTGTCGTAGCCGATCAGGTGCGCCTTGGGGTACTGCGACTGGATCCGCTGGTACGGCGTCGAACCGGCCGCCGAGCAGACCTTCTTGCCGTTCAGGTCCTGCGGGCCGTGGATGCTGTTGTCGTTCTTGCGCACCAGCAGCGACTGCCCGGCGATGAAGTACGGCCCGGCGAAGCCGACCAGCTTCTTGCGGTTGTCGTTGATCGTGTAGGTGCCCACGTAGTAGTCCACCTGGCCGTTCTGCAGCGCGGTCTCGCGGTTGGCCGAGGCGATGGTCTTGAACTGGATCCGCTCCGGCGGGAACCCGAGGGAGGCACCGACCATCTTGGCGATCTCGATGTCGAAGCCGGAGTACACCCCGGTGGCCGGGTTCTTCTGGCCCAGGTACGGCTGGTCCTCCTTGGCACCCACCACCAGGTGGCCCCGGCTGCGGGCGGCGTCCAGGGTCGGCGAGCCGGTGATCGCGGAGGAGTCCTGCACCTGGTAGCTGGGCAGCGCGCTGGGCTGCGGGCCCTTGGGCGGCGGGGTGCCGGCCTTGCCGCAGCCGGTCGCCAGCGCGGCGAGCAGCAGCACGGCGGCGGTCAGGCGGCCGCCCGCCCGCCGGGCGGGCGTCGTCACACGGTTCACGGCGCCGCCCTCAGTGCTTCAGGATCTTGGACAGGAAGTCCCGGGCGCGCTCGCTCTCCGGGGCGCTGAAGAAGGCCTCCGGGGCGCGGTCCTCGACGATCCGACCGTCGGCCATGAACACCACCCGGTTCGCCGAGGCCCGGGCGAAGCCCATCTCGTGGGTGACCACCACCATGGTCATGCCCTCGCTGGCGAGCTGGCGCATGACGTCCAGCACCTCGTTGATCATCTCGGGGTCGAGCGCCGAGGTCGGCTCGTCGAACAACAGCGCCTTGGGGTCCATCGCCAGCGCGCGGGCGATCGCGACCCGCTGCTGCTGGCCGCCGGAGAGCTGGGCCGGGTACTTGTCGGCGTGCGCCGACAGGCCGACCCGCTCCAGCAGCGCGCGGGACTTGGCGTCCGCCTCCGCCCTGCCCCGGCCGCGGACCTTGATCTGGGCGAGCGAGACGTTCTGCAGCACGGTCTTGTGCGCGAACAGGTTGAAGGACTGGAAGACCATGCCGACCTCGGCGCGCAGCCTGGCCAGGCCCTTGCCCTCCGCGGGCAGCGGCTGGCCGTCGATCAGGATGGTGCCGCGTTCGATCGGCTCCAGCCGGTTGATCGCCCGGCAGAGCGTGGACTTGCCGGAGCCGGACGGACCGATCACCACGACGACCTCGCCCCGGCCGACCGTCAGCTCGATGTCCTGCAGCACGTGCAGGTCGCCGAAGTGCTTGTTGACCCCGCGCAGTTCGATCAGCGGGGTGAAGGACGGGGACCCGGTCGGCGCCGGTTCGGGGGCGGTGCTCACCGGGCGCGCCGTCCCTTCAGCAGCCAGCCCAGCACGCCGCCGGCGACCAGCGTCGCCAGCAGCGCGATCCAGAGCGGCGCGGTCACGGTGAACACCCAGAACTGGATCTTGACCTTGTCGAGGTTGGCGAACAGGAACCACACCGCGAGGATCACGATCACGCCGATCCCGATGTACCGCGTGGGGATCCCGCCGATCTCGCTGCGCTGGGGCCGGGACGAGCCGTCTGAAGTCTTGGTCACCGGAGCAGTGTGCTGGCCGGGCTGACGATTTGCCCGGTTACGCGCCCTTACGGGCGGGTGAGTAACCCGCACGGGGCAATCCGGCCCCGAACGGGTTTCGCACCCCCGTCACCCCGCCCCGACCGCCGCCCCCAGCGGTCGGGGCCCGGGGCGGGCTCGGGGCGGGGCCTAGCGTTCGTCCCGCCAGGAGCGCCAGAGCGCCGCGTACGGGCCGCCGGCCGCGACCAGCTCCGGGTGGCTGCCGTACTCGCTGATCCGTCCGCCCTCGACCACCGCGATCACGTCCGCGTCGTGCGCGGTGTGCAGCCGGTGGGCGATCGCGATGACCGTCCGGCCCTCCAGCACCCGGGAGAGCGAGCGCTCCAGGTGCCGGGCGGCCCGCGGGTCCAGCAGCGAGGTGGCCTCGTCCAGCACCAGGGTGTGCGGGTCCGCCAGCACCAGCCGGGCCAGCGCGAGCTGCTGGGCCTGCGGCGGGGTCAGCGAGGCGCCGCCGGAGCCGACCTCGGTGTCCAGCCCCTCCGGGAGGGCGTCCACCCAGGCCCCGGCGTCCACCGCGTCCAGCGCGGCACGCAGTTCGGTGTCGTCCGCCCCGGGCGCGGCCAGCCGCAGGTTGTCCCGCAGGGTGCCGACGAACACGTGGTGCTCCTGGTTGACCAGGGCGACCTCCGCCCGCACACGCTCGGCCGGCATCCGGGACAGCGGCGCCCCACCGAGGGTGACGGAACCGCGGCCAGGTGCGTAGATCCCGGCCAGCAGCCGCCCCAGGGTCGACTTTCCCGCCCCGGACGGGCCGACCAGCGCGACCCGGCTGCCCGGGGCGACGTCCAGGCTGATCCCGTGCAGGACGTCCGCGCCCTCGCGGTAGCCGAACCGGACGTCCCGGGCCTCCACCCGGCGGCCGTCCGGGTGGGCCGACTCGTCCCCCTCGTGCTCCGGCACCTCGCGCACGCCGACCAGCCGGGCCAACGAGGCCTGCCCGATTTGCAGTTCGTCGTACCAGCGCAGGATCAGGTCCACCGGGCCGGTCAGCATCTGCGCGTACAACACGCCGGTGGTCAACTGGCCGACACTGAGCCAACCCTTGAGAGTGAGCAGCCCGCCGACCACCAGGGTGGCCAGCACCGCCGAGGTGTAGACCGCGTCGATGGTCGGGAACCAGACCGAGCGCAGCCACAGGGTGTAGCGCTCCCAGGCCAGCCACTCGCGCAGCTTGCGGTCCGTCAGCCGGACCCGCTGCTCGCCCAGCCGGAGCGCCTCGACCGTCCGCCCGGCGTCCACCGTCTCGGCCAGCACATTGCTCACAGCCGCGTACCCGGCCGACTCGTTGCGGTAGGACTGCGGCGCCCGCCGGAAGTACCAGCGGGAGCTGACCAGCAGCAGCGGCAGCCCGATCAGCGAGGTCAGCGCCAGCAGCGGCGAGGTGACCAGCAGGGCACCGAGCACCAGCAGCAACGAGACCACCGCGACGGCGAGTTCGGGCACCGCCTCGCGCACCGACTTGTCCAGCCGGTCGATGTCGGTGGTCCCCCGGGAGACCAGGTCCCCGGTGCCGGCCCGCTCCAGCACCCCGGTCGGCAGCGCGACCGAGCGGACCAGGAAGTCCTCCCGCAGGTCGGCCAGCACCCGTTCGCCGAGCACCGCCCCGCGCATCCGGGACCAGCCGGTGAACGCGGACTGCACGGCCAGTGCGAGCAGGTACCAGCCGACCGCCACGGTGATGGTGGACCCCGCGGTGCCGGTGGCCAGCGACTCGACCAGGCTGCCGAGCACCCAGGGCCCGACCAGTCCGGCCAGGGTGGCCACCGAGTGCAGCGAGACCACCGCGGCGAACCCGCCCCGGTGCCGCTTCGCCAGCACTCCCAGGTACCCGCGCACGGCGGCCGGTGAGCCGACCGGCAGGGTGGTGGCCGGCCCCTGCTCCTGATGGACGGGGGGCTTCATGGCGTACTCCTCACGTGCGGGACCGGACGGTCGACGGCGGTGGTGGTCATACCGACACCGCCTCCTCGTCCCGGGTGACCACGGCCCGGTAGGCCGGCTCGGTGCGCATCAGGTCGCGGTGCCGCCCGGCCGCGACCGCCCGGCCCTCGCGCAGCAGCACCACCCGGTCCGCCTGGTCCAGCAGCAGCGGGCTGGTCGCGAAGACCACCGTGGTGCGCCCGGACCGGGTGTCCCGGAGGCCGGCGGCGATCCGGGACTCGGTGTGGGCGTCCACCGCGCTGGTGGGCTCGTCCAGCACCAGGACCGGCGGGTCGGCCAGCAGGGCGCGGGCCAGCGCCAGCCGCTGGCGCTGCCCGCCGGAGAGCGAGCGCCCACGTTCGGTCAGCCGGGCGCGCATCGGGTCCCCCTCGCACTCCGGCGAGCCGTCCACCAGCGCCTCCAGCACGTCCTCCGAACGGGCCGCGGCGAGCGCCTCGGCCACCGGGACCCGGCCCGAGGACGGGATGTCCAGTAGTTCGGCCAGCGTGCCGGAGAGCAGCACCGGCTCCTTGTCGTGGACCAGCACCGCCGCCCTGGCCTCGGCCAGCGGGACGGTGTCCAGCTCGGTGCCGCCGAGCCGGACGGACGGCAGGGGTTGCTCGTCCTCGGCCAGCGGGACGTGCCCGCCGAGCCGCTCGGCGAGCGCCCCGGCGAAGTCCGGGTCCCCGCAGACCACCGCGGTCAGCTCGCCGGCCCGGACGGTCAGCCCGGTGGCCGGGTCGTGCAGGTCGGACCGGTCCGGCCGGGTCAGCACGCCGTCGGCCGTGCCGTCGGTGCGGCTGAGCGAGAGCACCCGTACCGCCCGACCGGCGGAGACCCGGGCGACGCTCCAGGCGTGTGCCGCCTCGCCCAGGATCCGCAGCGGCGCGGCCAGGAAGGCGGTCGCCCCGTAGACCGCGACCAGGGTGCCCACGCCGAGCTCGCCGGAGGCCGCCAGCCGGACGCCGTACCACGTCACCCCGACCACGAACAGGCCCGGCAGCAGCACCTGTTGGGCCTGCATCAGCGACCAGAGCCGGGCCGAGCGCACCGCCGCCGCACGGACCTTCTGGGAGGCCGTCCGGTACCGCTCCAGGAACAGCTCCTCGCCGCCGATGCCGCGCAGCACCCGCAGCCCGGCCACCGTGTCGGCGGCCAGTTCGGTGGCCTTGCCGCCGAGTTCGCGCTGCTGCTGGTAGCGCCGCTCGAACGGCCCGATCAGCGGCCAGACCGAAGCGGCCAGCACCGGGACGCCGAGCAGCACCCCGACCCCGAGCACCGGCTCGACCACCAGCACCACCGCGCTGACCGTCAACCAGACGATCACGGCGGCCCGGACCCGGGCGATCAGTTCGACGTACCAGCCGATCCGCTCGACGTCCCCGCTGCCGACCGCGACCACCTCGCCGGTGGCGATCCGCCGGGACAGCCCGGCCCCCAGGTGGGAGGCCTGCCGGGCCACCAACTGCCGTACGTGGCTGGCGGCGTGGATCCAGTTCCAGACCGCCTGCCGGTGCAGCAGCACGGTGCCGAGCGAGGCGGTGGCGGCCAGCAGCAGCGCGAGCGCGCCGGCCCGCCAGATCCCGCCGGCGTCGCCGTCGACGGCGGCCTGCACCCCGTGCCCGAGCGGGATCGGCAGCGCGGCCTGGGCGCCCATTTCGAGCAGCGCCCAGCAGGTGGCGCGGACCTGCCCGGGCCGTTGGGCGCGTTGCAGCCAGCGCAGGAAGGCCGGCGGTGAGGAGAGGTCGGGGGTGCCGGGGTCGGCCAGCGGCAGGGAGGAGAGCGGCATGACACTCCGATGCGGGGGGTGCGGGAAGTGCTGGAGGTACGAAGTCGTCCCGCTCACACGAAGGCACGGGCGGGGAGCGCGCGGCGCGACGGCGCGGCTGCGTCGCAACGCCCCCGCTGGGGCGCCGGACGAACGGGGTCGGGTGCGAAGGACCCTGATTTCAGGAGGTCATGCCCGGAGCCTGCCAAGCCCGCTGTGACCTGTGCAACAGGTTTTCCGCGACCCCGGAGCGGCTCCCCCGTCAACCCGGCCCCGGGCGCACGCCACGCCGCCGTAAAGGTTCGCCAAAGATTCCCCCGAACGGCGGGAACAATCGTGCCGGGGCGCCAGTTGCCCCCTCTGGAACCAACGGACAACCAGGAAGGCACCCCTTCCCGTGAGCAACATCCCCAGCGTCACCCTGAACGACGGCGCCAAGATCCCGCAGCTCGGCTTCGGCGTGTGGCAGGTGCCGGACGCCGAGGCGACGCCCGCCGTGCGCACGGCGATCGAGGCGGGCTACCGCTCCATCGACACCGCGGCGATCTACGAGAACGAGACCGGCACCGGTGCGGCCATCAACGAGGCACTGGCGGGCGGCCTCGCCCGGCAGGACCTCTACGTCACCACCAAGCTGTGGAACTCCGGCACCCGCGACTGGTCCGGCGAGCAGGGCCGCGACGCGGTGCTGCGCGAGTTCGACGCTTCCCTCGAGAAGCTCGGCCTCGACCACATCGACCTGTACCTGATCCACTGGCCGCGCCCGATGCACGGCACCTTCCTGAACGTCTGGAAGGCCCTGGAGCAGCTGAAGGAGGGCGGCCGGGTCACCTCGATCGGCGTCTCCAACTTCGGCCAGGAGCAGCTCACCCGCCTGCTGGACGAGGCTTCGGTCGTCCCGGCTCTGAACCAGGTCGAGCTGCACCCGTACTTCCCGCAGGAGGAGCTGCGCGCCTTCCACGCCGAGCACGGCATCGCCACCGAGGCGTGGAGCCCGCTGGGTCAGGGCGGCGAGCTGCTGGCCGAGCCGGCGCTGGCGAAGATCGCCGAGAAGCACGGCCGTACGGTCGCCCAGGTGGTGCTCCGCTGGCACCTGCAGAGCGGCGTGATCGCGATCCCGAAGTCGGTCACCCCGTCCCGCATCCGGGAGAACCTGGACGTCACCGGCTTCGAGCTGGACGCCGAGGACCTCGCGGCGATCGCCGGGGTCGCGACCGGCAAGCGGATCGGCCCGGACCCGCAGGGGTTCGACTGGAACTGATGACCGCCGTGGGGGCGCCGGCCGACTCGGCCCGGCGCCCCCGACAACGACATTTCTGAGCGTCGGTCATATCGAAGTACCGCTCGTTCCGGTCAGGGACGAGCGGCACTTCGCCATGTCCGGATTCACCGACGCCAACCGACGGTCGCTGTCAACGACCGTGGGCCTCAGGCTCCTTGGTGAATCGTTTTGGCTGTTGTTACCAAAGCTTGGACTAGAGTCTGGCCGCCTTGGCGATCAACGTGAGCGCGGCCTCGTGCTCGTCCTCCGCCAGCGACGCGAGCAGCAACCGCTGCACTTCGGCCACTCCGGCGGCCGAGCGGTGCAGCAGGTCCTGACCCGCCGGCGAGAGCGACAGCAGGTTGCGCCGCCCGTCCGAGGGGTCCCGCCGGCGCTGCACCAGGCCTCGGCGCACCAGTCGGCTGACCATCTCGGCCATCGTGGCCTTGTCCAGCGAGGCCAGCTCGCCGACCGTGCGCTGGTCCGCGCCCGGCTCCAGCTCCAGCGCGTCCAGCACGGCGTACTGCGGGGCGGTCAGCTCCGCACCGACGTGCTCCGACCAGAGCTTGGTGTGCACCTGCTGGCCGACCCTGATCAGGTAGCCGATCGCCCGCTGGGCGTCCAGTATCGGCCGGGCGTCCGTGAAGACGGCGACCGCCGCGGGTTCCAGCCTGGCTATCTTGGCCATCACCCGGACGATCTCGACCTGCTCCTCCGCCGTGAGTGGCTCGAACAGCACCCGCTGGACGCGGACCACACCACCGGTGGCCTCGCGCACCGCCTGGGCGCCGCTCTGCGACAGGGCGAGCAGCTTGCGCCGGCCGTCGGCCGGGTCACGCCTTCGCAGCACCAGGCCGCGACGGACCAGCCGCGCGACCATCTCGGCCATCGTGGCCTTGTCCAGCGAGGCCCGCTCGCCGACCGTGCGCTGGTCCGCGCCCGGTTCGAGGGCGAGCACCAGCAGGACCGCGAACTGCGGAGCCGTGAGATCGGCTCCGACATGCTCGGACCACAGCCGGGTGTGAACCTGCTGCGCAACGCGAATGAGGTGTCCGGGCGACTGCTGCAGTCGCGCAGACACGCGGGTTGTCGGGATCTCCCCCAGCACCATGTATCCGTCCCGATGTCACACCCGGTGTGTGTGGGACACCCGGGTGGGGCAGTAACGGCGAGTGGGCGTCCAGCTATGAGGGAGGGCGCTCCAGCCGTGCAGCCGGTGGCTGCTGGCGGACACTATACAAACGGCTGGCCCTTGCTGGCAGGCAGGGGCGGATAGTAGACGCAGGTTCGGCAACATTGGCATATTTACGCGCTGCCAACGCCTTGCAGTAACTCGTTCTCAGCAGAAAGCCGACCGGTCGGTCCTTACCGACCGTCACCTGCGTCTCTCCACCCTGGCCGCCTCCCCTACCCGCCGGTAGGGTATGGGCACCCTCTCCGGGGGCACTCCCCCGGAGGCACCCCCCGAGAGAGACGAGAGCGAGCATGACCGAGCAGAGCACCGCCCCCCGGGTCGCCGTGGTCACCGGCGCCGCCCGCGGCCTGGGCGCCGCCACCGCCGTGCGCCTGGCCTCCGACGGCTACGCGGTGGCCGTCCTGGACCTCGACGAAGCCGCCGGCAAGGACACCGTCGACCGGATCACCGCGGCCGGCGGCCGGGCGCTGGCGGTCGGCGCCGACGTCTCGGACGCCGAGCAGGTCCAGGCCGCCGTCGACCGGGTGGCCGCCGAGCTCGGCACCCCGGTCGTACTGGTCAACAACGCGGGCGTACTCCGCGACAACCTGCTCTTCAAGATGTCCGAGTCGGACTGGGACACGGTCATGAACGTGCACCTGCGCGGCGCCTTCCTGATGACCCGGGCGGTGCAGAAGCACATGGTCGACGCCGGTTTCGGCCGCATCGTCAACCTGTCCTCCTCGTCCGCCCAGGGCAACCGCGGCCAGGCCAACTACTCCGCTGCCAAGGCCGGCCTGCAGGGCTTCACCAAGACTTTGGCCATCGAGCTGGGCAAGTTCGGCATCACCGCCAACGCCGTCGCCCCCGGCTTCATCGCCACGGACATGACGGCGGCCACCGCCGCCCGGGTCGGCATGGACTTCGAGGACTTCAAGCGCGCTGCGGCCTCCCAGATCCCGGTCCAGCGGGTCGGCGAGCCCGAGGACGTCGCCCACACCATCTCGTTCCTCGCCAGCGAGGGTGCCGGCTTCGTCTCCGGACAGGTGATCTACGTCGCGGGCGGCCCCCTCGACTGAGCACCGAACCTACACAGGGTGACCACGGGGTGGGAAGCCGGGCGAACCGGCCTCCCGCTCCGTTTTCTTTACCGGGGCTTTTGGAGAATCATTCGAAGACCACACTGGCATTCGATCCCGGAATACCGGAAATCACTCCCCAGGTCGCCCGCAGAGCACCCAATTGTCGATTTCCCGGGAAAATGACAATTCCCTCCGGAATACCCTGCGCCGGATGGGTATGGTCACCCCGTGCAATCCAGGAGTACCGCCGCTCGCATTCCGCGACAGGGGCCGGAACGCCGCACCGGCTCCCCTCGGGAACAACCGGGCCCCGACCGCGGCGCGCCCGGCCCGGCCGCCCTCGATCACGGCGCGCCCCGCCCGGCCACCGCCCTCGACGACGGCACGGCCGGCTGGCCCCCGATGAGCCGCCGCCGGGCCGCCCTGTTCGCCGTCACCCTCGCCGCCTACCTGCTGGTGCTGGCCGGCGTCCTGCTCAACACCGATCTGGTCGACCTCGACTGGTCGGTGCGGCTGCTGCGGCCGTACGACCGGTGGCCCAGCCTGGAACCGCTGCTCAACGCCTGGGTGGTCGCCGGGCAGCGCGGACCCAGCGCGATCGCCGCCTTCGCCTGGCTGCTGTGGCGCGCCCACCGCCTCGGCCGACTGCGCCCGCTGCTGGTGATGGGCGTCGCCCTGCTGCTGCTCAACGTCACGGTGGGTGCGGTCAAGATCGTCACCGGCCGGCTCGGCCCGCACTACGCCCAGTACGTCGGCTCGCCCGAGCTGTTCTCCGGCGGCACCATCTTCCCGTCCGGCCACACCGCCAACGCCGTGGTCACCTGGGGCGTGCTCGCCTACCTCGCGGTCCGCTGGCGGCGCACCGGCACGGTGATCGCCGCCGCCACCGCCTGCTCGATCGGCCTCACCACGGTCTACCTGGGCACCCACTGGGTCTCCGACGTCCTGGCCGGCTGGGCCGCCGGACTGCTGGTGCTGCTCTCGCTGCCGCTGCTGGAACCCCTGGTCGCGGTCGCCGAACAGCGGCTCCACCGCCGACTCCAACGCCGGTTCGCCCCCTGAACCCCCTGAACCCACCGAGCGCGCCGTGCCCACCGAGCCCACCGAGCGCGCCGACAGCACCGAGTCCGCCGACCGCGCCGCAACCCGGTCGGGCCCTACCCCTCCCAGCTGCGCTCGACCACACCGTCCCGCACCGTGAGGTTCAACCGCCCCTCCCGGTACTCCATGGTGATCAGCTGCCCCGGCTCCAGCACCCGGACCGAGGCCCAGCCGTGCCGCCGGGCCAGCTCCCGGGCCCGCTCGATCCGCAGCCCCGCGTAGCCCTCGCCGTCCTCCGTCGTGCCCGCGCCCCCGGCGTCCGTCCCCGTCATCGCGCCTCCCCGGCTCTCCCCCTCGGACGTACGCTGGAATCGTAGCCCCCACCCGCGCGGCCCGGAGGTGAACCGGCATGCGCACCACGACCCCTCGGCGACGGTGGCGCAGCGGCACCGAGCCGGCCACCGCCCGCAGCGACCTCAAGCTCCGTTACCTGCTCTCGCTGACCTTCACCCCGCTGTTCGCGCTGGGCACCGCGGGCTTCGCGTACTGGGCGGCCACCTCCCCCGTCGACGGCGCGCCCAGCCGGGGCACCCTCACCGGCTTCGCGGTCGCCCTCGGGCTGCTCACCCTGTTCGCCGTCGTCGATCTCGTGGTGGTGGTCCGGCGCCGCCGGACCGAGCTCTGACGCGGTGTCTCCCACGGAGTGGGAAGTCGGCCGGGCCGACGTCCCACTCCGCCGCCGTCACCGGTTGCCGACCGCCTGCTTCACCAGGGTCCGGCCGAAGTCCCACATCAGGCCGTTCCCCCGGTGGGCCTCGTCCATGATCTCGGTGAACGCGTCGATGAACCGGTCCACGTCCCGATCGGTGATGATCAGCGGCGGGATCAACTTGATCACCTCCAGGTGGTCCCCGGACACCTGGGTCAGGATCCGGTGCCGCTGCAGCAGCGGGACGACCACCATCTGGGCGAACAACCCCTTGCGTGCCGCCTGCAGTGCCGTCCAACCGGTGCGCAGCTTCAGCGACTTGGGCCGGCCGAACTCGATGCCGATCATCAGCCCGCGGCCGCGCACCTCGGCCAGCAGCTCGTACCGCTCGATCAGCGCGGTCAGCCGCTCCCGGAACCGGTCACCGACCTGCCGGGCGTTCTCCACCACCTTCTCCTCGCGCATCACCTCCAGGGTCGCCAGCCCGGCCGCCATCGCCTGGGCGTTGGACCCGAAGCTGGCCGAGTGCACCAGCACCCGGTCCATCGAGGAGTACACCTTCTCGAAGATCCAGCTCTTGCCGAGCGTCGCCCCGACCGGCACGTACCCACCGGAGAGCGCCTTGGCGGCGCACACCAGGTCGGGCAGCACGCCCTCCTCGTGCTGGTAGGCGAAGAACTCCCCCGTGCGGCCGATCCCGGTCTGCACCTCGTCGCAGATCAGCAGCGCCCTGTGCTCGTGCAGCAGCGCCTGGGCGGCCCGCAGCCAGCCGGGCGGCGGCGCCTGGACGCCCTTGCCCTGGATCGGTTCGACGATCAACGCCGCGACGTCGCCCCGCTTCAACTCCTTGGCCAGTGCGCCGATGTCGCCGAGCGGGATGGCGGTGTCCGGCAGCAGCGGGTCGAAGCCCTTGCGGAAACCGTTCTCCCCGTTGACCGAGAGCGAGCCGGTGGTCAGCCCGTGGAAGGCGTGGTCGGCGTAGAGGATCCGCTTGCGGCCGGTGGCGTACCGGGCGAACTTCAGCGCGGTCTCCACCGCCTCGGTGCCGCTGTTGCCGAAGAACACCCGGTCCAGTCCGGGCGCGTACGACAGCAGCCGCTCGGCCAGCAGCCCGGGCAGCGGCGAGCAGTCGAAGCGGACCAGGTCCGGCAGGTCCAGGTCCATCACCTGCTGGATCGAGGAGCGCACCACCGGGTGGTGCCGGCCGAGCGCGAAGATGCCGAAGCCGGCCAGCATGTCGAGGTACTCGTTGCCCTCGGCGTCGTAGAAGTACTGGCCCTCCGCGCGCTCGTAGTGCTTGTCGAAGCCGATGGTGCGGAGCATCCGGGGAAGCTGCGGGTTGAGGTGGCGGCTGTGCAACTCGTAGCGCTCGCCACCGCGTTCGGCGAGCAGGGCGGCGAGGTCGAAGGCGGGGCGACCGTCGGCCGGGCGGCCGCCGGCGGCGGGGTCGGCAGCGGTGCGCTCGGCGGCGGTGCGGTCGGCGGCGGCGGGGTCAGCCGGCATGGCGCGGGTTCGCTCCTCGGGTCGGTAGCAGGTTCTTGGCGAAGACGGCGGTCTGGGCCGCGACCCCGGTGCCGGTCAGCCCGGCCTCCTCCAGGATCTCGCCGCGGGCGGCGTGGCCGAGGAACTCCTGCGGCAACCCGAGCACCCGGACCGGAACGTCCACGTCGGCGTCGCGCAGCGCCTGGGCGACGGCCGAACCGACGCCCCCGGTCCGGCCGTTGTCCTCGACCGTGACCACCAGCCGGTGGGCGGCGGCGAGTTCGGCCAGCGCCGGGTCGACCGGTTTGACCCAGCGCGGGTCGACCACGGTCGCGGTGAAGCCCTCGGCCAGCAGCAGCCGGGCGGCGTCCAGACAGGCCGAGGCGGTGACCCCGACGGCCACCAGCAGGATCTCCGGTGCCCGGCCGGTGCGCAGCAGCACGTCCGTCCCGCCGATCCGCTCGACCGCCTTGACCACCGGCCCGACGCTGCCCTTGGGGAAGCGCACCACGGTCGGCGCGTCCGCGACCTCGACGGCCTCGCGCAGTTGGGCCCGCAGTTGCTCGGCGTCGCGCGGCGCGGCCAGCCGTAGCCCGGGGACGACCTGGAGGATCGACAGGTCCCACATCCCGTTGTGCGAGGCCCCGTCGGAGCCGGTCACCCCGGAGCGGTCGAGCACGAAGGTGACGCCCAGCCGGTGCAGGGCGACGTCCATCAGGACCTGGTCGAAGGCCCGGTTCAGGAAGGTCGCGTACACCGCCACCACCGGGTGCAGCCCGCCGGTGGCCAGCCCCGCCGCGCTGGTGACGGCGTGCTGCTCGGCGATCCCGACGTCGAAGGTCCGGTCCGGGTACGCCTTGGCGAACGGCGCCAGCCCGACCGGCTGGAGCATCGCGGCGGTGATCGCCACCAGGTCGGGCCGCTCGGCGCCGAGCTCGACCATCTCCTCGCCGAACACCGAGGTCCAGGAGACCCCGGCGCTGGGCGAGATCGGCAGACAGGTGTACGGGTCGATCGGGTTGACGGCGTGGAAGCGGTCCGCCTCGTCCTGCTCGGCGGGCCGGTAGCCGCGTCCCTTGACGGTCAGGCAGTGCACGATGACCGGGCCGCCGAAGTTCCGGGCCTGGCGCAGCGCCTGCTCGACCGCTCCCGGGTCGTGGCCGTCGATCGGGCCGAGGTACTTCAGCCCGAGGTCCTCGAACATGCCCTGCGGGGCGAAGGCGTCCTTGAAGCCCTTCTTGGCCCCGTGCAGGGCGTCGAAGATCGGCTGCCCGACCAGCGGGGTGCGCTGCAGCGCCTCCTTGCCGATGGCCAGGAAGCGTTCGTAGCCCTGGGTGGTGCGCAGGGTGGCCAGGTGGTTGGCCAGGCCGCCGATGGTCCGGGCGTAGGAGCGCTCGTTGTCGTTGACCACGATGACCAGCGGCCGGTCGCGGGCCTCGGCGATGTTGTTGAGCGCCTCCCAGGCGAGCCCGCCGGTGAGCGCGCCGTCGCCGATGACCGCGACGGTGTGCCGGTCGTGCTGGCCGAGCAGTTGGGCGGCCTTGGCGAGTCCGTCGGCGTAGGAGAGCGCGGTGGAGGCGTGCGAGTTCTCGACCAGGTCGTGCTCGGACTCGGCCCGCGAGGGGTAGCCGGACAGTCCGCCCTTCATCCGCAGCCGGGAGAAGTCCTGGCGCCCGGTGAGCAGCTTGTGGACGTAGCTCTGGTGGCCGGTGTCGAAGACGATCCGATCGTACGGCGAGTCGAAGACCCGGTGCAGCGCGATGGTGAGCTCCACCACGCCGAGGTTGGGTCCGAGGTGTCCGCCGGTGCGGGTGACGGCGTCGATCAGGAAGTCGCGGATCTCGTCGGCGAGCAGCGGCAGTTCGGCGGCGGGGAGCTTGCGCAGCTCGGCCGGGGACGTGACGCGGGAGAGCAGTGACATGGGTACACCTCACGACTCGGAGCGGTGGTGCCTCCGCCCACCGGGGGCGGGGCCGGCCCGGGCGCGAGGGCCCGGGCCGGGCGGGAGCTCAGGACGCGGTCGGCTGCGGGGCCGGGCGGCGCCGGCCCGGCCTCAGCGCCCGCGGTTGGAGCTGACGGTCTCGGTGATGGCGCGCAGCGACTGCTGGAGCGAGCCCATGGTCGCGAGGACCGCGGTCGGCTCGTAGCCGCAGTGGGCCATGCAGTTCTCGCAGCGCGGGTCCTTGCCGCGCCCGTACTTGCTCCAGTCGGTCTTCTCGACCAGCTCGCGGTAGGTCGGCACGTAGCCGTCGGCCATCAGGTAGCAGGGCCGCTGCCAGCCGAACAGGGAGTAGTTGGGGATGCCCCAGGGGGTGCACTCGAAGTCGGCCTTGCCCTCCAGGAAGTCCAGGAAGAGCGGGCTGTGGTTGAGGCGCCAGCGCTTGCGGTTGCCGCCGGCGAAGGCCTTGCGGAAGAGCTCCCGGGTCTGCTCGACACCGAGGAAGTGCTCCTGGTCGGGGGCCTTCTCGTAGGCGTAGGCCGGAGAGATCATCATCTCGTCGACCTTGAGCTCGTCGTTGAGGTAGTCCAGCACGTCGATGACGGTCTGCGGGGTGTCGGTGTTGAAGAAGGTGCTGTTGGTGGTGACCCGGAAGCCGCGCCGCTTGGCCTCCTTGATCGCCGCCACCGCCTCGTCGAAGGTGCCCTCCTTGGCCACCGACTCGTCGTGCCGCTCGCGCAGCCCGTCGATGTGCACGGCGAAGGTGAAGTACGGCGAGGGCTTGAACTTGTCCATCTTCTTGCGCATCAGCAGCGCGTTGGTGCAGAGGAAGACGTACTTGCGGCGCTCCACCAGCTGTCGGACGATCTCGTCGATCTGCGGGTGCATCAGCGGCTCGCCGCCGGCGATCGAGACCATCGGGGCACCCGACTCCAGGACCGCGCCGACCGCCTGGGCGACGGGCATCCGCTGCTTGAGGACGCCCGCCGGGTGCTGGATCTTGCCGCAGCCCTCGCAGGCGAGGTTGCAGGCGAACAGCGGTTCCAGTTCGACGATCAGCGGGAACTTGTCGCGTCGCTTGAGCAGCTTCTGCTGCATCAGGTAGGTGCCGACCCGCACGGTCTGGCGCAACGGCATGGCCATGGCTAGCTCGCCTCCTGGGGGAGCGTCGAGGATGTGGGGTGGTTCAGGTCTGCGGAGCCCGTGATGTGCTCCTGGGAGCCCGTGACGTGCTCCTGCCGGTACCAGTCGACCAGGGCGGGTACCGTCGCCCGCAGGGTCCGCCAGGCGCGCACCCCGGCCGGCAGGGTGCCGGGCCGCAGCAGTTCGTGTTCGGGGGTGTCCACCACGACCCGCAGCACCGCGACCGGCAGGACCGGGCGCACCTCCCGCAGCGCGGCCAGCACGGCCGCCGCCTCCATGTCGACGGCGAGCGCGCCCTGGAGGTGCAGGGCGCGCCGCTCGATGCCGCGCACCACGTGGTCGGCGGTGTGGTGCACCCCGGTGTGCGCGGTCAGGCCCTGTTCCTTGAGCGCCCTGGCCAGCTCCGGCCCGGAGTCGACCGGGTAGAGGTGGCCCTCGGCGTCGCGCACGCCGTCGGCGGCCACCACCTCGCCGGGTGCCACGCCCGGTCCGACGGCGGCGCCGAAGCCCGCGACCACGACCGCGCCGTAGCCGCCCGGGGCGGAGCCGAGCAGCCGGCGGACGGCCGTCCCGGCGCGCCGCCGGCCGACCCCGGTGCGCACCAGCACCGGCGGTCCGCCGGCCGAGCCGCGCCAGTCGCCGCCGCGCAGGGCCCACACCTCGGGGCCCAGGGCGCAGAGCACCAGCAGGGGGGCGGTGGTCACCGCGCCGCCCCGATCGTCGGGGTGCCGCCCGGCGACACCATGCCCGGGGCGCCGTTGAGGTAGCGGCCGAGCGCGGTGACCGGGAAGACCAGCCGGTAGAGGTGGTAGTTGATGGAGAAGTCCCAGGGGAAGCCGGTGCCGGTGAACTGCGGTTCGTCCCAGGTGCCCTCGGGCAGCTGGGTGCGCACCAACCACTCCACCCCGCGTTCCACCGCCGGGTTGGTCCGGCCGTCCGGGCCCTCGCCCGCCGAGAGCAGCGCCATCAGCGCCCACGCGGTCTGCGAGGCGGTGGAGTCGCCGCGTCCGGCCCAGCGCGCCGGGTCGTCGTAGGAGCGCATGTCCTCGCCCCAGCCGCCGTCGGCGTTCTGCCGGTCCTCCAGCCAGCGCACCGCCCGGCGGATCGCCGGGTGCTCGTCCGGGACACCGGCCGCGGCCAGGGCGGGCAGCACCGAGCCGGTGCCGTAGATGTAGTTGGTGCCCCAGCGGCCGAACCAGGAGCCGTCCGCCTCCTGGTTGCGCAGCAGCCACTCGATGCCGCGCCGGGTCCGCGGGTCCCGGGCCCGGCCGGTCTCGGCGAGCATCTCCACGACGTGGGCGGTGACGTCGGCGGACGGCGGGTCGACCACCTCGCCGAAGTCGCAGAACGGCAGCTTGTTCGGCAGCAGGCTGGTGTTGTCCACGTCGAAGGCGCCCCAGGCGCCGTTCTTGGACTGCATCCCGAGGTTCCACAGCACGCCCCGGTCCACCGCCGCGTCGACCCGGCCCTGGTCGGGGTGGGCGACCCGGCGCAGCGCCAGCACCACCTCGGCGGTGTCGTCGATGTCGGGGTAGGTGTCGTTCTCGAACTCGAAGGCCCAGCCGCCGGCCGGCAGGGCGGGCCGCTGGACGGACCAGTCACCGGGCTTGCGGATCTCCTCGGCGAGCATCCAGTCGACGGCGGAGACCAGCGCCGGGTGGTCGGCCGGCACCCCGGCGTCGACCAGCGCGATGGTGGCCAGGCAGGTGTCCCAGACCGGGGACTGGCAGGCCTCCATCCAGCGCATGCCGTCCTCGGTATGCACGGTGAAGCGGTCGAAGGAGGAGAGCCCGGCGGTCATCACCGGGTGCTCCAGCTCGTAGCCCTCCAGGTGCAGGGCGATCAGCGAGTAGACGGCGGGCGGCTGGATGCCGCCCCAGCAGCCGTCCGCCTCCTGGCGCTCGACGATCCAGCGGCAGGCCTGGGCGACGGCGAGCCGGCGCAGCGGTCGGAAGGCCCGGCGGTGGTAGGCGTGCAGCACCTTGTCCAGGCGCTCGAACATGCCGTCCCAGCTGGTGGCGGGGGCGAACGGCCGGTCGGGGAAGGGGTGGTCCGGGTCGGTGTGCAGCTCGGTGAGCGCGAAGGGGGCCGGACGGACCGGGCGGTGGGCCGAGACGATGGTCAGCGGGACGATGGTCTGGCGGGCCCAGCAGCCGAAGGCGTAGATGTTCAGCGGCAGCCACTTGGGCAGGAAGATGATCTCGGGTGGCATCTCGGGCAGCCGTTCCCAGGGCCACCAGCCGAAGAGCGCGAGCCAGATCCGGGTGAACACCCGGGCGGCCGCGATGCCCCCGGCGGAGCGGACGTAGCGCGCGGCGGCCAGCATGTGCGGGGCGTTCGGGTCGTCGCCGGCGAGTTTGAGGGCGACGTAGGCCTCGACGGTGGTGGACAGTTCGGCCGGCCCGCCGTGGAAGGTGGCCCAGGTGCCGTCCTCCCGCTGCTGGGAGCGGATCCACTCGGCGGTGGCCCGGGTCTGCTCCTCCGTCCGGATGCCCAGGAACTGGCGGAGCAGTAAGTCCTCGGCGTCCATGGTGACGTTGGTCTCCAGGTCGCCCTTCCACCAGCCCTCGGAGGACTGCAGCGAGAGCAGGTGGGTGGTGGCACGCGCGAGCGCCTCGCGCGCGTCGCCGGGCTGCCGGTCCGCCTCACCGACCGGCCGCAGCCGGTCGGTGTCCTCGGGCCGGCGCCGCCCCGCGCCCAGCAGGGTCGGGGGGCGGTCGCCCACCGCGACCGGCTCGGAATCGTACTCAGGGTCGAGCCGGCCGTCCGCGGTTGCTGTCAACGTAACGTCACCTCTCTCGTACCACCACGAATTCGGCGAGTGCGACGAAGTGCTCGCGCACCCCGTCGGCCATGGGCACCTCGTCCAGGGCGGCGAGGGCAGTCGTGTGCTGGCGGCGGGCCTCCTCCTGGGTCCAGGCGCGGCCGCCGGCCTCCTCGATCAGCGCGGCCCGGGCGGCGAGCTCGGGCTCGCCCTCCTCGCCGCGGCCCTTCGGGTCGGCGAGCTGCTCGGCCAGCCGGCGGGAGGCGGCCCCGCCCTCGGCCAGCGCGGCGGCGACCGGCAGGGACTTCTTGCGCTGGCGCAGGTCGCCCCAGTGCGGCTTGCCGGTGACCTCGGTCGCGCCCCAGATGCCCAGCAGGTCGTCCACCGCCTGGAAGGCCAGGCCCAGGTGGTGGCCGTAGCGCTGGAGCGCGTCGGAGACCTTGTCGTCGGCCCCGGCCAGGACGGCGCCGATCGCCGAGGCGGCGGAGAGCAGGGCGGCGGTCTTGCCGCCCTCCATCTCCAGGCACTCGGCGACGGTGACACTGTCGCGCTGTTCGAAGGCGACGTCCATGGCCTGGCCGTCGATCAGTCGGCGGGTCGCCGTGGTGAGCAGCCGGACGGCCCGCGCGGCGTCGGTGGGGCTCGCGCCACCGGTCACCGCGGCGTCGAGCAGCACCTCCGTGCCGAGCGTCGCCAGGGCGTCGCCGACCAGGATCGCCTGGGCCGGCCCGAAGACCGTCCAGGCGGTGGCCCGGTGCCGCCGGGTCTCGTCACCGTCCATCAGATCATCATGAAGGAGGGAGAAGTTGTGCACCAGTTCAACCGCCACCCCACCGGGCACGCCCACCTCGGCCGCCGCACCGGCCGCCCGGGCCGACAGCAGCGCCAGGGCCGGGCGCACGGCCTTGCCGCCGTCGCCCTCCACCGGGGTGCCGTCCCGGTCGATCCAGCCGAAGTGGTAGGCGGCGACGGTGTCCATGGGTGCGGCCAGACGGGCGACGGCGGCCCGGAGCGGCGGGGTGCAGAGCGTACGGCTGCGGGCGAGCAGCTCCGGCACGGAGACCGGTTCGGCGTGCGCCGTGCCTCCGACGGCGAAGCCGGTGCGTGACTCCACGTGCGTTCCCTCTCCCTCGTGGTGCCGGACCGCACGGGGCGGCCGGGTGCTGTCGGTGCGGCTGGTGCCAGTACGAGTGGTGCCAGTACGAGTGGTGCCAGTGCGGGTGGTGCCAGTGCGGGTGGTGCCAGTGCGGGTGGTGCCAGTGCGGGTGGTGCCGGAACGAACGGTGTCGGTACGGCCGATGGGGCCGACGGTACGCCCGTCGGCTCTGGCGGGCTCTCCGGCGCCGGGGCCCGCCGTCACCTCGGCCACCGCCCGTCGCCCCGGTCCACCGGTACCCGGGCGCCGACCGCGGCGAGCGCGGCGTCGGCCGCGGCGTGGCCGCTGCGCACGGCGCCCTCCATGGTCGCGGGCCAGCCGGTGGCGGTCCAGGCGCCGGCCAGCAGCAGCCCCGGGACACCGGTCGCGGCCGCCGGGCGCAGCGCGGCGCTGCCCGGGGCCCCGTCGAAGGTGGCGGTGCGCTCCCGGGTGACGAAGAAGTCCAGCACCTCGGCGCCCGCGGCGGCCGGGAGCAGCCGGGCCAGCTCGGGCAGGTAGCGGTCGCGGAGCTCGGCGACCGGCAGGTCGATCTCGTCCTGGACGGCGGACTGCGAGAGCGCCAGGTACTGGGCGCCCGGGTGGGTTCGGCCGATCGGGGTGCCGGCCAGGCCCGAGTGGGTGGTGCGGTCGAAGACCCACTGGACCGGGCTGTCGAGCGCGGCGAAGAACGGCCGGCGCAGCACCTTGCGGTCGTAGACCACGTGCACGTTGAGGATCGGCGTGGTGCCGAGGTCCGCCAGCCGCTGGGGGACGGCGCCCGGCGGCAGCAGGGCGGCCGCGGTGTCCTGGGCCCCGGCCAGCACCACGGTGTCGGCGGTGAGCAGCTCACCGCCCTCCAGCCGGACGGCGTGCTGGGGCGTGGCGGGCTTGAGCTCCGCGACCCGGGCCCGCAGCAGCACCCGCACGCCGGCGCGTTCCAGCTCGGCGAGCGCCCGGTCGTGGTGGATCACCCCGAGCGGGACGGCGGCGATGCCGATGTCGGAGGCCCCGGGGTCGGAGAGCAGGCCGGTCTTGAAGACCATCGCGGCGAGCGCCAGCGACACCTGGTCGGCCCGGGCGTTCAGGGTGGCCACGCCGACCAGGTCCCACAGGGCGGCCGTGGTGGCCGCGTTCTGCCCGTTGCGGCGCAGCCACTCGCCGAAGGAGAGCCCGTCCAGCGCCGGGTCGGCGAGGTCCAGGCCGTTCAGGGCGAGGGCGCCGCGGACCACCCGGGCCCGGTCGGCCGGGGACAGGTGGGGGTAGCGGGCCAGGCTGCCGGCCAGGTGCAGCGGGACGGGCAGGCCGGCCCGGCGCAGTCGGCCGAGGGTACGCACCGGGGCCCGGTCGGGGCCGGTGACGGAGAGCACCGGGACGTCCAGCCGGTCCTGGAGGTGGGTCATCCGGGTGGCGCCGAGGCGCTCCAGCAGGCCGCGGTAGGCGGTGCAGCAGCGCAGGAAGACGTGTTGGCCGTTGTCGACGGTCAGCTCGCCGCGCTGGAAGGAGAAGGCCAGGCCGCCGAGTCGGGGACGCCCCTCGGCGAGGGTGACGTCGTGGCCGGCCTCGGCCAGTCGCAGTGCGGTGGTGATGCCGGCCAGGCCGCCGCCGACCACGACGGCGGCCGGGCGTGCGGCAACGGCTCGCCCGGTCATCGACCCTCCCCCTCGCAGTCGCCGGACCGCCCGGCGGCGGTCGCGGTGGCCGGCCCGCTCGCGGCCGGCACCCTCGTGGTCAGCGACGTGGTCAACACGGCTCTACCCGGATGTGATTCCCCGCTGACACAGCGTGACAGAACTGTGACGAGATTCAAGAACGCCCCCCGGCGAGCCCGGAAAGCGCGACGTACGCCTTCTCCCAGCCCGGCAGCGAGACCCGGCCGCGCAGCACCGACTCGGGATCGGCGGCGATCCGGCCGAGCAGCCGGTGGTAGATCCCGGCCATCGCGGCGGTGCAGGCGCGGCTGCGGCGGTCGAGCATCGGCAGCAGGCGCAGGCCCTCCTCGAAGGCGGCCTGGGCGCGGGCGGCCTCGAAGGCCACCAGTCCGGTGAAGTCCGCGCCGACCGGCGGCTTGGGCAGCGCGAAGCCCTGCTCGCAGCCGAACCGGGCCAGGTCCTCGGTGGGCAGGTAGGTGCGGCCGGTCAGGGCGTCCTCGCGCAGGTCGCGCAGGATGTTGGTGAGCTGCAGGGCCAGGCCCAGGGTGTCCGCGTACTCCGCCCCGCGCTCGGGGTCGTCGCAGCCGTAGACGCCCAGCGAGAGCCGGCCGATCGCGCCCGCCACGCAGCGGCAGTAGACCTTCAGCTCCTCGTAGGTCTGGTACTCGGCGCCCTTGAGGTCCATCTCCACGCCGTCGATCAGCTCGTCGAAGCCGCCGAGCGGGATCGGGAAGCGCCGGGCCGCGTCGGCCAGGGCGACCTTGATCGGGTCGGTGTCGTCCTCGGCGACCGTGCCGGCGCGGACCTCGTCCACCAGCTCCCGGGTGCGCACCAGCGCCTCGGCCTTGCGGTCGGCCGGGAGGTCGCCGTCGCCGATGTCGTCCACCCGGCGGGCCAGCGCGTACAGGGCCGACATGGCCAGCCGCTTGGGTTCGGGAAGCAGCCGGATGCCGTAGCTGAAGTTGCGCGCCTGCAGCCCGGTGACTGCCTCGCAGTACCGGTACGCCGCCATGGTCGGGGCCGACGCCAGTGGTGATGCCGCCACTCGGGCGTTCACCTTCCCTTCGCGAAGATGGCCGCCGCCTTCATTGCGAGGCGGCGCTTGTCCGGCTTCGCCTGCCGGGCGAGTACGTCGTACCCGGCGTCCTCGACGGCCGCCAGGGCCGCGTAACCACCTGCGGTGAATCCCGCCAGGAGCAGTCGAAGCCTCCCCCGAACCGTACCTACCAATGGTGCGCCGTGGTCGAGCAGGGTGCGGGCCCGTTCGACCTCGAAGGCGATCAGTTCCCGAACCGCACCGGTCGCGGCGGGCTCGGCGAGCTCCTCCTCGGTGACGCCGAAGCGTTCGAGGTCCTCGGCGGGGAGGTAGATCCGGCCGCGGGTGAGGTCCTCGGCCACGTCCTGGATGTGTTCGACCAGCTGGAGGGCGGTGCAGATGGCGTCGGAGAGCTCGATCCGCTCGGGGGTGGAGACGCCGGCGATGGCCAGCACCAGGCGGCCGACCGGGTCCGCGGAGAGCGTGCAGTAGCCGACCAGGTCCTCGTAACCGGCGTAGCGGGTGGTGGTCTGGTCCACCCGGTTGGCCTCGATCAGACGGCGGAACGGCTCGGGGGTCAGGCCGTGCCGGTCGACCAGCGGGACCAGCCGGGCCAGCAGCGGGTGGCGGGGCCGGTCGGCGCCGTCGGGACGCAGGGCGGCCTCGAACACCCGGTCGAGGTCATGCTCCAGTCCGTCCAGCAGTGCGAACCGGAAGGAGACCTCCGCCGGGCTCGGCGGGCCGGACTGGGCCGAAGGGGTGGCGGGGGGCCGCTGCTCGACCCCGAGCAGGGCGGCGGTGGCGGCCGGGTCGGCGAGGTCCCCGTCGCCGGCGTCGTCGACCAGCCGGGCGAAGCCGTAGACGGCCATCAGGTCGTCGCGCCAGGCCGCGGGCAGGAAGAAGGGGGCGACCGGGAAGTTCTCCGCACCCGCCTTGTCCAGGGTCTGTCCCGCGGAAGGGTTCACCGGCGTATCTCTGGGCTGGGCCGAAGCCGACACTGCAGTCACTCCCCCGTTCTACACCGCTGGGTACCACTGGTCCGACTCGGACACGCGTCCGAGCGCGGGCGTCACGCACGGCACACCGCCCCCGCGGCCCCCAGCCTGACACCCCGCGACGCGCCCGAGAAGAGCGCCCCGCCCGGCGCACGGTGGCGCTCACCCCCGCGGCGGCGGGCCACCCGGGGTAGGGCGGCACGCCGAAGGGCCGGTTCCGGAGTATTCCGGGACCGGCCCTTCGGTGCCAGGGCTTTTCGCGCGGACGGTTACGGGCGCTCGCCGCGCTCGTACCGGCCGACGACCTCCTCGGTCGGGCCGTCCATGACCAGCTCGCCGGCCTCGATCCAGATGGTCCGCTCGCAGACCTCGCGGATCGAGTTGTTGTCGTGGCTGACCAGGAAGACCGTACCGGCGGAGCCGCGCAGCTCGTCGATGCGGCGCTTGCTGCGCTGCTGGAAGGCCTGGTCGCCGGTGGCCAGCGCCTCGTCGATCAGCAGCACGTCGTGGGTCTTGGCCGCGGCGATCGAGAAGCGCAGCCGGGCGCCCATGCCGGAGGAGTAGGTGCGCATCGGCAGGGAGATGAAGTCTCCCTTGTCGTTGATGCCGGAGAAGTCGACGATCTCCTGGTAGCGCGCCTTCACCTGGGCCGGGGTCATGCCCATCGCCAGGCAGCCCAGGATGACGTTGCGCTCACCGGTGAGCTCGTTCATCAGGGCCGCGTTGACGCCCAGCAGCGAGGGCTGGCCGTTGGTGTAGATGCCGCCCTTCTCGGTCGGCAGCAGGCCCGCGATGGCGGCCAGCATGGTCGACTTGCCGGAGCCGTTGGAGCCGATCAGGCCGATCGCCTCGCCCTTGTACGCGGTGAAGCTGATGCCCTTCACCGCGTGCACCTCGCGCACGCCGGCGCCGCGCTTGCGGCTGAGGATGCGGCTGACCGCCGAGGTGGCGCTGCCCTTGCCGGAGCCGGCGCCGTGCACCCGGTAGACGATGTGCACGTCGTCGACGACGACGGTGGGCTCGCGGGCGACCTTGGTGTCCGTCACGACGTCGCGCTTGCTCAGGTCGGTGTCAGCCACGGCCGTACTCCTCCTCGGCCTTCCAGAAGAAGACGTATCCGATGATGAAGATCCCGACCGCCCAGGCGATGCCGTAGGTCCACTGGTGCGGCGGCAGGGTCTGGTGCACGGGCTGGTGCTTGTTGTAGATGATCGGCGCGAAGGCGTGGCGCACCAGGTCCATGTAGACCGAGGCCGGGTTGAGGGCCATGATCTTCTGGATGACGGGCGACCAGCTCTGGATCTTGTCCTGGATGCTGAACATCACGCCGGACAGGAACATCCAGGCCCGCATCACGAACGGGATCAGCTGGGAGATGTCGCTGGTCTTGGAACCGATCCGGGCGAAGATCAGCGAGACGCCGGTGTTGAACAGCGTCTGCAGCAGCAGCGCCGGGATGACCAGCAGCCAGGTCTTGCCCGGCGTGATGCCGCCCGCCAGCACGGTGATGACCAGGACCACCATCGAGATCAGCAGCTGCTGGAGCTGGATCACGGTGAAGGCGATCGGCAGGCTGGCGCGCGGGAAGTGCAGTGCCCGGATCAGGCCGAGGTTGTCGGAGATCGCCCGGGTGCCGGACTGCACGGCGTTCTGGGTGAACTGGAAGACGAAGACGCCGATGCACAGCCAGGAGATGTAGGTGTGCCCGGGGAAGCCCTGCTTGCTCGCCAGGATGACGCCGAAGACCAGGTAGAACACCCCGCAGTTGAGCAGCGGGGTCACGACCTGCCAGAGCTGGCCCAGCTTGGCGTCGGTGTACTGGGCCACCAGACGGGCGGTGGCGAAGGCCCAGATGAAGTGGCGCCGGCTCCAGAGCTGCTTGGTGTAGGCGAACAGTCCGGGGCGGGCACCGCTCACCGACAGACCGTACTTGTCCGCAAGCTGCTTGGGGGTCAGGCCCGCGTCCGCCCCCGTGGGGGCTGAGAGGCTGACGGGTTCACTCACTGTCGACACATTCGTCCTTCGCGCGGGATCGGTCGGGGCGGCCGGTCGGCGGGGGTCCGCCGGCCTTGCGCCGATGGGGATCCACTGGGATCACGGGGGGGAGGCCCGGCCGGTGTGTGGTCACCGGCCGGAAGCGATCGATCACCTGATCCAATCAGATGATCGGAGGTCGGCCCATCCTGGTCAGTCGCCAGACGGTACGCCATCGCATCGGCTTCCGCGGACCGCAGGGTTCGCGGAAGCCCGCCCGGAATCCGCTCAGCCAGGCCTTCAGCCCCTCCGCGGAGGGCCGTCGGGCCAGGGTCAGCAGAAACCAGGTTCCCAGATAGAGAGGCACCAACGGGGCCGGAAGGTTCCGCCTCGCGAGCCAGACCCTGTTACGGGCCACGTTGTGGAAGTAGGTCGCGTGCCGGGCCGGCGACGTGGCGGGGTGGTGCAGCACCACGTCCGCGCGGTAGTCGATGGCCCAACCGGCGTCCAGGGCACGCCACGCGAGGTCGGTCTCCTCGTGGGCGTAGAAGAACTCGGCGGGCAGCTGCCCGGCCTGCTCGAACACCTTGCAGCGCACGGCGCTCGCGCCGCCCAGGAAGGTGGTCACCCGGGAGGAGCGCAGCGGGTCGCTGGCGCGCAGCCGGGGGACGTGCCGGCGCTGGGTGACCCCGGTCTCCGGGTCCTCGATCCGGAAGGACACGATGCCCAGTTCCGGGTCGGAGGTGAAGGCCTCGCGCAGCAGCCGGGCCGAGTCGGTGCGCGGCAGCAGGCCGTCGTCGTCCAGGAAGAGGACGGCGTCCACCTCCCGGCCGTCCGGCCCGAACAGCTCGATGCCGACGTTGCGCCCGCCCGGGATGCCGAGGTTCTCCGGCAGCTCGACGGTGCGCACGCCCTCGGGCAGCTCGGGCAGCCGGGCGCCCTGGCCGACCACGGCGAACTCGACCGCCGGGCCCTCCTGGGCGCGGACCGAATCGATCAGGGCGTTGAGCTCGACCGGCCGGTTGCCCATGGTGATGATGACCACGCCGAGGCGGAAGTCCTCGGCCGTCGTGGACGTGGAAGAAGTGGAAGTGTTCATCGGAGCCTGCTCGAAAGGACGATGCTCAACAGGTGCAGGACGGTCTGCAGCATGGCGATCGCCGCCAGCACCACGACCGCGAGGCGGGTGAAGAACAGCCCGCCGTGGACGGCGTCGCCGATCCCGGCCGCGAGGATGAACAGCGAGGCCTCGACCGCGCCGACCAGCCGGTGGAACTTCAGCAGGGAGGCCGCCTTGCGGGCCCTGGCCACCGAGGCCGAGCGCGGCACCGAGGCGCTGTCCTCGACCGCGGTCATGCCGCTGCGGGCCCGGGCGACGTCCACCAGGTCCGTCTCGGACTTGATCAGGATCGCGCCGAGCGCGGCCAGCGTGCCCAGGAACGCCCACTCCCAGTGCGAGCCGCTGCCCTCGCGGTGCAGCAGGTCGGTGGCGCGCAGGCCGAGGCCGGTCAGCAGGGCCGCCTCGGACATGTAGTGTCCGACCCGGTCCAGGTAGACGCCGGTGAGCGAGGTCTGCCGACGCCAGCGGGCCACCTCGCCGTCCACGCAGTCCAGCAGCAGGTAGACCTGGATCAGCAGCGCGCCCAGGACCGCGCCGGTGATGCCCGGAAGGACCAGGGCGGCGCCGGCCAGGATGCCGGTGAACATCATCAGGTAGGTCAGGCCGTTGGGCGTGATCGCCGTCACGGTGGACAGCACGCGGGTGATCCGCAGCGAGATCCTCCGCATGTACAGACGCCCGGCCCAGTGCTCGGCGCTGCGGCGCTGGAGCATGCCCTCCGGGTGGATCACCGCACGCAGTTCCTCGATCGAGGGCCTGCGGCTCAGGTCCACCGGGGGCCGCTCGGCACCCGCGGTGGAGGGGTCAGCTGTTGACGGCTTGGACATAGTCGGCGTACGCGTCCCTGATTGCGGAAGGGGAGAGGTCGAGGTGTTCCAGGATGGTGAAGCGCCCCGGGCGGGTGTTCGGAGCGTAGTGCACCGCTTCGGTGAACTCCGCTTCGCTGAAACCGATTTGAGCTGCGGTCACCGGCAGTCCGTGGCTCGCCAGGCGCTCCACGATCAGACCGGTCAGCTCGCGCTCGCCCCGCAGGAAACTGGCGAACGCGGCGCCGAGGCCCACCTGTTCGCCGTGCTGGGCGGAACGCTTGGGGTACAGCACGTCCAGGGCATGCGAGATCTCGTGGCAGGCGCCCGAGGAAGGCCGGGTGCTGCCCGCGATGTTCATCGCGATGCCGGACAGTACCAGGGCTTCGGCGAGGGCCGTCAGGAGGTCCTGGTCCTGAGTGCTCCCCGGGTGCCGCAGCAGGTTCTCGCCCGCCGAACGGGCCATCGCGACGGCCAGTCCGTCCACCGGCTCGCCGGTGACCGCGTGCGACAACTCCCAGTCCGCGCAGGCCGAGATGTTGGAGACGACGTCGCCGATGCCGCCCGCCACGAAGCGCTGCGGGGCCTGCCGGATCACGTCCAGGTCGACCACGATGCCGATCGGGCTGGGCACCCCGTAGGAGCCCCGGCCGGTGTCGTTGTCGAGGGTGGAGACCGGCGAGCAGATGCCGTCGTGGGCCAGGTTGGTGGCCACCGCGACCACCGGCAGGCCGACCCGGGCGGCGGCGTACTTGGCGGCGTCGATGATCTTGCCACCGCCGAGGCCGACGACCGCGTCGTAGTGCTTGCCGCGCATCTCCTCGGCGAAGCGCACCGCGCTGTCGAGGCTGCCGTCGTCCACGTTGTACCAGTCGGCACCGGGCAGGGCCGGCTCCAGGCGCTCGCGCATCGCGGCGCCCGAGCCGTTGCTGATCGCCACCGCGATCCGGCCCGAGGCCGACAGCCGCTGGTCCGCCAGGATGCCGCCGAGCGCGTCCAGCGCGCCCGGGCGGATCTCGGCGAACAGCGGCGACGGGACCAGTCGGGTCAGTACTGGCACGCGATCTCCCGCGCCTTCGCCAGGTCGTCGTGGTTGTCGACCTCGACCCAGGACACCTCGCCGATCGGCTGCACGTCGATCCGCAGGCCCCGGTTCACCATCTCCTGGTAGCCGTCCTCGTAGTACAGCTGCGGGTCGCGCTCGTAGGTGGCGCGCAGCGCGTCGGTGAGGTCGGCGGCGGCGGACGGGTTGATCACGGTGACGCCGATGTACTCGCCGGTCGCCTCGGCCGGGTCCATCAGCTTGGTGATCCGGCTCATTCCGGTGGCCGGGTCGACGACGACCTTCATCTCCTCGTCGGCGAGCTTCTTCACCGTGTCGAGGGCGAGCAGGATGCCGGGGGCGCTGCCGTCCTCGGTCAGCCGCCGGTTGCCCTCCAGCATGGTGCGCTGGACGGAGGCCGGGTGGACGGTGTCGCCGTTGGCGAGCAGCAGGCCCTCGGCGAAGAGGTCACGGGCGCACCACAGCGAGTAGGCGTTGTTCCACTCCTCGGCCTTGTCGTTCTCGACCAGGTGGAGCTTGACGCCGTACTTGCCCTCCAGGGCGTCCTTGCGGTCCTGGACGGCCTCCTTGCGGTAGCCGACGACGATCGCCGCGTCACGCAGCCCGACCTCGGCGAAGTTGCGCAGGGTGAGGTCCAGGACGGTCCGCTCCCCGTCGACCGGCACCAGCGCCTTGGGCAGGGTGTCGGTGTACGGGCGCAGCCGGCGGCCGGCGCCGGCTGCCAGAACGAGGCCGATCATGCGGGGTCTCCTGATCCGTCGTGCGTCGTGCGGTGCGCGCGGGATGTGCCGACGGTCACGGCGGCGCTCTGTCGGCCCCCGGACCGGCGTTCGGCCGGGCCCGGCGGCGGCGCGCCGAACCGGCACAGATCCGGGCAGCGTTTCGTAAGTGATGGTAGGCGACCCGGGCGACCCACCCGAACGCGCCCGGAGGCGGCGAGGTGACGGTGGGGTGGAGGAGCGGTGATCGAACACGATGGGAACGGATACCGAACGGTTCTTCGAGACCAATGACCCTTCCGTGGACGACTCGGACCCTTCTCCGCCCGGATCCGGACTCCCCGTGGTCATGATCCGCCCGGATGTGCGTGGGACCCGTCCGGACCGCCACCCATACGGCAGACTGGGGACCGACGCCGGCGCCGGTGCCCCCGCTGTGTCCCGTGCACTCCACCCGGTGCACAGGACGCACCCGATGCTCCCGTTGCTCCCGCTCCCGAAAGAGGCCCCATGCCCCAGAGTCCGCCGACCGACCAGAGCCAGTTCGCCGCCGAGATCGACACCGGTCTGGACGTGGAGACCGACGTGACGGCCGACCCGGGGTCCTCCGCCGCCGACCCCGCGGGCGCCGAGATCCTGCTGGAACTGGTCGACGACGAAGGCGTCACGATCGGCACCGCCGAGAAGCTCTGGGCCCACCGGATGCCGGGCCGGCTGCACCGGGCGTTCTCGGTGTTCCTCTTCGACCGCCAGGGCCGGATGCTGCTGCAGCGCCGGGCGCTCGGCAAGTACCACTCCCCCGGGGTCTGGTCGAACACCTGCTGCGGACACCCGTACCCGGACGAGCCGCCGTTCGTCGCCGCCGCGCGGCGCACCGCCGAGGAGTTCGGCGTCGCGCCGGCCCTGCTCTGCGAGGCCGGGACGGTCCGCTACGACCTGCCGGACGAGGCCTCCGGGCTGATCGAGCGGGAGTGGAACCACCTGTTCGTTGGACTGGTGACCGGGCCGGCCGAGCCGAACCCGGAGGAGATCGACGACTACGCCTTCGTGACCGCGCAGGAACTGCGCGAGCTGCGGGCGGAGCGGCCGTTCTCGGTGTGGTTCGAGACGGTCTTCGAGGCGGCGCTGCCGGGGATCCGGGAGATCGCCGGGCGGGACTGGTAGCGACCGCCGGCTCGTGGGGGTGCCCGTCCCGGTGGGGGCGGGCATCTCTGTTCGGTCGCCCGCGTCCGTGGGGGTGGCCGTCAGTGCTCGGACTCCGGGGGGATGGGCAGCGAGGCCCAGATGACCTTGCCGCCCTCCCCCGTGTGTTCGACGTCGCACACCCCGCCGGCCTGCAGCGTGACGCTCTTCACCAGCAGCAGGCCGCGTCCGCCGGTCCGGCCGGTGTCGCTCTCCAGCGCCTTCGGGCGGTACGGGTCGCCGTCCTCGACCGAGATCCGCACCCAGCCCCGGCGCACCGACAGCTCGGTGGCCACCTCGGGGGACAGCTCGGCCGCGTGCTTGACCGCGTTGCCGACCAGCTCGGAGACGATCAGCAGCACGTCGTCCACCAGCTCCTGGTAGCGCACCCCGGTCATGCCCAGGGACAGCAGGCGGTCCCGCACCGCGTGGCGGGTGCGCGGCACGGACGCCTCGACGGCGGGCTCCCGGAAGTGCCACAGGCCCTCGACCGGACCACCGGCCGGACCGCCGACCGACCGCCGGCCGACCGACCGGCCGTCGCGTCTCGGCTCGGCCTTCGCCGCCCCGCTGATCTGCTCCACGTCCAGCCGCCCTTCGTCCGCGACCCGGGAATCAGGCGATCCGCATCATGGCGCCCTCGGTCCACAGAGGCTAGGAGAGCGCTCGGCGCGGCCGTGGCACCGTCGACAAGTTGCCCGTGTCGGATCGCTTCCGATCGGAATCGATCACGGGTGGGGGTGGAACCGATCGTTTGCTTCGCGCTCACCACCGCTTCGGGCGGGGTTCGAGCGCCCGGGCGAGCGGTACCAGTCAGTCCTGCGGGGCCGGTCGTCCCGTTGCCGTGCGGGTGGGGCGGGCGGCGCGCGGGCCCGACGGTCGGCCCGGCGGCGGACCGTCGGGCCCGGCCGAGGAAACGCAGGTGAGAAGCACTCCAGAACCCTGGTAATGTTCTCTCTGTCGCCGAGGGGGCGAGAGAAAAACCCCCGGAGCACACACCCTGTCCGGGTGGCGGAATGGCAGACGCGCTAGCTTGAGGTGCTAGTGCCCTTTATCGGGCGTGGGGGTTCAAGTCCCCCCTCGGACACAACAGAAATTCCCCGTGGAATCCGAAAGGATCCCGCGGGGAATTTCCTTTTCCCGGCCGGATTCCCGATCCGCGCCGACCTCACTCCTCGATCCACCGCCGGTGGCGGTGTGGCGCTCGTCTCGCCAAGCGGAGCAGGATCGTCCGGAAATCGGACACGAGATGGCAACGATCGAGTGGTTTGAGCTTCCTCTGAGGTATTCGCCCCATTTCGGACCCTAGGCTGCTGGGGTTTGTCCGAAATACCGACCCAAAACCGCAAAAGCCCCGACACCACCACTGAACCCCGAGCGAGAGGACCGATACGTTGAGTGAGCCCGATTCATCGACGGCGTCACACCAGAACTACCGCCGATCGCTCGGCACCATCAGTCTGACCGCGGTCGGACTGGGGTCGATCATCGGTTCCGGCTGGCTCTTCGGCGCCGAGCGGGCGGCCAAGCTGGCCGGCCCCGCCTCGATCCTCGCCTGGGTGATCGGTGCCGCCGTGGCACTCACCATCGCCCTCACGTACAGCGAGCTGGGTTCGATGTTCCCCAAGGCCGGCGGCATGGTCCGGTACGGGCAGTACTCGCACGGCTCGCTGGCCGGCTACCTGGCCGCCTGGGCCAACTGGATCGCCATCGTCTCGGTCATCCCGGGTGAGGCCACCGCCTCCGTCCAGTACATGAGCTCCTGGCACTACGGCTGGGCCAAAGCCCTGTACGACGGCAAGGAGCTGAGTACCAGCGGCGTCGCACTGGCCAGCGTCCTGCTCCTGGTGTACTTCGCGCTGAACTGGTTCGCGATCACGCTGTTCGCCAAGACCAACACGGCGATCACCGTGTTCAAGGTCGTCGTGCCCACGCTGACCGCCGGCGCCCTGCTCTTCGCGCACTTCGACACCTCGCACTTCACCGACCACGGCGGCTTCGCGCCGAACGGCTGGAGCGCGGTGTTCACCGCCGTCGCGACCTCCGGCATCGTCTGGGCCTTCAACGGCTTCCAGTCGCCGCTCAACCTGGCCGGTGAGGCCCGCAACCCCGGCAAGTCGCTGCCGAAGGCCGTGATCAGCTCGATCCTGATCGCCCTGGTGATCTACATCGCGCTGCAGGTCGCCTTCCTCGGCGCCGTGCCGGACGAGGGCCTGGCCAACGGCTGGAGCGGCCTCGGCTACACCTCGCCGCTGGCCGACCTCGCGATGGCCTGGGGCCTCAACTGGCTCGCCATGCTGCTCTACGCGGACGCCTTCGTCTCGCCGTCCGGCACCGGCATGATCTACGCCGCCACCACCTCGCGCATGATCCACGGCGTGCAGGAGAACGGCCACCTGCCGAAGGTCTTCGGCAAGGTCGACGCCAAGACCGGCATCCCGCGCCCCGCGCTGGTGCTCAACCTGGTGGTCGCCTTCCTGTTCCTCGCGGTCTTCCGCGGCTGGGGCTCGCTGGCCGAGATCGTCTCGGTGGCCACCGTGATCTCCTACATCACCGGCCCGGTCGCCGTGATGGCGCTGCGCCGACTCGCCCCCGACCTGCCGCGACCGGTGAAGCTCAAGGCCATGCCGGTGATCGCGCCGATCGCCATGGTGTTCGGCTCGCTGGTGCTGTACTGGGCCAAGTGGCCGCTCACCGGCAAGGTCATCCTGCTGATGGCCGCCGGCCTGCCGATCTGGGCCTGGTACGAGCTGCGCAAGCCGTTCCCCGAGCTGAAGCCGCACCTCAAGGCGGGCGCCTGGATGATCGCCTACCTGTTCGTGATGGCCGGGGTCTCCTGGGCCGGCAGCTCCGACTTCGGCGGACACGGGTACCTGCCGGAGGGCTGGGACCTGCTGATCGTGGCCGCGATCGGGCTGGCGTTCTACTACTGGGGCGTCGCCAGCGCCTGGGCCAACCCCTCGCTGGCCGAGGTGCGCCGGGAGCTGGAGACCGAGCCGGCGGCCGAGGCCGCCAGCGGGACCGCGGAGGCCTCGCGGGTCTGAGCGGGTACGTGCTTCGAAGGGCCGGTCGGGATTCCGACCGGCCCTTCGGCGTTGCCGGCCCTTCGGCCCGGCCGACCGTCCGGCGTCAGCCGCGGCGGGCGCGGCGGATCGCGGAGGTGACGACCGGGGGCAGCAGGTCCCTGGCGGCGCGCTTGGCGACGTTGACCGGGCGGCGGGCCTCGGCGGCGCGGGCGCGGCGGACCGCGAGGTCGAGCGCGGCCTCGTCCTGGGCCGTCCGCAGCGAGCCGCGGGACTCGGGGTGCCCGCCGCCCAGCCGCTGCACGTGACGGGAGCCGCGGAACGGCCCGATGCCCGTCGAGTCGCCGGTCATCCGCAGCAGCTGCCGGCCGTTCAGGGTCTCGGTGCTCAGGTAACAGCCGGACGCGAGGTCCACCCGGTCGAGCAGGTCGCGCTGGAACGGCTCCGGGTCGCCCCAGGTGCCGTAGAACTTGCACTCGGTGAGCATGATCGGCTTGAGGCCGTGGTTGAACACCGCCTCCCAGGTCGCGGCCGCGACGCCCGGGGTGTGCTGGGCGCGGTAGTCGTCCAGCACCACGACGCCCTGCTCCTGGAGCGCCGTCCGGGCCACCCGGAGGTCGTCCGCCACGTGCTCGTAGAGGTGCGAGGCGTCGATGTGGATGAAGCGGTACGCCCCGGCCGGGACCCGTCCGCCCGCCAGCACCGAGGTCGGGGCCTGGATGATCTCCGGCAGTTCGTCGTGGAAGGCCAGGTAGTTGGTCTCGAAAGCCGAGCGGGTCAGCGTCTTCCGGTAGGAGATGTTCATCTCGGAGGAGTTCTCGTCGTCCGGCGCGTCCGAGTCGAACAGGTCACAGACCGTGAAGGTCTCGCCGGGGTTGAGGTATTCGCCGATCACGATCGCGCTGCGACCGAGGTAGGCCCCCAGCTCCATCAGGTCACCGGTGACACCGTCCTTGGCCTGCCGCCCGAGGAACCACTCGAAGGAGTGCCGGTCGTGGTCCCAGAACCATCCCGGCACGTCCTCCAACACGGCTGGTCCGTCGGGCTGCTGCGATTCGCCCCTCAACGCGGTGTCGGTCACGGGATGCTCCTTAGCGGTACGGATGACCTGCGGGTTCTCAGCCACGCCTCGACGCGGCGGCGGCCCGCCCGGCCACCGAGATGTACCGGGCCCGCGACCGCCCATGCGTCGACCCTCCCCCGACAGTAGGCCCCACCACGGAGGGAGCTGCAATCTACAGCGGGTGCCCGGGCGATGAGGAGGCCCCGGAGCCCACGAATTCCCGACGGACCGGTACCTGCGGGTCCGCGGCCGGACCTGAACCCCGGTCCGGTGGGCGGAGATGATCCGTTCTGCCCCGCTCCGTCGCTCCGTGTCACCGGGCCGGCGGATGGTCCTGGTCGCGGGTGGTCTTGCTCGCGGGTGGCCGGATGGACGCTCAGGAGGCCACGGCGGTAGCCGAGTTGCCGACGCCGACGACGGCCGGCGGTGGCGGCCGGCGTCGTGGGCGCCCGGAACCGTTCGACGAGTGCACCGCGCGGTTCGCCCCGGGGTAACCGGCCGGTCCGCTCGGCGGGATTGGCTCTTGCGCGCGGCCGCCCGGCCGCCTTGACTGAGCTACTTACTAGCGCTGTTAGTTAAGACGCCTGACCAGCTGAGAGGACGGCCCCCGTGCAGGAGCAGGAGTACGCGGAGTACGGCGACCAGTACATCGACGGTGCCTGGCGGCCCTCCCGGGACTCCGGATCGATCGCCGTGCTGAACCCGGCGACCGAGCGGGTGCTCGCCACCGTACCGGCCGGTGCGGCGGCCGACGTCGACGCCGCGGTGGCCGCGGCCCGCCGGGCCGCCCGCGGCTGGGCCGCCACCTCGCGCGAGGAGCGGATCGCGCCGCTGACCCGGCTGCGGGACGGGATCGCCGCCGCCCAGGCCGAGATCACCGCCACCGTGGTCGCCGAGTTGGGCGCCCCGGTCGGCTTCGCCGGGGCCGTGCACGCCGGGCTGCCGCTGACCGTGACGACCTCGTACCTGACGCTGCTGGCCGAGCACCCCTTCGAGGAGCGGATCGGCAACTCGGTGGTGCTCGCCGAGCCGGCCGGGGTGGTCGCGGCGGTCACGCCGTGGAACTACCCGCTGCACCAGATCGTGGCCAAGGTCGTCCCGGCGCTGGCGGCCGGTTGTCCGGTGGTGCTGAAGCCGGCCGAGGACACCCCGCTGGTGGCCCGGCTGTTCGCCCGGCTGGTGGACGAAGCCGGCTTCCCCGCCGGGGTGTTCAACCTGGTGACCGGCACCGGCGCGGTCGCGGGTGCGGCGCTCGTCGCCCACCCGGAGGTGGACGTGGTGTCCTTCACCGGCTCGACGGCGGTCGGCCGGCAGGTCGCCGAGACGGCCGGGCGGGGGCTGAAGCGGGTCGCCCTGGAACTGGGCGGGAAGTCCGCCAACGTGGTGCTGCCGGGCGCCGACCTGGCCCGGGCGGTGAACGTGAACGTCGCCAACGTCTTCGCCAACTCCGGCCAGACGTGCAGCGCGTGGACCCGGCTGCTGGTCCACCGGGACCAGTACGAGGAGGCGGTCGGGATCGCCGCCAAGGCCGCCGAGAAGTACCTGCCGGGCGACCCGACCGACCCGCAGACCCGGGTCGGTCCGCTGGTCAACGCCCGGCAGTTGGAGCGGGTCCGCGGCTACCTGGAGGACGCGCTCGCGCAGGGCGCCCGGCTGGTGGCCGGCGGTCCGGAGCCGCTGCCCGGACTCCCGGCCGGCTTCTACGTCCGCCCGACCGTCCTCGCCGACGTCACCCCGGACCTGGCGGTGGCCCAGGAGGAGATCTTCGGCCCGGTCCTGAGCATCATCGCCTATCGCGACGAGGAGCACGCCGTCGAGATCGCCAACGGCACGGTCTACGGGCTGGCGGGCGGCGTCTGGGCGGCGAACACCGAGATCGCCGCCGCCTTCGCCCGCCGGCTCGACACCGGCCAGGTCGACCTCAACGGGGGCCGCTTCAACCCCCTTGCGCCGTTCGGCGGTTACAAGAGCTCCGGGCTCGGCCGGGAACTGGGCCGGCACGGGCTGGAGGAGTTCCTCCAGTACAAGTCGCTGCAGTACTAGCCGCGGTAGCGGGCGCGGTCCTGGCTGCGGTGCCGGTCGCGGTCCTGGCCGCGCTACCGGTCGGGTCGACCCGGGGCTGCCGAACTCAGCGTCGGCGGCCCCGGGTTCAAGCCCGGGGAGGTCAGACCAGGTCGACGCCCGGGTAGAGCGGGAAGGGCGCGAGGAGGTCGGCGGCGCGCTTGGCCACGCCGTCGCGGAGGGTCTCGTCGAGGGCGTAGTTCGCCTTGGACGGGGCACCGCTGGCGGCGGCGGTCGGCGTGGTGCCGCGCAGGACGGTGTCGATCAGGGCGGCGATCTCGTCCATCTCGCCGGTGCCCAGGCCGCGGGTGGTGAGCGCCGGGGTGCCCAGGCGCACGCCCGAGGTGTACCAGGCGCCGTTCGGGTCCTGCGGGACGGAGTTGCGGTTGGTGACGATGCCCGAGTCGAGCAGCGCCGCCTCGGCCTGACGGCCCGTCAGGCCGTAGCCGGAGACGTCGGCGAGCACCAGGTGGTTGTCGGTGCCGCCGGTGACCAGCTTGCCGCCGCGGCGCAGCAGGCCCTCCGCGAGCGCCCGGGCGTTGTCGACCACGGCCTGGGCGTAGGCCCGGAACTCCGGGCGGCGGGCCTCGGCGAGGGCCACGGCCTTGGCGGCCATCACGTGGGAGAGCGGGCCGCCGAGCACCAACGGGCAGCCCCGGTCGACGTGTTCGGCCAGTTCGGTGGTGCTGAGCACCATGCCGCCGCGCGGGCCGCGCAGGGACTTGTGGGTGGTCGTGGTGACGATGTGGGCGTGCGGCACCGGGTCGTGGTCGCCGGTCAGCACCTTGCCCGCGACCAGGCCGGCGAAGTGCGCCATGTCGACCATGAGGGTCGCGCCGACCTCGTCCGCGATCTCCCGCATCCGACGGAAGTCCACCAGGCGCGGGTACGCGGAGTAGCCGGCTACCAGGATCAGCGGGCGGAACTCGCGGGCCGTCTCGCGCAGCGCGTCGTAGTCGATCAGGCCGGTGGCCGGGTCGGTGCCGTAGCTGCGCTGCTCGAACATCTTGCCCGAGATGTTGGGGCGGAAGCCGTGGGTGAGGTGGCCGCCGGTGTCCAGGGACATGCCGAGCATCCGCTGGTTGCCGAGCTGCCGGCGCAGTTCGGCCCAGTCCTGCTCGGTGAGGTCGTTGACGTTGCGGACCGCGGCGCGCTCCAGGGCCGGGCTCTCGACCCGCTGGGACAGTACGGCCCAGAACGCGGTGAGGTTGGCGTCGATGCCCGAGTGCGGCTGGACGTAGGCGTGTTGGGCGCCGAACAGCTCGCGGGCGTGCTCGGCGGCGATCGCCTCGACGGTGTCGACGTTGCGGCAGCCGGCGTAGAAGCGCCGGCCGACGGTGCCCTCGGCGTACTTGTCGCTGAGCCAGTTGCCCATGGCGAGCAGCACGGCCGGGGAGGCGTAGTTCTCGCTGGCGATCAGCTTCAGCGAGGCGCGCTGGTCCTCCAGCTCCCGGCCGATGGCGGCGGCGATCCGCGGCTCGACGCCGGCCACGACGTCCAGGGCGCTGCGGAAGGCGGTGTCGGCCGCGGGGGCGGCTGCGGTGTGGGGCGTCTGCTCGGGCTGGGCCATGGCGGTCTCCTGACGGGGATGCGGGTGGCCCAGGCGCTCGGCAACCGACGTGAGGATTCACGGGACCGCTTCCCGATGGTCGATTCCATCCCTACGCGCCAGTCGCGGTCCACCGGGATCGTACCAACACCCCGGGGACTGTGGCGGAGGTCTCAGAATGCGGAACGGGCCGCCCGGTTCACGGCGTTATGTCCGTTCTCCTGCAACGGCCGTGTTGCGGCGAAATGAAGCCGCCACAATTCCCGAAACAGTGCCGAAGGAATTCCCGCGGAACGCCTTCCGGTGATTTGCGGAACCTCGGACGCATCCGATCTGATGTCGCTCGAACGGCCGCCGGGAAACCCCTGGGGCCGGTTCGGAAATGCCCACCAGCGCACCCTCACCCATGGGGCGGCGGAGAATTCGGGGAGTACGCCTCACATGGCAGCGGTCGACACAGTCGCAGTTTCCGGCACGGCCTCCGGGCCCGCCGCCCCGAGCCTGCCGCGCCGGATCCTGCGCGACCGGACCGGCGCCGTCGCGGCCGCCGTCGTGCTGCTGTTCCTGGTGCTCGCCCTCGCCGCTCCGCTGATCGCCGCCCTGTACGGCAAGAACCCGGTCGAGCACTACGGCCAGAACGCTCCGGGCCTGCTCAGCGACGGCGGCCTGCCGATGCTGCCGAACGGCGGGATCTCCGGCGAGTTCTGGTTCGGCCTGGAACCGGGCCTCGGCCGGGACGTGTTCACCCAGTTGCTCTACGGCATCCGCACCTCACTGCTGATCGCCCTCGCGGCGGCCGCCGTGACCACCACGCTCGGCGTGCTGGCCGGGGTCGCGGTCGGTTATCTCGGCGGAATCGCGGACCGGCTGTTCGGCTTTCTCGCCAATGTGCTGCTGGCCTTTCCGACGCTGCTCCTGCTGCTCGCGCTGAGCCCGGTCATCCAGTCCCGACTGGTCGACCCGGGCACCGCGGAGCCGGAGTGGATGCAGTTCCTGGTGCTGATCCTGGTCTTCTCCGCGTTCGGCTGGATTCCGCTCGCGCTTTCCCTCCGGGCCACCGTCCGATCACTCCGGGAAAGGGATTTCGTGCAGTCCGCCCGGGCGCAGGGGGCGAGCCGGTTCCATGTCGTCGTCCACGAACTGCTGCCGAACGTCCGCTCCCAGCTGCTGGTGCACGCCACCATGGCGGTGCCGACCTTCGTCGCCTCCGAGGCCGCGCTGTCCTTCCTCGGCGTCGGCGTCACCGAGCCCGTCCCCGACTGGGGCCGGATGATCGCGCGCGGCTCGGAGGTGTTCCAGGCCGACCCGACCTACCTGGTCTTCCCCGGCGCGGCGCTGCTGCTGTTCGTGCTCGCCTTCAACCTGCTCGGCGACGCCGTCCGGGACGCGCTGGACCCGCGTCGCGGCCGCTGAACCGCCGTCCTCCGTCTGCCTTCCCCTTCCCTTTCCCGCCCGCTCGACCACTCCTGAGGAATTTCGCCATGCGCTGGACCAGACCGTCGCTCGCCGTCATCGCCACCGCCCTGCTGGCGACCTCCTGCTCGGCCGGCGCGGGCAGCACCGGCTCCGCCGCGGGCGGGGCCCCGGCCAAGGAGACCTCCCCGCTGACCGCCGCGCTCGGCACCGAGAAGGACAGCGCCGGTCCCGCCCCAGCCGTCCCCGGTGCCCGCCCGGGCGGCACGGTGAACGTGTACAACAGCGTCGAGTTCCGCCACCTGGACCCGCAGAAGGTCTACGCCGGCGCCGCCTACAACGCCTCGCTGCTCTGGGGCCGCCAGCTGACGCAGTATCAGATCGTGGACGGCAAGGCCAGGTTGGTCGGCGACCTGGCCACCGACACCGGCACCGCGACCGACGGCGGGCGCACCTGGACGTACCGGCTCAAGGAGGGCGTGGCCTGGGAGGACGGCAAGCCGATCACCGCCCAGGACGTCAAGTACGGCATCGAGCGCACCTTCGGCAAGGGCTACGAGGTCGGCCCGCCGTACTGGCCGCAGTGGCTCACCGGTGCGCCCGACTACGAGTCGGCGCGGGCCAAGTACGCCGGTCCGCAGTCCGGTGACCTCGACGCGATCGAGACCCCGGACGCGCGCACCGTCGTCTTCCACTTCCCGCAGCCGCAGGCCGACGTGCCGTACATGGCCGCCCAGTCCTCCTCCTCGCCGGTGCGCCGCGACAAGGACACCGGGACGGACTACGACCGGCTGCCGTTCGCCACCGGCCCGTACCGGATCGTCGAGCACGTCCAGAACACCCGCATGGTGTTGGAGCGCAACCCGGCCTGGAAGGCGGAGACCGACCCGGTCCGCAACCAGTACCCGGACAAGTTCGTGTTCACCTACGGCAAGGAGACGCTCAACCTCAACCAGCAGATCCTCTCCGGGCGCGACGGCGGCGCCGACGCCACCACCGCCGCCGACACCCTCTCGCCCGAGCTGTACCAGACCGCCGACACCGACCCCAAGGCGAAGGAACTCGTCGTCTCCGGCCGCCAGGGCGCCTTCGTCACCCAGCTGGTGGTCAACAACGAGCGGGTACCGGACGTCGAGGTGCGCAAGGCGCTGAACCTGGCCTACCCGCGCCAGCAGGCCCGGCAGGTGCAGGGCGGCTCCCGGATCGGCGAGCTGGCCAGCACGCTCAGCTCGCCGGCGCTGATCGACTGGCAGAAGTACGACCTCTACCCGGCCAAGCCCGAGGGCGACCCGGAGGCCGCCAAGGCCGAGCTCGCCAAGGCCAAGCAGGCGCCGGCGAGCCTGACCTACGCGTACAAGAACACCCCGAACGGGCAGCGGGTCGCCCAGGTGCTGGTGGACGGCTTCGCCAAGGCCGGCCTGACCGTGGTGCCCAAGCCGATCGACCCCAAGGCCTACCTGGACGAGGTGCACCGCGCCGACTCGCCGTACGACCTGTTCGAGGAGACCAGCTCGGTCGACTGGCCGACCCCGTCCACCCTGATCCCGTTCTCCTTCGACGGCCGGGCCGGCGGCGACGTCAACTCCGCGCGCTACCGCAACCCGGAGGTCGACAAGGAGATCGACCGGATCAACCAGATCGGCGAGCCGCGCGCCAAGGCCAAGGAGCTGTACGCGCTGGAGCAGACCGTGATGAAGGACCTGCCGGTGCTGCCCTTCGCCTACCCGACCACCGACCAGCTGCGCGGCAGCAACGTCGGCGGGGCGTTCATCCACCCGATCTACGGGACGGTCGGGCTGACCTGGCTGTACCTGAAGTCCTGAGTCCGAACACCTGAGGCGGTGGGGACCCGGGCCGGGTCTCCACCGCCTCCGCCGCCTCGACCGCTTCCACCGCTTTCCTCCCCGTCCCGTCGACCCCGGATCGGCCATGCTCTCCTTCGCCCTGCGGCGGACCCTCCAGGCGCTCGGCGTCCTGGTCACGGTCTCCGCCGCCGCCTTCGCCCTGTTCTACGCCGCGCCCGCCGACCCGGCCCGGGCCGCCTGCGGCCCGCGCTGCGACAGCGGGCAGATCGCCGCGGTGCGCCAGAGCATGGGTCTGGACCAGCCGTTGCTCGCCCAGTACACCGACTACCTGGTCGGCGTGGTGGCCGGGCGGGACATCAACGACGTGGACGGCTCGGTCATCCACTGCGCGGCCCCCTGCCTCGGATACTCCTACCGACTGCACCAGCCCGTCACCGAGGCGCTGGCCGACCACCTGCCGGTCACCCTCTCGCTGACCGCCGGGGCGCTCGCCGTCCTGCTGGTGCTCGGCCTCGGCACCGGGTTCGTCTCGGCGCTGCGGCACGGCCGCCGCACCGACCGGCTGCTCTCCGGCTTCACCCTGGTCGGCGCGAGCGTGCAGATCTACTTCCTCGGGTACGTCGCGCAGTGGGCGCTGGTGTACTCGACGGGCCTGCTGCCGCTGCCCTCCTACACCCCGCCGGGCGAGGACCCGGCCGCCTGGGCGGGCGGGATGCTGCTCCCCTGGCTCGTCCTCGGTTTCGTCAACTCGGCCGTGTTCGCGCGGCTTTCGCGCTCCCAGCTGCTGGAGACGATGAACGAGGAGTATGTCCGGACCGCCCGCGCCAAGGGGCTGGGACGGCTGCGCGCCCATCTGAAGTACACCTCGCGCGGCGCCGCCGGGCCGCTGGTCCAGCTGCTCGGGCTGGAGGCCGGGGTGCTGCTCGGCGGGGCGGTGATCACCGAGACGGTGTTCGGGCTGAACGGGATCGGGCGGTTCGCCGCCCAGGCCGTGTCCGGACAGGACCTGCCGGCCGTGGTCGGCACGGTGCTGCTGGCCGCCTGCTTCGTGGTGCTGTTCGTCGCGCTGGCGGACCTGGCGGTGGCCTGGCTCGACCCGCGCATCCGGCTGAGCTGAAGGGAGCCGATTCGATGAAGTCTCTTGATTCCCAAAGGGGTCGCGCGATGGATGCCGAGCCGGTGCTCAGCGTGCGGGACCTCACGGTGACGTTCGCCGATCCGCGCGGCGGCGACCCGGTGACCGCCGTCCGGGGCCTGTCCTTCGACCTCGGCGCGGGTGAAGTCCTGGGCCTGGTGGGCGAGTCGGGATCCGGGAAGTCCACCGTCGGACTGGCCGTCCTCGGCCTGCACGACCCGCGGACCACCACCGTCAGCGGCTCGATCCGGCTCGACGGACAGGAGCTGGTCGGCGCCGGGGAGTCGGTGCTGCGCGGGGTGCGGGGCGGCCGGGCCGCGCTGGTCTTCCAGGACGCGCTCACCTCGCTCAGCCCCTTCCACGGCGTCGGCGCCCAACTCGCCGAGATGTACCGGCTGCACCACCCGGGGGCCGGGCGCGCCGAGGCCCGGCGCCGGGCGGCCGCGATGCTCGACCGGGTCGGCATCCCGGCCGCCCGACTGCGCGACCATCCGCACCGGTTCTCCGGCGGGATGCGGCAGCGGGTGATGATCGCGATGGCGCTGATGAACGACCCCCGACTGCTGATCGCGGACGAGCCGACCACCGCGCTGGACGCCCGGGTCCAGCGGCAGGTCCTGGACCTGCTGGGCGAGTTGCAGCGCGAGCACGGCACGGCCGTCCTGCTGGTCAGCCATGACCTCGGGGTGGTCGCGGGGACGACGGACCGCACCCTGGTGCTGCGCGGCGGGGCCGAGGTGGAGTCCGCGCCGACCGGCGAGCTGCTGGCCGCCCCGCGTCGGCCGTACACCCGTGCGCTGGTGGGTGCGGCACTGCGACTGGACTCCGTACCGGGCAGCGCACTGCCGACAGTTGACGATCCGTCACCTTCGCGAGTGTTCGCGCCCAGGCCCGCGGCGGGGGCCGGGGCCGTGGCGGGGACGGACGCCGGGACCGGGGGCGTGGCGGGGACGGACGCCGGGACCGGGGGCGTGGCGGGGACGGACGCCGGGACCGGGGCGGGCGCGGGGGCGGCCGAGCGGCCGGGGCGGTGGCTGGTCGAGGTGGAGCAGCTCTCGGTGCACTTCCCCGGACGGCGGCGCCTCCCCTCGCTGCGGGCCGAGCCGGTCCGGGCGGTCGACGAGGTCAGCCTGCGGATCGCGCCGGGCGAGACGCTCGGACTGGTCGGCGAGTCCGGCTCCGGGAAGTCCACCACCTCCCGGGTGCTGGCCGGACTGCAGCGGCCGACCGGTGGGCGGGTGCGGTACGACGGCCAGGACGTCACCCGCCCGGACCGGGAACTGCGGCGGCGGCTCAGCCGGGAGATCCAGCTGGTGTTCCAGGACCCGTACGCCTCGCTCAACCCGCGCCGCACCGTCGGCCAGACCCTCGACACCCCGCTGCGCCTGCACACGGCGCTGGACGCGGCGCAGCGGCGGGAGCGGTCGGCCGAGCTGCTGGAACAGGTCGGGCTGTCCGCCGCGCACCTGGACCGCTACCCGCACGAGTTCTCCGGCGGGCAACGGCAACGGATCGGCATCGCCCGGGCGCTGGCCCCCGAACCGCGGCTGATCATCGCGGACGAGCCGGTCTCGGCGCTCGACGTGTCGGTGCAGGCGCAGGTGCTCAACCTGCTGATGGAGCTGCGCGAGCGGCTCGGTGTCGCCTTCCTGTTCGTCTCGCACGACCTCGCGGTGGTGCGGCACTTCTGCGACCGGGTGGCGGTCATGCACCGGGGGCGGCTGGTCGAGTCGACCGACCGGGACCGGCTGTTCGGCGCACCGCACACCGAGTACACCCGGGAGCTGCTGGCGGCGGTGCACTGAGGGCAGCGGGGCCGCCGGAGAAGGGGTTCACCCAAATGGTTGGCACGATCGGGACCCGAACGGTCATGCTCGAAGTGTTTCGGGTTTGACCAGGAGGGACTGAGGATGATGTCCGGCATCCATCACGAGGCCGTCGATCACACGGCCGACGACCGTGAGGCCGTCGACCAGGAGCTCGTCGAGGCGGCCCTCGAAGTGGCCCGGCGGTACTCGCGGGGCGACAACCACACCGTCGCGGCGGCCGGGCGCAACGCCGACGGGCGGATCATCACGGCGGTGAACGTCTACCACTTCACCGGCGGCCCGTGCGCGGAACTGGTGCTGATCGGGGCGGCCGCCGGCCAGGGGGCGTACGACCTCACCACCGTGGTGGCGGTCGGCGACCGCGAACGCGGGGTGATTCCCCCCTGCGGGCGCTGCCGGCAGGTGCTGCTCGACTACTTCCCGAAGGTCGGCGTCATCGTCGGGGAGGGCTCCGGCCTGCGCACCCTCCCGATACCGGAGCTGCTGCCGGCGACGTACGTCTGGGCCGACCACCAGGAGGACTGAGCCGGGCGCGGGCCGGGGCGGCGGGGCGGAGTACGGGCGGGGACGGCGGGGCGGGGAGTGCGGGCGGGACGTGCGGTACGGGGGCAATTGTTCGCCCCTCGTTCGGATGCGCGGGCGTGGCTCAAGGCGTTAGCGTGCTGGCGACGTGACGTCGCTCAACGCACCGCGGAGCCGGAGCCGGAGTGGGACCGAAGCCGGGGTCGGGACCGGAGCCGGAGCCGGGACCGGAGCCAGAGCCGCGGGGATCGCCACCGGAGGGGGCACATTGTCGGACGACCTGCTCATCGCGAAGATCAATCACGGTTTCGACCACCTCGATGCCGACGGGGACGGGCTGCTCACCGAGCGGGACCACGTACTGATGGGCCACTCGGTCGCCCGCTCGCTCGGTCACCAGGAGGGCTCGGAGGCGGAGGCGGCCATCGTCCGCGCCTACCTGACCATCTGGCACGACCTGCACCTGGCCGGCCGGTCCACCGGAACGGAGGCGATCACCCGCGAGCAGTTCGTCGCCTCGACCGGCGCGCTCGCCGACGACCCGGTCGCCGCCCAGGAGACCATCGGCGCCCTGGCCGAGGCCTTCCTCGCCGTCGCCGACGCGGACCGCAGCGGGACGGTGGACGCCGGCGAGTTCTTCGTCTTCCAGCGCGGCCACTTCGCCGGCCTCTGCCGCGACGACGCCGACGAGGCCTTCCGCCACCTCGACCGCGACGGGGACGGAACGCTGTCGGCGGCCGAGTTCACCGGCGCGATCGTCGAGTACTGGACCAGCCGTGACCCGGAGGCACCGGGGAACTGGTGGACCGGGAAGCCGCCGCACACGATCTGACCTGCGGGTACGGGCCGGCCGGAGCTGTAGACCGGCCGGCCGGTCTACAGGTCGACTACTGCCGCCCGGGCCGCTCCGCGCGGCCCGGGACCGTGCTCAGCTACCAGCGGACCGCCCCCACCTGGGACGCCGCTTCCCCGCACCCTGCTGCCCCGGGCGTCGACTGACGCTCACCACCAGGCACACCCCGACCACCACGATCGCCCCGCCCGCCAGCGTCGGCCCGGTCAGCGGCTCGGCCAGGATCAGCCAGCCCAGCAGCACCGCGACCACCGGGTTCACGTACGCGTAGGTGCCGACCAGGGTCAGCGGGGCGGAGCGCAGCAGCCAGGAGTACGCGGTGAAGGCCAGCAGCGAACCGAACAGCACCAGGTAGCCGAGGGCCAGCCAGGACCGGCCGGAGATCGCCCCGAGGTCGAGCCCGTGCTGCTCGCCGCGGGCCAGTCCGACCACCAGGTCAGCGAGGCCGCCGGCCAGCATCTGGTAGGCGCTCGCGGCGAGCACGTTGCCCGGCATCGGGAGCTTCTTGCTGACGAACGAACCGGACGCCCAGCACAGCGTGGCGCCGATGATCACGATCACCCCGAGCGGCTTGATCGACCCGCCGATCGCGGGGGCGGACAGCACCCCGAGGCCCACCAGGCCGAGCAGCACCCCGGCGAGCTCGGCGGGCTTCGGGCGCTCGCCGCCGCCGAAGGCCGTCAGCACGACCATCCAGAGCGGGACGGCCGCCACCAGCAGCGCGGCCAGTCCGGACGGGACGGAGGTCTCGCCGAGCACCACCAGGCCGTTGCCGCCGGTCAGCAGCAGGAGGCCGACCAGCGCGGCGGAGGCCAGCTGGCGGCCGCTCACCCGCAGGGCGGCCGGGCCCTGGCGGATCAGCAGGAAGCCGACCATCAGCAGGCCGGCGGTGAGGAAGCGGGCGGCGGCGGAGAAGAACGAGGGCATCGTCTCGACCGCGATCCGGATCGCGAGGTAGGTGGAGCCCCAGACGACGTAGACCACCGCGAGGGCCAGCCAGACCCCGCCGGAGAGGCGGGCGGTGGGGGCGGCGGCGGTGCCACCGGGGGTACTGGGGGCGGCAGGAGTGCTCCCGGGGGTTGTTGCCGGTGACGGGGAGGCGGGCGATGTCATGTGTGTCCCCCTAGGACGGTGCTGGCAGAACATCCGATATGACAGCGCATCCACCACCCCGCGCGCCAGTGGGTTCCACGGATCGATCGGCAGGACGTACCGTGGGCGCTCCCCCAGCGAGGAGGTCGAACCCGTGTCCGCGTCCGAGCAGGCCCCACCGGCCGGGGCGGCGGCGCTGCCGTTCTTCGTGTACGGCACTCTGCGCAGCGGCGGCCACAACCATGCCGCCCACCTGGCCGGGCGCTGTGCCGAGATCCGTCCGGCGGTGCTGGACGGCGCGGCCCTGCACGACGGACCGGGGTTCCCGTACGTGGTGCCGGACCCGGACCCCGGGCGCCGGGTCGTCGGCGAGCTGATCACCGTACGGCCGGACGCGTACCCGGGGGCACTCGTGGCGCTGGACCGGCTGGAGGAGTGCCGGGCGGACGGTACGGGACTGTACGTGCGCCGGCGGTTGACGGTGCGGACGGCGGCGGGCGAACGGCGCGAGGCGTGGGTCTACCTCGCCGGGCCGGCGGCCGAGGCCCGGCTCCGGGCCCGGCCGGCCCTGATCGCCTCGGGGGACTGGGCGGACCGGTGGGGGCGGGCGGGTGAGAGCGGGCGGGTGACGGGTGACAGCTGACAGATTTCAGCGAACGGATTTCAGATGTTGAAATCTGTTCTCTGAAAGTTGTCAGCTGAAAGTCGATCGTTGAAAGCTGTTCACTGAGAGCTGTCCGCCGGAAGTCGTCGCCCGCTGCTCGGCTGCCCTCACCTCGCCTGAGTCCGCCCGAATCCGGCCAGGTAGGCTGCCCCGGCCAGCAGGAACGAACCACGAGGAGCCACCCGGTGCCCGAGCTGCCCCCTCCGATCACCGTCGTCGGGATCGGGGCCGACGGCTGGTCCGGCCTCTCCGCCGTCTCCCGGGCCGCGCTGGAGTCCGCCGAGGTGGTCATCGGCAGTCCCCGACAGCTGGAGCTGCTCCCGACCGACGCGGTCACCGCCGAGCGGGTCGCCTGGCCGTCCCCGCTGCGCCCGGCCGTCCCCGGCCTGCTCGCCGAGCACGCCGACCGCCGCCTCGCTGTGCTGGCCAGCGGCGATCCGATGTTCTTCGGCATCGGCCGCACCCTCGCCGAGACCGTCGGCCCCGAACGGCTGCGCGTCCTGCCGCACCCCTCCGCCGTCTCCCTCGCCTGCGCCCGGCTCGGCTGGCCGCTGGAGGCCACCGAGGTGGTCAGCCTGGTCGGCCGCCCGCTGGACACCCTCGCGCTCGCCCTCCACCCCGGCCGCCGCCTGCTGGTGCTCAGCGCCGACGCCACCACCCCGGCCACCGTCGCCGCGCTGCTCACCGAGCGCGGATTCGGCACCGCCCGGCTGCACGTGCTGGAGCAGCTCGGCCACACCGAGGAGCGCCGGCTCGACGGCCGCGCCGAGGACTGGCCGCACCCGCCCGGCGCCCCGCTGAACCTCATCGCCATCGAACTCGGCGACGGTCCGCGCGGCTCGCTCGTCCCCGGCCTGCCGGACGACGCGTACGAGAGCGACGGCCAGCTCACCAAGCGGCACGTCCGCGCCGCCACCCTGGCCACCCTCGCCCCCTCCCCCGGCGAACTGCTCTGGGACGTCGGCGGCGGATCCGGCTCGATCGCCGTCGAGTGGCTGCGCGCCCACCGGGACTGCCAGGCCGTCAGCATCGAGCGCGACCCGGTCCGGGCCGAGCGGATCGCACACAACGCCGCCCGGCTCGGCGTGCCCCGACTCCGGGTGGTGACCGGTCGCGCCCCCGCCGCGCTCGCCGAACTCCCCACCCCCGACGCCGTCTTCATCGGCGGCGGGCTCACCGCCCCCGGCCTGCTGGAGAGTTGCTGGGCCGCGCTGCGCCCGGGCGGCCGGCTGGTCGCCAACACCGTGACGCTGGAGTCCGAGGCGCTGCTCACCGAGTGGTACCGGCGGCACGGCGGGGAGCTGGTCAAGCTGGCCGTCGCCCACGCCGTCCCGGTGGGTGGCTTCACCGGGTGGCGGCAGGCCATGCCGGTCACCCAGTGGTCCGCCGCCAAGCCCGACACCCCTCAGGAGGACGCCTCGTGACCGTCTACTTCATCGGAGCCGGCCCGGGCGCCGCCGACCTGATCACCCTGCGCGGCCAGCGCCTGCTGGCCCGGGCCGAGGTCTGCCTGTACGCCGGCAGCCTCGTCCCGCGCGAGCTGCTGGACGAGTGCCCGCCCGGCGCCCGGCTGGTCGACACCGCGCAGCTCACCCTGGACCAGATCATCGCCGAACTGGTCGCCGCGCACGAGCAGGGCCGGGACGTGGCCCGGCTGCACTCCGGCGACCCGTCGGTCTTCTCCGCCGTCGCCGAGCAGATGCGCCGACTGGACGCGGCCGGCGTCCCGTACCAGGTGGTCCCCGGGGTGCCCGCCTTCGCGGCCGCCGCGGCCGCGCTGAAGCGGGAGTTGACGGTGCCGACCGTCGGCCAGACCGTCATCCTGACCCGGATCGCCAAGCGCGCCACCCCGATGCCGGAGGGCGAGGACCTCGCCACCCTCGGCCGCAGCGGCGCCCTGCTGGTGCTGCACCTGGCCGCCGGCTACGTGGACGACGTGGTCGAGCAGCTGCTGCCGCACTACGGCGCCGACTGCCCGACCGCGGTGGTCGCGATGGCGAGCCGCCCGGACGAGCTGGTGCTGCGCGGCACGCTGGCCGACATCGCCGGGCAGGTCAAGGCGGCGGGCGTGGTGCGCACCGCCGTCATCCTCGTCGGCCGCACCCTCGCCGCCGAGCAGTTCCGCGACAGCCACCTCTACTCGGCGGACCGCGAGCGCCCGCACGAGCCCTGCGGCGCATGACCCGGGACGGCCGAAGCCGCCTCCCCGCCCACGTGCTGGTCCTGGGCGGGACGACGGAGGGGCGGGCGCTCGCCGCGGCGCTGGACGGGCGGCCGGGCCTGCGGGTGACCAGTTCGCTGGCCGGGCGGGTCGCCCGACCTCGGCTGCCCGTAGGGGACGTGCGGATCGGCGGCTTCGGCGGCCCGGACGGGCTGGCCGCCTGGCTGCGCGCCGAGGCCGTGGACGCCGTGGTGGACGCCACCCACCCGTTCGCCGCCGGGATGTCGCACAACGCCGCCCTCGCGGCCGCCGCCACCGGCGTACCGCTGCTGGTCCTGCGCCGTCCCGGCTTCGCCCCCGTCGCCGGGGACCGCTGGCACCGCGTCCCCTCGCTGGCGGCCGCGGCCGAGCTGCTACCCGGCCTCGGGCGCAGGGTCTTCCTCAGCTCCGGCCGACAGGGCATCGCCGCCTTCGCCCACCTGGACCGACTGCACTTCCTGTCCCGGTCGGTGGACCCGCCCGAGCCACCGTTGCCGGCCTCGCTCGACGTCCTGCTGGACCGCGGCCCGTTCACCCTCGACGGCGAACGGGCGCTGCTGCGCGAGCACCGGATCGACGTGGTCGTCACCAAGGACAGCGGCGGCGCCGCGACCGCCCCCAAGCTCACCGCCGCGCGCGAACTCGGCCTGCCCGTGGTCGTGGTGGAGCGCCCGCCGGTACCGGACGGGGTGCCGGTCGCGCCGGACGTCGAGCAGGCGGTCCGCTGGCTGGAACGGCCCGCGTAGATCCCACCTGGTGGAATTGCCGGACGGCCGGCGGACCGTCCGACAGGATGACGCGATGACCGACGACCGCACCACCACGCTGCGCACGGCCGACGAACGGGCCACCCTGGCAAGCTTCCTGGACTACCAGCGGGACACCCTGGCGATGAAGTGCGCCGGCTTGACCCCCGAACAACTGCGCGCCCCCGCGCTGGCGCCCTCCGGGCTCTCCCTGCTCGGACTGGTCCGCCACCTCGCCGAGGTGGAGCGCGGCTGGTTCCGCAACGTGCTCAACGGCGAGGACCGGCCCGGCTTCTGGAAGCACCCCGACGGCAGCTTCGCCGAGTTCGACGCCGAGAGCGCCGACCCGGCGGAGGCCTTCGCGATCTGGCGCGGCGAGTGCGACCACGCCCGGGAACTCGTCGCCGCCGCGGAGTCGTTGGACGTCCTGGGCCGCTACGGCGAGGAGGTCTTCTCGCTGCGCTGGATCCTCACCCACATGATCGAGGAGTACGCCCGTCACAACGGCCACGCCGACCTCCTGCGCGAGCACCTCGACGGCAGCACGGGCGAGTAGCCGCACGAACGAGCAGCCGCACGGGCGAGCAGCCGCGTCGGCGGGCCGGAAGGAGCAGGTATGCGGACCCGCCAGAAGGAACGGGGCACCCCCGGGCCGTCCGAGCCCTGGAACGAGGTCGTCCCCGGCCTCTGGATGGGCGGGCACTACTGCACCCCGCCCGGCGGCGAGCTGGAACCGGTGGTCGTCGGGCGGCAGTTCGACCTGGTGGTCAGCCTGTTCACGCTCCCCGGGCACGGCCCGGCCGCCGGAGTGGAACACGTCGTCCGGGAGGTGCCGGACGCCCCGCTCTCGCCCGGCCAGTTGCTCGCCGTCCAGGAGGCGGCGGAGTTCACCGCGTCCGCCGTACGCCGTGGCCGGCGGACGCTGGTGCGCTGCCGCTCCGGCTACAACCGCTCCGGTCTGGTGGCCGCGCAGGCGCTGGTCCACCTCGGGCACGAACCGGCCGGGGCGGTCCGGCTGGTCCGGGAGCGCCGGTCGCTCTGGGCGCTGAACAACCCGGTGTTCGTGGACTACCTGAACACCGGGTTGGACGTGGCGATCCTGCTGACCGGTCTCAGCGACGCGGGCCGGTCGGCGGACTGACGGTTCGACGCACGGAGATGTGACTGACCGTCAGATGTCGCGGAAGGTCTCGATCTGGGCGCCGATCGAGTTGAGGCGCTCGGCGAGGTCCTCGTAACCGCGGTTGATGACGTACACGTTGCGCAGCACCGAGGTGCCCTGGGCGGCGAGCATCGCGAGCAGGATGACCACGGCCGGGCGCAGCGCGGGCGGGCACATCATCTCGGCGGCGCGCCAGCGGGTCGGACCCTGGACCAGGACGCGGTGCGGGTCGAGCAGCTTGACGTCCGCGCCGAGCCGGGTCAACTCGGTCAGGTAGATCGCGCGGTTGTCGTAGACCCAGTCGTGGATCATCGTGGTGCCGTGCGCGGCCGCGGCGATGGCGGCGAAGAACGGCACGTTGTCGATGTTGATGCCGGGGAACGGCATCGGGTGGATGGTGTCGATCGGCGCGGTCAGCTTGGAGGGGCGCACGGTGAGGTCGACCAGCCGGGTGTGGCCGTTGTGGGCCCGGTACTCGGGGGTCCGGTCGTAGTCGAGGCCCATGCCCTCCAGCACCGCGAGTTCGATCTCCAGGAACTCGATCGGCACCCGGCGGATGGTCAGCTCGGAGGAGGTGACCACGGCGGCGGCGAGCAGGCTCATCGCCTCCACCGGGTCCTCGGCCGGGGTGTAGTCGACGTCGCAGCCGATCTGCGGGACGCCGTGCACGGTGAGGGTGGTGGTGCCGATGCCCTCGATCTTCACGCCCAGCTTCTCCAGGAAGAAGCAGAGGTCCTGGACCATGTAGTTGGGCGAGGCGTTGCGGATGACGCTGACGCCGTCGTGCCGCGCGGCGGCCAGCAGGGCGTTCTCGGTGACGGTGTCCCCGCGCTCGGTCAGCACGATCGGGCGGTCCATCGGGGTGCCCGGCTCGACCGAGGCGTGGTAGGCGCCGCCGGTGGTGGCGACCTCCAGGCCGAAGCGGCGCAGCGCGGTGAGGTGCGGCTGGACGGTGCGGGTGCCGAGGTCGCAGCCGCCGGCGTACGGGATGGCGAAGTGCTGGGCGCGGTGCATCAGCGGGCCGAGGAACATCAGCACGCTGCGGGTGCGGCGGGCGGCCTCGACGTCCATCGCGGCGAGGTCGAGCTCGGCCGGCGGGGTGAGTTCGAGGTCGCGGCCGTCGTTGAGCCAGCGGCTCTTGACGCCGATGCTGGTGAGCACTTCGAGGATGCGGTAGACCTCCTCGATCCGGGCGACGCTGCGGATCGTGGTGCGGCCGGTGGTCAGCAGCGAGGCGCACAGGATCGCGACGCAGGCGTTCTTGCTGCTGCGGACGTCGATGGAGCCGGAGAGTCGGGTGCCGCCGGTGACCCGCAGGTGCATGGGGCCGGAGTAGCCGAGGGACACGATCTCGCTGTTGAGGGCGTCGCCGATGCGAGCGACCATCTCAAGGCTGACGTTCTGCTTGCCCTGTTCGATGCGGTTGACCGCGCTCTGGCTGGTGCCGAGTGCCTCTCCGAGCTGCGCCTGGGACCAGCCGCGGTGCTGGCGAGCGGTACGGATGAGGGTGCCGATACGGGTGAGGTAGTCGCCTGTCACTCGGCAGACCATATCTCATGGCTGAGATGGCGACAGAATCAAGGGAGGGCGCGGCGCTACATTTGTCCGTTTCTCTCCCTGTATGAGTGTCGGATCTTCACATCACCAGACGGTATTGCAGAGATTTCCCTGTGTCGGTCGGCCGAGCACGACTCCCCCAACTCGACGCCGCCCAGGGCCCCGGCGGTTCCGGGCCACCGGGATGCCGCCCGCACGCCACCGGGGGCGGGGTGACGACCGACGACCCGTGTGCAGCCTGCGCACGAGGGCCGTCCCGCGTTCCCGGAAAGTTCTCCGCACGGGTCTAACACCCGACAGCTACCCGTGGGTAATCTGGCGGCCCGCCAGCAGCGGGTTCATGACACTCAGCCCCGGTGGACGGGACGTCCTTCCCGACCGGGCATCGGCATGTGGGAGTTTTCGTGGCAGGTATGAGACGCCGTACGTTTCTCACCGGCACGTCGGTGGCCGCCGCCTGGTCGGCCCTGTCCCTGGGCGGCGCGCAGCTCGCCTCGGCCGCCGCGCGGGACCGGGCGCTGGCGACCACGGCCGCACGGGCCGTCAAGGTCACCGGGACGACCCTGGAGCAGGTGGCCACGCCGGCCGGCACCGGCCCCTACAAGCGGCTGACGGCCGGACCGGGCTGGCCGCTGGTGGTGCGCGGGGAGCTCGCGGCACCGGGCTCCGGCCGCGACGACCGCCGCACCGGACTGGCCAGCTTCGTCCAGTTCAGCGACCTGCACCTGGTGGACACCGAGTCGCCGGTGCGCTTCGAGTTCCTGGCCAAGTTCACCGACAGCGCCTACCGGCCGCAGGAGGCCCTGAACGCCCGGGGCGTCTCGGCCCTCGTCGAGCGGGTCAACTCGCTCGACGGCGGCCCCTACACCGGGATGCCGTTCAGCCTGGTGATGGCCACCGGCGACAACACCGACAACCACGAGCTGGCCGAACTCGACTGGTACCTCACCGTCATGGGCGGTGGGCGACTGGCCCAGAACACCGGCGACCCGAACCGCTACGAGGGCGTCCAGAACTCCGGCAACGCCGGCTTCTGGAACCCCGAACTCGCCTACCAGGACGCCTACAAGGCGAAGGGCTTCCCGCAGATACCCGGCTTCCTGTCGGCGGCCGGCCGGCCCTTCGACGCGCCCGGCCTGAAGACCCCCTGGTACACCACGGTCGGCAACCACGACGACAGCATCGAGGGCTCGCTGCCCGACTTCGGGCTGCTGAACGACCTCTACACCGGTGGACTCAAGCTGGAGGGCTGCGACGACGCGACCGCCGGCCAGCTGGCGGACTCGCTGCGCCGCGACCCGGCGGGCGCCGTCCTGCTGCTCGCCAAGCTGCTCACCAACGGCGAGGCGGTGCGCCGGGTGACCCCGGACGAGCGCCGACACCCGTTCACCCTCAAGCAGTTCGCCAAGGCGCACCTCGACCCGGCGGCCACCGGCGCCGGTCCGTACGGGCACGGCTTCACCTCGGACATGGTGGGCAGCGGCAAGCTCTACTACACCTTCCGGATCTCGGAGAAGGTCGTCGGCATCAGCCTGGACACCACCAACCAGGCCGGATTCGCCGACGGTTCCCTGGGCACCGCCCAACTGCGCTGGCTGGAGCAGCAGTTGAAGAACCACAGTGGGCACTGGTACGACCCCAACGGGAACCGGGTCAACGGCGGCAGCACCGACGACGTGATCCTGGTCTTCAGCCACCACACCAGCGGCTCGATGGGCAACCTGCTGCCGGACCCGCGCAACATCTTCGAGAAGCGGCACGACGGCAACGAGCTGGTCGCACTGCTGCAGCGCTACCCGAACGTGGTCGCCTGGGTGAACGGGCACACCCACATGAACAAGATCACGGCGCACGGCCACGCGGTGCCGGAGCGGGCGTTCTGGGAGATCAACACCGCCTCGCACATCGACTACCCACAGCACGGGCGGATCATCGAGATCGCGGACAACGGGGACGGCACCCTGTCGCTGTTCACCACGCTGATCGAGTCCGGCGCGCCGTACGCGACGGACTTCGGCGGCACCTCGGACGCCAACCTGGCGGCGCTGTACCGCGAGTTGGCGTACAACGACCCGAACGGGCGGGTCACGTCGCTGCTCGGCACCGGGGCGGACCACAACACCGAGCTGCTGATCACCAAGCCGACGCGGTGACGGCGCGCGGCTGACGGCAGGCGGCGAACAGGGAACAGGGAACAGGGAACAAAAAACAGATGACAGCTAACAGATGATGAAATCTGTTAGCTGTCATCTGTTCACTGTTCGCCGCTCGCGGTCAGCCGGCCACCGTCACGCCTCCGGGTACCGCCGGGGCGTCCAGACGACCTCCACGCCCTCGCTCCGCTCGACCGCCCGGGTCTGCGAGGAGCCGATCAGCAGGATGGTCCGCATGTCCACCAGCGCCGGGTCCAGCTCGCCCAGCCGGACGATCCGGATCCGCTCGGTCGGCCCGCCCACGTCGCGGGCCATCACCACCGGGGTCTCCGGCGCGCGGTACTCCAGCAGCAGGTCCTTGGCCAGGCCGACCTGGGTGGTGCGGGACTTCGACCCCGGGTTGTACAGCGCGAGCACCAGGTCCGCTCCGGCCGCGGCGCGCAGCCGCTCCGCCACCACGTCCCAGGGCTTGAGCCGGTCCGACAGCGACACCACCGCGTAGTCGTGCCCGAGCGGGGCGCCCGCCCGGGAGGCCGCCGCGTGGGCGGCGGTCATCCCGGGGACGATCCGCACCGGCACGTCCCGGTAGTCCGGCTCGCAGGCGACCTCCAGCACGGCGGTGGCCATCGCGAAGACGCCCGGGTCGCCCGAGGACACCACGCACACCTTGTGGCCGCGCCGGGCGAGATCCAGCGCGAACTCGGCCCGCTCGGACTCCACCTTGTTGTCCGAGCCGTGCCGCCGCTGCCCCGGCCGCTCCGGCACCCGGTCCAGGTAGGTGGTGTAGCCGACCAGGTCGGTGGCCTCGGCCAGCGCCCCGCGCGCCTCCGGGGTGAGCCAGAGCGGCCCGGCCGGCCCGGTGCCCACCACGGTCACGCTGCCCACGCCGTCCGCGAGCCGCACCACCGGCTCCAGCGGCGCGACCTTGCTCGGCAGCACCGCCACCGAGAAGTACGGGACGCTCTCCTCCGCCACCTCGGCGAGCGGCACGATGCGCTCCCCGTCCATGAAGGCGCGCTCGACGTACTGGGCGTCGTCCAGTCGCCCGGCCCGCTCCAGCGCCCGCCGGACGGCCGGGAAGGTGCGCCCCAGCTTCATGATCACCGCGGAGTCGGCGGCGGAGATCCGCGCCGTCAGCTCCTCCTCGGGCAGCGTGCCCGGGATGACGGTGAGGGTCTCCTCGGCCTCGGTCAACGGCTGCCCGAGCCGGGCCGCCGCCGCGCTGACCGAGGTCACGCCGGGCACCACCTCGGTCGGGTAGCGGTGCGCGAGCCGCTTGTGCATGTGCTGGTACGAGCCGTAGAACAGCGGATCGCCCTCGGCGAGCACGACCACGTCGCGCCCGGCGTCCAGGTGGGCGGCCAGCCGCTCGGCGGCCTCCTCGTAGAACTCGTCCAGCGCACCCCGGTAGCCACCGGGGTGGTCGGTGGTCTCGACGGTGAGCGGGTAGACCAGCTTCTCCTCGATCTGACCACTCGTCAGATAACGCTCGGCGATCGACCTCGCGATGGAGCGGCCGTGCCGGGCGCTGTGGTACGCCACCACGTCGGCCTTGCCGATGAGTTCGGCCGCGCGGACGGTCACCAGCGAGGGGTCGCCCGGGCCGAGCCCGACCCCGTACAGCCGGCCCGCACTGCTCTGATCGTTCGTCACTCTGCTTCACTCGCAATCGCGTTGATCGCCGCCGCCGCCATCGCACTGCCGCCGCGGCGACCGCGCACCACCAAGTGCTCCAGACCGGAGGGGTGTTCGGCCAGGGCCTGCTTGGACTCGGCGGCGCCGATGAAGCCGACCGGCACACCGATCACCGCGGCCGGACGCGGCGCGCCCGCCTCGATCATCTCCAGCAGCCGGAACAGCGAGGTCGGCGCGTTGCCGACGGCGACCACCGCGCCCTCCAGCCGGGGCAGCCACAGCTCCATGGCCGCCGCACTGCGGGTGTTGCCCATCGCGCGGGCCAGCTCGGGGACCGACGGGTCGGTGAGGGTGCAGATCACCTCGTTGTCGGCGGGCAGCCGCTTGCGGGTGACACCGCTGGCCACCATGTTCACGTCGCACAGGATCGGCGCACCGGCGTTCAGCGCCGCCCGCGCCGAGGCGACCACACCGGGCGAGTACACCAGGTCCTCGACCAGGTCGGTCATCCCGCAGGCGTGGATCATCCGCACCGCGACCTGGGAGACGTCCGCCGGGAGGGAGGCCAGATCGGCCTCCGCACGGATGGTGGCAAAGGACTGGCGGTAGATGGACGCGCCGTCCTTCTCGTACTCGATCAATTCGTGGTCCTCCTGGCCGCGGCGACCGCCTCGGCCATCTCCTCGTTCCTCACGTCCACGGGTACGCCCGCGGTCGTGGTCGATCCGTTCACCGTCGACCCGTTCACCGTCGGTCCGTTGACCGACGCCCCGTTCACCGTCGGCCCGTTCACCGTGACCCGGTAGCCGCTCCCGGTGGCGAGCACGTCCACCCACCGCCCGGCCGGGTGGCCGCAGCGCCGCTCGCAGCCGGACCAGTGGACGGGCAGTCCGCCACTCCCCTGCTCCAACGCCCGGGCCGCGTCGGCCCGTACGTCCGCGAGCGACTTGGCGCAGCCCGGCAGCCCGGTGCAGGCGGTGGCCCGCTCCCAGGCCGAGCCCGGCTCGGTGCGGAACCCGGCGGCCGCCAGCGCGGGCAGCCGGTCGGCCGTCGCGCCCGGCAGCACCGCACCCCGCCAGGGGGTCAGCCGCAGTTCGCCGGCCGAGGCGTCGACCAGTGCGCGCCACTGCTCGGCGCTCGCCCGGCCGAAGCGCATGCCCACCGCGAGTCCGCCGGGCAGCGCACCGAGCGGGGCCACGGCGGCGGGGCCGGCGGGCGCGGGCAGCGGCACCTCGCCGGGCGGCAGCAGGTCGGGCACCTCGCGCAGGTGCCAGGCCGTGCGGCCGGTGCGGTGCAGCGCGTCCAGGAAGGCGCGGGCCGCGTCCAGCACGGCCGTCACCTCCTGCCCGGCCGCGACGGGACGCCCGTGGACGGCCCGGCCGAGCCGCAGCAGCGCGGGGCCGGCAGGAGCTGCGATCAATGTCACATCGGCGTCGAGCGCGGCGACGTCGCCCCGCCCGTCGTCCAGCGCGAACAGGAACTTGCCGGAGAGCCCGGTCGCCCAGTCGCTCGCGCACAGCCGGGCGTCGAGTTCGCGCACCCAGGCCTGCACGTCCGCACTGCCGGTCCCGTCCAGCCCGGCCAGCGGCGAGGCGACGATGTTGCGCACCCGCTCGTGGGTGTCCGAGGGCAGCAGTCCGACCGCGCGCAGCCGCTCGGCGAGTTCCGCGCCGCAGTCCGGACTCAGGCCGCGCAGTTGGACGTTGCCGCGCGAGGTGGTCTCCAACTCCCCGTCACCCAGGGCCTGGGCCGCCACGGCCAGGGCCCTCGCCTGACGGTCCGTCAGCAGTCCGCCGGGCAGCCGGACCCGGGCGAGGCCGCCGTCGTCGGCGGTGTGCAGGCGCAGTGCCCCGGGGCAGGCGTCCGCGCGCCCCCGGTCGGGCACCGCGGCGCCCGGCGCGGTGGCGTCGGGTGTCGGTGGCATGGCGGCGAGCATACAGATGATCCGATCGCTTGCCGCCGTCCGTCGCATCACACCCGGAGCACCGCGCGGCGCCGTGCGCCGGGTCACCGCCCACCCGTGCGCCGGGCCCGGCGAAGCCGGCTCTCCCCCAGGTCAGCCCCACCCCGTACGATGCAGGGCGGACGGTCCCAGCGGGCCGTCCACCGCCAGCGACGGCGCAGGGGAGGAAGCCGGTGCAAGCCCGGTGCGGTCCCGCCACTGTGACCGCGGCTCACCGGGAAACCGGTCGACCGCGGGAGCCAGGAACTCCCGCCGTCGTCCACCGGCCCGGGGCGCGGACCCCGAGGAAGGCAGAAATGCACCACCGCTGTCGCATGCCCGCACCCGTTTCCCCGGCCACCACCGTGGCCGCCCCGGTCACCACTGCGGCCGCCCTGGCCACCGACGAGGCCGGGAGGGCCTTCGCATGATCCTGCTGCTGTCGACGTCCGACACCGACCTGCTCAGTGCCCGCGCCTCGACCGGACCGGTCCCGTACCGGCTCGGCAACCCGGCCCGCCTGACCCCCGAGGACCTGCCCGCCCTGCTGGAGGGCACCGAGCTGGTGGTGGTCCGGCTGCTCGGCGGCCGCCGCGCCTGGCAGGAGGGCCTGGACGCGCTGCTGGCCGGCCCCCGCCCGGTGGTCGTGCTGACCGGTGAGCAGGCCCCCGACGCCCAGCTGATGGAGCTGTCCACCGTCCCGGCCGGCATAGCGGCCGAGGCGCACGCCTACCTCGCCCACGGCGGCGCGGCCAACCTGGCCGAGCTGGCAGCGTTCCTCTCCGACACCGTGCTGCTGACCGGCCACGGCTTCGCCCCGCCCGCCTCCGCACCCGCCTGGGGCCCGCTGGAGCGCGAAGCCCGTACGACCGGGGCCGCCGGCGGCGAGGGCCCCGGCGGCGACGGTCCGACCGTCGCGGTGCTGTACTACCGGGCCCACCACATGAGCGGCAACACCGCCTTCGTGGAGACGCTCTGCCGAGCGATAGAGGACCAGGGCGCGCAGGCCAGGGCCTACTACTGCGCCTCGCTGCGCGGCGCCGAGCCCGAGCTGCTGGCCGCGCTCGGCGAGGCCGACGCGATCGTCACCACCGTGCTCGCCGCCGGCGGCACCCGCCCCGCCGACGCCCAGGCCGGCGGCGACGAGGAGGCCTGGGACGCCGGCGCGCTGGCCGCCCTGGACCGCCCGATCCTCCAGGCGCTCTGCCTCACCTGGTCGCGCGCCCAGTGGGAGGCCAGCGACGACGGCCTGTCCCCGCTGGACACCGCCACCCAGATCGCGGTGCCCGAGTTCGACGGCCGCCTGATCTCCGTCCCGTTCTCCTTCAAGGAGCTGGACGAGGACGGTCTGACCGTCTACGCCGCCGACCCGGAGCGCGCCGCCCGGGTGGCCGGCACCGCCGTCGCCCACGCCCGGCTGCGGCACGTCCCGGCCGCCGAGCGCCGGCTCGCCCTGGTGCTGTCCGCGTACCCGACCAAGCACTCGCGCGTCGGCAACGCCGTCGGCCTGGACACCCCGGCCAGCGCGATGCGCCTGCTGGAGCGGCTGCGCGCGGAGGGTATGGACCTCGGTGCCGAGCTGCCCGGCTTCAACTCCGCCACCGACGGCGGCGAGGACGACGGCCACGAGGGCGACGCCCTGATCCACGCCCTGATCGCGGCCGGCGGCTACGACCAGGACTGGCTCACCGAGGACCAGCTGGCCCGCAACCCGGTCCGCATCCCCGCCGCCGACTACCGCCGCTGGTACGCCACCCTCCCCCGGGGCCTGCGCGAGCAGGTCGAGGAGCACTGGGGCCCGGCCCCCGGCGAGCTGTACGTCGACCGCTCGCAGAACCCGGACGGCGACATCGTGCTCGCCGCGATCCGCTCCGGGAACCTGCTCGTGCTGATCCAGCCGCCGCGCGGCTTCGGCGAGAACCCGGTCGCCATCTACCACGACCCCGACCTCCCGCCGAGCCACCACTACCTGGCCGCCTACCGCTGGATCCAGGCCCGCCAGGAGGACGGCGGCTTCGGCGCCCACGCCGTCATCCACCTCGGCAAGCACGGCAACCTGGAGTGGCTGCCCGGCAAGACCGCCGCACTGTCCGCCGAGTGCGGCCCGGACGCCGTCCTCGGCGACCTCCCGCTGATCTACCCCTTCCTGGTCAACGACCCGGGCGAGGGCACCCAGGCCAAGCGCCGCGCCCATGCCACCCTGGTCGACCACCTCGTCCCGCCGATGGCCCGCGCCGACTCCTACGGCGACATCGCGCGGCTGGAGCAGCTGCTCGACGAGCACTCCAACATCGCCGCGATGGACCCGGCCAAGCTGCCCGCGATCCGCGCCCAGATCTGGACCCTGATCCAGGCCGCCAAGCTGGACCACGACCTCGGCCTGGACGAGCGCCCCGAGGACGACGGCTTCGACGACTTCCTGCTGCACGTCGACGGCTGGCTGTGCGAGATCAAGGACGCCCAGATCCGCGACGGCCTGCACGTCCTGGGCCAGGCCCCGGCCGGCACCGACCGGGTCAACATCGTGCTCGCCATCCTGCGGGCCCGGCAGATCTGGGGCGGCGTCAGCGCGCTGCCCGGTCTGCGCGAGGCGCTCGGCCTGGACGAGGCCGCCCTCACCCTCGGCGCCACCGACGCGGCCGAGGCGCAGGCCCGCGCCCTGGTCGAGGCGATGGAGGCGGAGGACTGGGCGCCCGAGGCGGTCGAGAAGGTCGCCGCCGGGCTGCCGGAGGCCGTCCACCGGGTCCTCGACTTCGCCGCCGTCCAGGTGGTGCCGCGGCTGTCCGCCACCACCGACGAGCTGGACGCCGTGCTGCACGCGCTCCAGGGCGGCTTCGTCCCGGCCGGCCCCTCCGGCTCGCCGCTGCGCGGCCTGGTCAACGTGCTGCCGACCGGCCGCAACTTCTACTCCGTCGACCCGAAGGCCGTCCCCAGCAAGCTGGCCTGGGAGACCGGCCAGGCGCTCGCCTCCTCGCTGATCGACCGCTACCGGGCCGACAACGACGGCGCCTACCCGCCGTCGGTCGGGCTCTCGCTCTGGGGCACCAGCGCGATGCGCACCGCCGGCGACGACATCGCCGAGGCCTTCGCCCTGCTCGGCGTCCGCCCGGTCTGGGACGACGCCTCGCGCCGGGTCACCGGCCTGGAGGCGGTCCCGCAGGCCGAGCTCGGCCGCCCGCGGATCGACGTCACGCTGCGCATCTCCGGCTTCTTCCGGGACGCGTTCCCGCACGTGGTCGCCCTGCTGGACGACGCGGTGCGCCTGGCCGCCGCCCAGGAGGAGGCCGACGAGGACAACTTCGTCCGCGCCCACGTCCAGGCCGACCTCGCGGTGCACGGCGACGAGCGCAAGGCCACCGTCCGGGTCTTCGGCTCCCGCCCGGGCACCTACGGGGCGGGCCTGCTCCAGCTGATCGACAGCCGGGACTGGCGCACCGACGCCGACCTCGCCGAGGTGTACACCGTCTGGGGCGGCTACGCGTACGGCCGCGGACTGGACGGGCGCCCGGCCCGCGAGGAGATGGAGACCGCGTACAAGCGGATCACCGTCGCTGCGAAGAACACCGACACCCGCGAGCACGACATCGCCGACTCGGACGACTACTTCCAGTACCACGGCGGCATGGTGGCCACCGTGCGCGCCCTCACCGGCAAGGCCCCGACCGCCTACATCGGCGACTCGACCCGCCCGGAGACGGTCCGCACCCGCACCCTGACCGAGGAGGCCGCCCGCGTCTTCCGCGCCCGGGTGGTCAACCCGCGCTGGATCGAGGCGATGCGCCGCCACGGCTACAAGGGCGCCTTCGAGATGGCCGCCACCGTCGACTACCTGTTCGGCTACGACGCCACCACGGGCGTGGTCGCGGACTGGATGTACGAGAAGCTCACCCAGGAGTACGTCCTCGACCCGGTCAACCGCGAGTTCCTGGCGGGCGCCAACCCGTGGGCCCTGCACGGGATCAGCGAGCGACTGCTGGAGGCGGCCAGCCGCGGGCTGTGGGAGCAGCCGGACCCGCAGCTGATCGAGCAGTTGCAGGCCGCGTTCCTGGAGACCGAGGGCGACCTGGAGGGCGACGAGGGCTGACGCCCCGGTGGGTGGCGCCTCCCGGGGGCGCCACCCACGAGCCCGACCCTGGCCCGACCCCGACCCCGACCCCGGCCTGCTCCCGCTCCCGCTCCCGCTCCCGCTCCCGCTCCCGCTCCCGCTCCCGCCGAGGACCGGCGTCAACCTGGCGTACCGCCATCTGGCACCGGGCGGCGCCCGAGCGGACAATACGGGGCATGTCGCGCCGCAGCGGTCCCACCGCCCCAGTCCTGAGCACGGCTGCCCCGGAGGAGCCGGAGCCGCGCCCGCCGCGCCGTCTCCGGTACCGGGCGCGGGTCGGGGCGCTGGCGGCCGGGGCCGTGCCGGTGGTGGCGTTCCCGGTGCCGGGGCAGGCCTGGCTGGCCTGGGTCGCGCTGGTGCCGGGGTTGCTGCTGATGCAGCGGGCGCCGTCGGGGCGGGAGGCGGCGGTGCGCGGGTGGTGGTTCGGGGCCGGGTTCATCCTGACCGCGATGTACTGGCTGGTGCCGTCCGTCGGGCCCGCGCTGCCGCTGCTCGCGGTGCTGTTCGGGGCGCTGCAGGCGCCGGTCGGGTACGCCGTGCACCTCCTGCTGCGCCCGCCGCTGACCACCCGTCGGGCGCTGCTCGCGCTGCTGGTCGTCCCGGCGGTGTGGGTGGGCGCCGAGTACGCCCGGTCCTGGCACGCTCTCGGCGGGCCGTGGGCGCTGCTCGGCGCCACCCAGTGGCAGCACCCGGCGGTCCTCGCACTGGCGTCGGCGGGCGGGATCTGGCTGGTCAGCGCGGCGGTGGCGGCCGTCAACACCGGGGTGCTGGTCGTGCTGACGGCGGTGCACCGGCGCCCCCGGGCGGTCGCGGCACTGGCCACCGTACTGGTGCTGGCCGCCGGTCCGCTGCTGTTCGCGCTGCGCCCGGCACCGGCGGGGGCCGGGGCGGTGACGGTGGCCCTGGTCCAGCCCGGCATCGTCGAGGACCCGCAGGCCCGGTTCGACGCCAGCGCACGGACCACCGCCGACCTGGTCGGCGAGCCGGTGGACCTGGTGGTGTGGGGCGAGAGCAGCACCACCGCCGACCTGGACCGCGACCCGGCCGCCCTGGACGCGCTGCGCCGGCTCGCCACCACCACCGGCGCCGAGGTGATGGCCGGGGAGGACGCCCGCAAGGCGGACGGGCGGATCTCCAAGGACGCGGTGCTGGTCTCCCCGGCCGGCGTGGTGGACCGCTACCGCAAGATCCGGCTGGTGCCCTTCGGCGAGTACATCCCGCTGCGGCCGGTGCTCGGCTGGATCGCCGGGGTCAGCCGGGCCGCGGGCGAGAACCGGGCCCCCGGCACCGCCTTCCACGTGCTGCCCGCCACCGACCGCGCGGGGCGGCCGCTGCCGGTCGGGGCGCTGATCTGCTTCGAGTCGGCCTTCCCGGACATGGCGCGCACCGCGGCCCGGGACGGCGCCCGGATGCTGGTCTACCAGTCCTCGACCTCGACCTTCCAGCACACCTGGGCGCCCGAGCAGCACGTCTCGCTGGCGGCGATCCGGGCCGCCGAGACCGGGCGGCCGGCCGTCCAGGCATCGTTGACCGGGGTCTCCGCCGCCTTCGACGCCCAGGGCCGCGAGCTCGGCCGGCTCGGCACCGACCGCACCGGCGCGCTGACCGTGCGGCTGCCGCTCACCGCGCCCGGGACGCTGACCTGGTACGACCGGATCGGCGACGTGGTGCCGCTGGGCGCGCTGCTGGTCACGGCGGGCGCGGCGGTGGCGGCGTGGCGCTCGCGCCGCTCGGGGGACGCCCGGGCCGCGTAGCGCCCCACCCTCAGGGCGCGTCGCCGTCGCGGTAGATGCCGAACACCGCGCCCTGGGCGTCGCGCAGCACGGCGATCCGCCGACCGCCCTCCATCGAGACGGCGGGCATCAGCACGTCCGCGCCCATCCCGACCGCCCGGCTGACCGTGTTGTCGGCGTCGGCGACCGAGAAGTACGGCAGCCAGTGCGGCGGCACCTCGGGCGGGAAGCGGTCGTCCATCACCAGCATGCCGCCGAAGTCCTGGCCGTCCAGGCCCCATTGGGTGTAGTGCTCACCCGGGGCGACGGACCAGCCGAAGACCGCCGGGTAGAACGCGGTCGCGCCGGCCGCGTCCCGGGTGGCCAGTTCCACCCAGCCGAGCGAGCCGGGCTCGTTGAACACCCCGGCGCCCTCGAAGCCGCGGCCCTGCCAGAGGATGAAGACCGCGCCGGACGGGTCGGCGGCCACCGAGAAGCGGCCGTGGTCGGGCACGTCGGTGGGCTCCTTGCGGAGCGCGCCGCCGGCCGCCTCGACCCTCGCCGCGGCGGCGTCGGCGTCGGCGACCGCGAAGGCGACCGTCCAGGCGGTCGGCTGCTGCGGAGCGTTGCGCGGGCCGACGGCGGCGGCGGCCGCCTCGCCCAGGAACATCCGGGTGTAGCCCTCGGCCTCGGGGCGGACGTCGCTGTCGGGGCGCCAGCCGAACAGTTCGGTGTAGAAGGTCCGGGCGGCGGGCGGGTCGTCGGTGCCCAGCTCGACCCAGCAGGGGGCGTTGGTGGTGACGGAGGTCTGCTTCATGGCTCCTGGCTCTCAGGGGCTGTCGGGACTCTCAGCGCTCTCGGGCTTCTCGGGGCTCTCCGGCTACCGCCCCCACCGGCGGCCACCCCGGTCCCAGCATGCGGGGCGGGGGTGGCCGGAGCTGGCGCTGGTGGGCCGAACGGGGGGACGAGCAAGGGGGCGAACAGATGACAGATGACAGCAAACAGATAACAGCGAACGGATAACAGATGTTGACATCTGTTATCCGTTCGCTGTTACTTGTTCTCCGCTAGCCGTTGTCCGCTAGCCGCTATCCGTTACGCGTCGCCCACTGCCGCGGGTCAGCCGCGCGCGATCCGCGTCACCGGCAGCCAGAGCTCCGCCTCGGCGCCGCCCGTCCCCGGCACAAAGCGGGTCTGCAGGAGCTCCGGGCCCGGCCGGGTCTCGTACGGGTTGGACGGGAACCACTGGCTGTAGGTCTCCCCCCACATCTCCTGCAGCGCCTGCGGGAACGGCCCGCTGTTGGTGAACACCGCCCACGTCCCGGCCGGGACGTGCAGGACCTCCAGGTCCTCCGGGACGACGGCGTCCTCACGCGCCACCACCGCATGCCAGTAGTCGAGTTCGGACCCCTCCTCCCGGTTGGGCGAGAAGTCGTCGGACACCGAGACGATGCCCTTCGGGTCCGCGGCGCTCAGCGCCGTGATCCGCCCGACGGTCTCCGCGCCGATCCCCTTGATGAAGTCGGCGATGTGCGGATTGACGCCCTGGTAGATCAGCGGCACCCGGGCCTTCCTGCCGACGATCCGGAAGTCCGGCTTCTCGATGATCCGGTACTCCATGCTGCTGCTTCCCTCCACGATGAGTCGGAAGGACATCCGGGGTTGGGAGATGAGCGTCGCACCGTCGCGCCGGGCCTCCCCGGGCCCGACCCCGTGCATCGCCCGGAACGCCCGGGCGAACGCCTCCCCCGAGGTGTAGCCGTAGCGGACCGCGATGTCGAGCAACGTCCGTCCGCCGTCCAGTACTTCGGCCCCGGCGACGGTCAGTCGCCGGCGCCGGACGTACTCCGACAGCGGCATCCCGGCGAGCATCGAGAACAGCCGCCGGAAGTGGTACTCCGACGTCATCGCGATCCGCGCCAGTTCGGCCACGTCGATCTCCTGCTCCAGGTTCCGTTCGATGTGCTCCATCGCCCGGTTCAGGTGCTCCAGCACGCCCACCCCGTCCTTCCCTTGCTGATCTCCACCGTAGGAAGGACCCACCCTGCCGCACCCGACAATCGGTGCCCGTCACGGTCGGGTACCGATCGCCGGGTGCCAGGTGCCGGGCTGGCGGGCGGGCCAGTCGGCTGGCCGGCCGGAGCCGGGGATCAGACCAGGCCCTGGGCCAGCATCGCGTCCGCGACCAGCTCGAAGCCCGCGATGTTCGCGCCCGCCACGTAGTCGCCCGGGTGCCCGTAGCGCTCGGCGGTGGTGAAGCAGGAATCGTGGATGTGCTTCATGATCCCGGCCAGCCGCTCCTCGGTGCGCTCGAAGGTCCAGGAGTCGCGCGAGGCGTTCTGCTGCATCTCCAGTGCGCTGGTCGCGACACCGCCCGCGTTGGCCGCCTTGCCCGGGCCGAAGGCCACTCCCGCCTCCTGGAACACCCGCACCGCCTCGGGGGTGGTGGGCATGTTGGCGCCCTCGGCGACGGCCAGCACCCCGTTGCGGACCAGGGCGAGCGCGTCCGCCTCGGTCAGCTCGTTCTGGGTGGCGCAGGGCAGCGCGACGTCCCCGGGCACGCTCCACACGCCCGGACCCTCGACGAACTTCACGTGGCCGCCGCGCAGTTGGGCGTACTCGGCGATCCGGCCGCGCCGGACCTCCTTGACCTCCTTGAGCAGGTCGAGGTCGATGCCCTTCTCGTCCACCACGTAGCCGGAGGAGTCGGAACAGGTCAGCACGGTCGCGCCGAGCTGCTGGGCCTTCTCGATCGCGTACACGGCGACGTTGCCGGAGCCGGAGACCAGCACCCGGCGCCCGTCCAGGCCCTCGCCGCGGCTGCGCAGCATCTCGGCGGTGAACAGCACGCAGCCGTAGCCGGTGGCCTCGGTGCGGACCTGGGCGCCGCCCCAGCCGAGGCCCTTCCCGGTGAGCACGCCGGCCTCGTAGCGGTTGGTGATCCGCTTGTACTGGCCGAACAGGTAGCCGATCTCCCGGCCGCCGACGCCGATGTCACCGGCCGGCACGTCGGTGTGCTCGCCGAGGTGGCGGTGCAGTTCGGTCATGAAGGCCTGGCAGAACCGCATGATCTCGGCGTCCGAACGGCCCTTGGGGTCGAAGTCGGAGCCGCCCTTGCCGCCGCCGATGGCCAGCCCGGTGAGCGCGTTCTTGAAGATCTGCTCGAAGCCGAGGAACTTGACGATGCCGAGGTTCACCGAGGGGTGGAAGCGCAGACCGCCCTTGTACGGGCCGAGGGCGCTGCTGAACTCCACCCGGAAGCCCCGGTTGACGTGGATGTCGCCGGAGTCGTCCGTCCAGGGGACCCGGAACATCAGCTGGCGCTCGGGCTCGCAGATCCGCTCGATGATCCGGGCGTCGAGGAGTTCGGGGCGGTGGGCGAGCACCGGGGCGAGGGTCTCCAGCACCTCGTGGACGGCCTGGTGGAACTCCGTCTCGCCCTTGTTGCGTCGGACCACGTCCGCGTAGAGCGTCTCGATCGCGCGCTGTTCGGCGTCGAGGCGGGCCGGGTCGGAGGAGGCGGCGGCGGGGGCGGGAGTGGCAGGGGTGGTGGCGCGGCTCGTGGGCATCTGATCAGGACCTTCCGTGGTCGTCGGTGGTCGTGCGCGAGGCGTTCCCGTGCCCAGGAAACGGGACGCAGTCTCGCAGTGTCCACACCTCGGTTCCCACTCCTTCCACATGCTGGAACGCGGGGCGGGAACAGCCGGGGCGGGTGGGGTGTTGTCCGCCTCCGTAGTCGGAGCGGTCACCGGCAGTAGGCAGTTGTTCAAATTGGAACAACCGAGTACGGTCGACACCCGAACCGCCCGAACGACCTGAACCACCCGGATCCATCCGGATGGACCGGGATCCACGGCGACCCGACCCGGTCCACCCCCGATCGACGGAGGCCCGTCCATGCCTCAGCCCGGCTCCGCCACGGTGCGCTCGCGCGTGCGCATCCCGCTGACCTTCCCCGACGGCTACCGCGCCGAGGCGGAGGTCTTCACCTTCCACGGCCTCGCCGACGGCGCCGAGCACCTGGCGCTCGCCCTCGGCACGGTCCCGGACGGCGGGACTCCGCTGGTGCGGCTGCACTCCGAGTGCCTGACCGGCGACGTCTTCGGCTCGGACCGCTGCGACTGCGGCCCGCAGCTGCGCGAGGCGGTGGAGCGGATCAGCGAGGCCGGCGGGTACCTGCTCTACCTGCGCCAGGAGGGCCGGGGCATCGGGCTCTACAACAAGCTCGACGCGTACGCCCTCCAGGACTCCGGGCTGGACACCTACGACGCCAACACCGCGCTGGGCCTGCCCGAGGACGGCCGGGACTACACCGCGGCCGCCCAGATGCTCGCCGCGCTCGGCGTCGGCGGCATCGGCGTCGGCGGCATCGACCTGCTGAGCAACAACCCGGACAAGGCGGCGCAGTTGGCCGAACTCGGGACCGTCGTCCGCCACCGGGTGCCCACCGGCGTCCACCTGTCCGCGAGCAACGTCCGGTACCTGACGGCGAAGGTGGAACGGACCGGGCACTCGATCGAGCTCTCCCGACTGGTGGGCTGAGCACGACCGCCGAGCGCGACCACCGACGACTGACAGCTGACAACTTTCAGATTTCAGCGTTCAGAGTTCAGCGATCAGCGTTCAGCGTTCAGACAACGGATAACAGATGATGAAATCTGTCAGCTGTCAGTCGTCGGCCACCCGCCCCCGCACCGTCCGCAGCACCCCGTACGCCGCCAGCGGCAGCACCAGCAGCAGCGCCGCCCAGAAGGCACCGTGCCCCCACCACCCGGCCACCGCGCCGAACAGCCCCTGGAACACGGGGATCCGCAAGGCCTCCAGCGGCCCCAGCGCCCCGGGCCAGGCCCCCAGGAACAGGGTGCCGAGGATCCAGCAGACGAACAGGACCCGCGCGGTGACCAGCGTCCCGAGGGTGCTCAGCAGCGACAGCGCCGCCAGCAGGATGACGAACCCGGCCTGGTACGCCGCGCCGGTCTGCCCGGTCCCCCAGGAGTGGGGCGTCCGGTGCACCCCGGTGGCCGCCAACCGCACCTCGACCGCCGCCCACAGCAGCAGCACCAGCACCCCGGTGCTGGCGAGGGCGAACCGCAGCCGGTCCCGCGTCCCCGCCCCGCCGGTACGCCAACGCCCGTCGACGGCACCGGCGGCACCGGACGGACCAGCCGCACCGGACGGCACCGGCCGCCCCGCGGCGGCCGCGGCCCGGGCCGCCCGCCGGTCGAGGTCCCGCCAGGCCGCCCGGACCCTCGCCCGGGCCCGCTGGGCGGGCTTGAGCAGCCGGTTCGCCGCCCGCTCGGTCAGCACCACGGCCACCACGACCGCCACCACCGCCGCGATCCCGGCCCAACTCCCCATCCCACCCTCGAACATGACCACCCGGTCGGCCACCGGCTGCGGCGCCCGCAGGGCCGTCATCGGCGGTCCGAGCCGCAGGTAGCCGATCGCGAAGGCGCCCACGCCGGTCAGCAGGGCCGTACCGAGACCGACCGGCGCCGGAAAGAAGGCGAGCACGGCCGCCGCCACGAAGGCCCCGCCGAGCTGGCCCACCACCTGTTCGGCCGCCTGCCGCCCGGCCCGCCGCAACGACCCGCCGAACAGGTCCGGCGAGAGGTCGAGTTGGTGCCCCGCCTCGACCGGGTGACGCAGCACCGCCCCGGCCCACAGCAGCAGCCCCAGGCCCAGCACCAGCAGCGCCACCGCCGCCACCCGACGCGGCAGCATGGTCCGGGCGTACGGCCACCACACCCGCAGCCGGGCCGCCCAGTCCACCGGCGCCCGTCGGCGCCGCTCCTGCCACAGCCGGGCCGCCGCCCGTCCGGCCCGCGTCCGCCCCTGCCGCAGCACGCCCGGCTCGGACTCGGGTCGTTCCACCCGCCCCCGGCCGCGCCGCCGCAGCGCCTCGGCGGCCACCATCGCCGCCCGCCCCGCGACCTGCTCCGGATCGGCCCCCACCGCCCGCCGCCGCAGCGCCGACCAGCGGCGGCGGACCACCTCCCGCGGGGTGGCCGCCGCCGGCTCCGGCGCCGGCCGCCGGGCCGCCGCGCGGACCGCCGTACGGGCCCCGGCACCCGCCGCCAGCGCCCCGTCCACCACCGCCGCCGCGACCACGGCCGCGAGCTCCGACACCCGTACCGGCAGCGGCAGTCGGTGCAGCGCCGCGGGCAGCGGGGAGAGCCGGCCGAGCACCCGGTGCCGCTCCTCGGGGCGGATGCTCAGCCAGACCGCCAGCCGGTGCGCTTCCTCGCGCTCCTCCGGGCTGAGCCCGCCGTCCCCGCGCCGCCCGCCGCCGACGGTACGGGCGGTGCGCTCCACCTCGGCCAGCACCTCCGGCAGGGCGGCCAGGGCCGACAGCCGCGCACAGTGCTCGCCGTAGCACTCGGGGTGGAAGCAGTCGTAGCGCGCGGCGACGACCGGGGCGCCGCCGCGGACCAGTTCGTCGATGAACGCGGCGCCGTCCGGCTCGGTGGCGATCCGTTCCAGTCCGGCCGGGTCGACCGGCCGGTCGCGGTAGTGCGGGACGGCGGACGGGGCGTAGGCGGCGCCGAGAGCGAGCACGGCGACCCCGGCCACCGCCTCCCGCCGGGAGCCGGGCGCGCGGACCACGTCGGTGAGGTAGTGCAGGTCGAAGACGGAGTCCGTGACCTCGTCGCGCAGCCAGTCGCGCAGCCGCTCCGCCCCGACCGCCGCCAGCCAGCGGGCCGCCGCACCGGAGTTGCGCAGCAGCACCTCGGTGAGCCGGGCCGGGTCGGTGAACGGGTCGCCGAGGAAGGTGATCGGCCGGCGGGCCTGCGGGCGGCGCCGGACCACCTCCGGGCTGCCGCCGGCCAGCCAGCTGCGCACCTCGGGGGCGGTCCAGCGGTCCTCCGGCTTCTTGGTGAACAGGCCCTGGAGGAGCAGCAGTCGGCGCCGGTCGGTGACGGCGGTGAGGTCCACCTCCTCGCCCATGACCAGTTCCAGTTCCAGGTCGTGGTCGGCGGCCCGCTCGCCGTCCGGTCCGACGAACCGGGGGCGGCCGACGAACAGTTCGTACAACACGTTGCCCAACCCCCACCAGGGCCCGGCCTCGTGGTTCTGGCCGGCCAGCTGCTCGGGGGCCATGTAGGCGACGGTGACCATCATCGCGGAGGTGAAGCGACGGCTGTCGGTGAGCCGGTCGACGCCGCCGAAGTCGGCGATCACGAACTCCCCCGGGCCGCGGCCGGGGCGGACCAGGATGTTGGCGGGCTTGAAGTCCAGCGGGTTGCGCTGGATCCGCCGCTGCCAGAACTCCAGCAGCGAGACCAGCTCGTAGACGATCTGCTCGGCGGTCCGCGGGTCGGTGTGGGCGCCGCTGCGGCGCAGCTCGGCGACGTGCGCGGAGAGGGTGACCGGCAGGTACTCCATCGCCACCCAGTCGACCAGTGCGCCGTGGTGGCGGACCCGTCCGAAGTCGATCAGGTGCGGGACGTGCCGGCGGAAGCCGTCGTTGCGCAGGTGGGCCAGCAGGTCGTGGTCCATCGGCTGGCCGACCACGGACACCTTGACGGCCGCGTCGGTCCCGCCGTCGGTGCGCCGGACGTACCAGACGGTGCCCTCGGCGCCCGCACCAGCCCGGCCCAGCGGGGTGAAGCGGTCGCGCAGGGCGTCCGGGAAGCCGTCCTCGGCCGGACCGCCGTGCGCGGCGAAGCCGCCGCCCGGGCCGGGAGCGCCGCCCGGGCCCGGGCCGCTGGTCGGGCCGCTGGTCGGGCCGGGGACCGGCCCGCCGTTCGTACTCGGTCCGGGGCCGATGTGGTCCTGCCAGGACGCCGAGCCGTCCGCAGACCGGGGCCGGGGCGGTACGACCTCGGTGACGGCCTCGGTGACAGCCTCGGTGACGACCCCGGTGGCGGCCCCCGGGTCGTGGCGGGGCCCGGGCATCCGCCGGGTCGCGGCGTCCGGATCGTGGCGGGGGCCCGGCATCCGCCGGGTCGCGGCCTCCGGGTCCACCCCGCCGGGCCGCCGGGCCCCGAGCCGGGACGGCCGGTCCGCACCGGACTCCGAACCGGACTCCGAACCGCCCCGCGCCCCGCCCGGCGCACCGCGCCGCCGGTCCCACGACCCCCGGAACCGCGAGCCCCGTTCCCGCGAGCCCCAGTCCACCCTGGTCCGCGGCGGCTCCCCGGACCACCCCGGTGCCCGGCCCTCCCCGGCCCCGCTTCCGGCCGGACCGGCGTCCTCCGTTGCGCCCATCGCGGCGCTCCCCCTCCCCGTTCCCCGGGGCCGGTGCGAAGGCCGCGCCCACGGGCGCACCGGTGCCGGGTGGTGATGTCGACGCGTCATCATCCCGCACGGCGGGCAGGGCCGCAGGGCGCTTTCCGGAACGGTTCCGGAACCCTTGCCGGAACGGAACCGTGCTGCGACGAAGGGCTGTTGACGATTCCCCGCACCCGACGACCGCCGCGCGGCGGCACGTTCACGACCGAACACTCACGGCAGCACACCCGCGTCCGCACCCGCCGCGGACGGCACGCGGCTCACTCCGCCCCGACCGGCCGCCCCTCCGGCTCCTCGACGATCCGGCGGGCGATCTCCACCGGCTGCACCGGGCGGCCGAAGTGCCAGCCCTGCGCCCAGTCGCAGCCCATCGCGCGCAGCCGCTCGGCGTCCTTGCGGGTCTCCACGCCCTCCGCGGTGACGTTCAGCCCGAGCGTGTGCGCCATCGTGACCAGGCCGCTGACGATCCGCCAGCCGGTGGCCCCGTCCTTCGCCGGATCGTGCAGGTCGCCGACGAAGGAACCGGCGATCTTCAGCCCGGAGACCGGCAGGTCGCGCAGGTAGGCGAGGTTGGACCAGCCGGTGCCGAAGTCGTCCACCGCCAGCGAGACGCCGAGGTCGACCAGCCCGTGCAGGGTGCGCAGCGCCTCGTCCTCGGGGCCGACCACCGTCGACTCGGTGATCTCCAGCTGCAGCCGGGCCGGGTCCAGGCCGGTGCTGTCCAGGATCCGGCCGAGGTCGGTGACCAGCGCGGCGCTGCGCGCCTGCCGGACCGCCAGGTTGACGTTGAGCTGCGGCGCGGCGTCGCCGTACTGCTTGATCCAGTCCGCGGCCTGACCGCAGGCCTGTTCCAGCACCCAGCGGCCGAGCGGCATGATCAGCCCGGTCTCCTCGGCGGTGGTCACGAACTCGTCCGGGCCGAGCACGCCGAGCTGCGGGTGGCGCCAGCGCACCAGCGCCTCCACGGCGGCCATCCGGCCGTCGGCGAGGCGGTAGAGCGGCTGGTAGTCGATGAAGAACTCGCCGCGGTCCAGCGCGGCCGGCATCCGGACCGACACCGCGTAGCGGCTGACCGCGCGGGCGTTCTCCTTGGGGTCGAACAGCGTCCAGCGGCCGCGGCCGGCCTCCTTGGCGCGGTACAGCGTCAGGTCGGCGGCCCGGACGGCGGCGCCGGGGGTGGTGGTGGAGACCCGGCGCTCCAGCACGCCGACGCTGGCGCCGACGGCGAGCTTGTGGTCGCCGATCAGCACCGGGCCGGCCAGCGCCTTGAGCACGGTCCTGGCGGCGGCGACCGCCTCCTGCTCGCCCCGGCAGTGCTCCAGCAGGACGACGAACTCGTCCCCGCCGAGCCGGGCGACCAGGTGGCCGAGCGGGGAGAGGGCGGCCTTGAGCCGGGCGGCGACGGCGCTCAGCAGCTGGTCGCCCATGTCGTGGCCGAGGCTGTCGTTGACCACCTTGAAGCCGTCGAGGTCGACGTAGCAGAGGCCGAAGCGGGCGCCGGGCGCCGGCTCCTCGAACAGCTTCTCCAGCCGCTCGAAGAAGGCGGCGCGGTTGGGCAGGCCGGTCAGCGGGTCGTGGGTGGCCTGGTGGCGCAGCCGCTCCTGGAGCCGGTAGCGGTCGGTGACGTCCTCCAGCATCGCGACCTGGTACCGCGGGACGCCGTCGTCGTCGCGGATCAGCGAGACGGTGAGGTGGGTCCAGACCACCTCGCCGTCCTGGCGGTAGTACGGCTTGTCGAACTGGAAGTACTCGCGCTTGCCGCTGATCAGCTCCTCGTACGCCTCCCAGACGCCCGGGGTGTCCTCGGGGTGGACGAGGTCGTCGACCCGGCGCCCGATCATGTCGTCCGGTCCCGCGCCGAACAGCTCCTGCACGGCCTTGTTGACGGCCAGGATGGTGCCGTCGGTGTCGCCGATGGCGATGCCGATCGCGGCGCTCTCGAACAGCGCGCGGAACCGGGCCTCGGACTCGCGCAGGGCCCGCTCGGCCTCCTTGCGGGCGGCGTCGGCGGCGGTGCGGATCGCCTCCTGCTCGCTCAGCGTGCGCTCGCGCAGGGCGTTCGCCCAGCCGGCCGCGAAGGCGCCGGTCAGGGCGGGGCCGCGGTCGTCGTGGACCGGCTGGGCCTGGAGCAGTTCGACCGCGCGGGCGAGCAGCGCGGGGTCGGTGAAGTGGGCGTCGACCAGTTCGGCGCCGGCCTGGGCGGCCAGCCGGGGCACGAAGGGTTCGTCCTGCTGGGCGCGGTGCAGCAGAGCGGCGGTGCGTGCGACCAGCCGGCCGAGCAGGTCGGGGTGGACGGCGATGCCGTGGTCGGCGGCGAGCAGCCGGGACCAGTCCTCGTGGAACCGCTCGGCGGTGTCGCCGCCCCGGGCCGCGCCGCTCATCGGGCCGCCCCGGTGACGGGTGCGGCGGTCCGCCTGCGGGATCCGTGGAGCCCTCGGGGCCCGCGGGGCCCGACGGTGGGCGCGGCCGGGTGCCCGGCGGCCGCCGCACGGGGCGTACGGCCGTCGGTCGCTCTCCCGGCGCCACCGCTCAAGGGCGGAACCCCACGCCCGCCACCCCGGCGATCCGCTCGGGGTGCTCGCCGACCGTGTCCGGCTGGTCGGGGCGCCACTGCGGCAGGTGGACCACACCCGGTTCGACCAGTTCGAAGCCGGCGAACATCGCGGTGACCTGCTCGCGGGTGCGCATGGTCAGCGGGGTCGGGGTCCGCCGGTAGAGCTCCTGGTGGTCCTCGGCCTGGTCCGGGCGGGCTTCCAGGGCGGCGTGCGAGAGGACCAGGGCGCTGCCGTCCGGGAGGCGGTCGCGGACCGTGGCGACCAGCTTCCAGGGGTCCTCGTCGTCGCTGACGAAGTGGGCGACGGCCACCAGCAGGACGGCCACCGGCTCGCCGCCGGCCAGCATGGCGGTCACCTCGGGGCGGTCCAGCAGGTCGTCGACGTCGCGCAGGTCGGCCTGGACGACGGCGCTGTGCGGGTCGTCCTGGAGCAGCAGCCGGCTGTGGGCGACGGCGACCGGGTCGCGGTCCACGTAGACCACCTCGGCCTCCGGGCGGATCGCGCGGGCGATCTCGTGCACGGCGCCGAAGGTGGGGATGCCGGAGCCGATGTCCAGGAAGCGGGTGACCCCGCGCTCGGCGAGGAAGGTCACGGCGCGACGCAGGAAGGCCCGGTTGGAGCGCATGATCTGGGGCAGCTCCGGCCACAGCTCCATCGCCCGGCGGGCCATCTCCCGGTCGACCTCGAAGTTGTGCGAGCCCCCGAGGTAGTAGTCGTAGACCCGTGCGGCGTTCGGTTTGTCCAGGTCCGTACCTTCCGGTACCCAGCTCGGTCGCCGCATGCCTGTGACTCCTTCACTCCGGTTTCCGGGGGTGCAGCGCTTGAGATGCTGCCGTGACTGATGAGACTACAAGCACACAAGATCCTGCCCCGCACCCCGAACGGGTGCAAGCGGAGTGCACCCCTCCTCCGGGGCGGCGCTCTCGACCCCGCCGGGCAGCGCTCTCCGGCCGGGATCCACCGGGCTCCGGCGCTCTGCCGGACCGGGCGGGCGGCCGACTAGGGTGGGCCCGTGGATCCCAACCACTACCGCTTCCGGGGCGTTTGGCGGCTCTCGGCGCCCGCGGCGGCGGTGTACGCGGCGCTGGAGGACGTCCGGAGCTACCCGCTGTGGTGGCCGGAGATCCGGGAGGTCCGACAGACCGGCGCGGAGTCCGGGGACGTGGTGATCCGCGCCCTGCTGCCGTACCGGCTGGTGGTCGGCCTGGAGTCCCGGCGGCGCGACCCGGCCGCCGGGGTGCTGGAGGCGGTGATGCGGGGCGACCTCGACGGGTGGTCGCGGTTCACCGTCACGGCGGACCGGCCGGGCGGCGCCGGGTGCCGGGTGCTGTTCGAGGAGGACACCCGCCCCGGCAAGCCCCTGCTGCGACGGCTCGCCCTGCCGCTGCACCCGCTATTCCGGGCCAACCACGCGGTGATGATGCGCCGGGGGCGCCGGGGGCTGGCAGGGTACCTGGCGGGGACCGGGGCGGCCGACGGCGGACGAGGGACGGCGAACAGATGACAGATGACGACTTTCAGCGAACAGATAACAGCTTTCATCATCTGTCGGCTGTCAGTTGTTCGCCGCCCGACCACGACGTCAGCCACGACTTCGGCCACGACGTCGGCCACGACTTCGACGCCCCCTTCGACCGCACCGGCACCGGCAGCAGCAAATGGGCCCGGGCCACCGCCCCCGGGGTGATCCCGATGGGCCTGGCGGACATGGACCTGCCCGGCCCGCCCGCCGTCGCCGAGGCGCTGGAGCGGCGGGCCCGCCACCGTGCCTACGGCTACACCGTCTGCGACCCGTCCGGACGCACCCTGGTCGCCGACTGGTACCGGGCCCGGCACGGCGTCGAGGTGGACCCCGACTGGGTCCTGCTGCCGCCCTGCGGTCCGCGCACCGCGCTGCGCGTCCTGTTGGAGGCCGTACGGCCGCAGGCCCCCGTCCTCTTCCCCACGCCCGAGTGGGGCGGCTTCGCCCAGCTCTGCCGCGCCATGGGCCTCCCCCACCAGGCGTTGCCGCTGCCGCTGGCCCCGAACGGCTACCGCCTGCCGCCCGGCCCGCTGCCCCGCCCGGTCGGCGCCGTACTGCTGAGCAACCCGCACAACCCCTCCGGCCGGGTCTGGCCCACCGGCGCGGTCCGCGGCCTCGCCGCCTGGGCGGCGGAGAGCGGCGCCCTGCTGGTCTCGGACGAGGTGCACGGCGACCTCACCCACCCCGGGCACCGCCACCCCGTCGCCGTGACCACCGCCGACCCGGCGCACCGGCCGTCCGTCGTCACCCTGAACTCCGTCGGCAAGACCTTCAACTGCTCCGGCATTCCCAGCAGTTTCGCCCTCGTCCCCGACCCCGGCCTGCGCGCCCGCTTCACCGACGCCCTGGCCGGCTACGGCCTCTGGGAGGGCGGCCTGCTGGAGCAGACCGTGCACCGGGCCGCGCTGGGGGCGGGCGGCCCCTGGCTGGACGCGCTGCTCGCCCACCTCGTCGCCGCCCGCACCCGGCTGACCGACCGCCTCGGCCCCGCCGTCCGCTCCGTCCCGCAGGCCTCCTACCTGCTCTGGCTGGACGCCGCCGCCCTCGGCCTGCCGCCGGCCGGCGCCCGCGCGGCGCTGCTGGAGCGCTGCGGTCTGGAGGCCTCCGACGGCGCCGAGTTCGGCCCGGGCGGCGCGGGCTCGCTGCGGCTCAACTACGCCCTGCCCGGCCGGGTGCTGGACACCGTCCTGGCGCGGCTGGACCGGCTGTGACCCGGGCATGTGCCGGTGTCGCGGGCGCCTGCGGAACCCCGCCGCACCGCACCCCGGAATCCCCGCATTCACCCGTTCGCCACGCCCCTGACCTGCGGATACGAACATTCACGCGATATTTGCGAAGCACCCCCGCATGCTCCGTAGCAGACTGGGCAGGGTAGACCGGGCCGCAATCGTGATCCCGAGGATGGTGAGTCCGGTGATACCGATATCCCGCACCACTCCGCCCGACCGGCAGAGCGCACCACCGCCCCCGACGGGGGTGACCCCGCTGACCGAATCGGGGGCGCGCAGCCACGTGTCGGGCGTCTGTTTCAAGATCGGACCGCCCCGACTGGTGGGTGTCGAGGTCGAGTGGTTCGTCCACGACGATCGATGTCCCAGTCGACCCGTACCGCCGGAACTGCTCCACGCCGCGCTGGACTCGCTGCCCCTCGGCGGCCCGGACGGCACCTCGCTCCCCTCCGGTTCGCGCCTCACGCTCGAACCCGGCGGACAGGTAGAGCTCAGCTCCCCGCCCGCCACCGGCCTCCTGGCCTGCGTCGAGGACACCCGACGCGATCTGACCGCCCTGCGGGCCGCCTTCGCGGCCCAGGGTCTTCGACTCACCGGCACCGGGACGGACCCGCTGGCCCGCCCCCGACGGATGGTGCTGGACCACCCCCGCTACCTCGCGATGGAGCGCTTCTTCGAGTCGGCCGGGCCCTGGGGCCGGGTCATGATGACCGGTACCGCCTCCGTGCAGGTGTGCCTGGACGCCGGCGAGGCGGCCGGTCCGCACGCGGTCGAACGGCGCTGGCAGCTGGTCCACCGACTGGGCCCGGTGCTGGTCGCGGCCTTCGCCAACTCCCCTCTCCTGGACGGGAAACCGACCGGTCACCGGTCCACCCGGCAGACCGTGTGGTCCCGGATGGACCCGAGCCGCACCCTCGCCCCGGAGCCGGACCACGGCGACCCGCGCGAGGCCTGGGCGCAGTACGTGCTGAACGCCGAAGTCCTGTGCGTACGACGGCCGGAGGGGCAGCCGTGGACCGCGCCGCCCGGCCTGACCTTCCGGGACTGGATCCGCGGCGGAGGTGAACGCCCGCCCACCCTGGCCGACTTGACGTACCACTGCACCACCCTGTTCCCGCCGGTGCGCCCGCGCGGCCACCTGGAGCTGCGGATGATCGACGCCCAGCCCGGCGACGGCTGGGTGGTGCCCACCGCCCTGGTCACCGCGCTGCTGGACGACCCGGTGGCCGCCGACACCGCGCTCGACGCGCTGGCTCCCCTGGACCGCCCGACCGGCCCGCGACCGCCGCGCAGCGACGTCTGGCTCCGCGCCGCCACCCTGGGCGTCGCCGACCCCGAGCTGCGCCGGGCCGCGCTCACCTGCTTCGCCGCCGCCGACGCCGCGCTGGGCCGCCTGCCCGGCGCCGGACGGCTGCGCGCCACCCTCGCCGAGTTCGCCGAGCGCTACCCCGCGCGCGGCCGCTGCCCGGCCGACGATCAGCTGGACGCCCTGCGCACCGGCACCCGACGCACTCCTCCGGAGGAGGCACCATGACCGACGTCCGACCGACCGCCGCCCCCGGGACACCCCACACGGGCGCCCCGGGCACCCCGGACGCCACGCACGGCACGGCCGGCGCCGGCCGCACCGGCACCGAGGCGCTGCGCGAGACCATCGCCGCCGAGCTGCTGGCCGCCCGCGCCCGGACGGCCGTGCTGACCGACTGCGTCGGGGACGCCGACCTCACCGCCCAGCACTCGCCGCTGATGTCCCCGCTAGTCTGGGACCTCGCGCACATCGGCAACCAGGAGGAGCTCTGGCTGCTGCGCAACGTGGGCGGCCGCGACCCGATGCACCCGGAGATCGACCCGCTGTACGACGCGTTCCAGCACCCCCGGGCCGAGCGCCCCAGCCTGCCGCTGCTGCCGCCCGCCGAGGCCCGCGCCTACGCCCACGAGGTGCGCGGCCGGGTGCTGGACCTGCTGGCCGCCAGCCCGCTGGAGGGCGCGCCGCTGCTGGACGCCGGGTTCGCCTTCGGGATGATCGCCCAGCACGAGCAGCAGCACGACGAGACGATGCTGATCACCCACCAGCTCCGCACCGGCGAGCCCGCCCTGGCCGCTCCCCCGCCACCGCCCGCACCCGCCGACGCGGCCACCCTGCCGGCCGAAGTCCTCGTCCCCGCAGGCCCGTTCACCATGGGCACGGACACCGAGCCGTGGGCCCTGGACAACGAGCGCCCGGCGCACCCCGTCGACCTGCCGGCCTACTTCCTGGACACCACCCCGGTCACCAACGCCGCCTACCAGCGCTTCATCGCCGACGGCGGCTACGACCAGCCGCACTGGTGGAGCGCGGAGGGCTGGGAGCACCGCCGACGGGCCGACCTGACCGCCCCGCTGTTCTGGAAGCGGGAGGACGGCCAGTGGCTGCGCCGCCGCTTCGGTTCGGTCGAGCCGGTGCCGCCGAACGAGCCGGTGCTGCACGTCAGTTGGTACGAGGCGGACGCCTACGCCCGCTGGGCCGGGCGACGGCTGCCGACCGAGGCCGAGTGGGAGAAGGCGGCCCGGCACGACCCGGCCACCGGCCGCTCGCGCCGCTACCCGTGGGGTGACGGCCCGCCCGGCCCCGAGCACGCCAACCTCGGCCAGCGGCACCTGCGCCCGGCCGCCGCCGGCAGCTACCCGGCGGGACAGTCCCCCTACGGGGTACGGCAGTTGATGGGCGACGTATGGGAGTGGACGGCCAGCGACTTCCACCCCTACCCGGGCTTCCGGGCCTGGCCGTACCAGGAGTACTCGGAGGTCTTCTTCGGGCCCGAGTACAAGGTGCTGCGCGGCGGCTGCTTCGCGGTGGCGCCGGTCGCCTGCCGGGGCACCTTCCGCAACTGGGACTACCCCGTGCGGCGGCAGATCTTCGCCGGCTTCCGCACCGCGCGCGACGCGGAGCGGGCCTGATGTGCCGCCATCTCGCCTACCTGGGCGAGCCACTGGCACCGCGGGACCTGCTGGTGCACCCGCCGCACGCGCTGTACCGGCAGTCCTGGGCGCCCCGGAGCCAGCGGTACGGGACGGTCAACGCGGACGGCTTCGGCCTGGGCTGGTACGCGGACGGCGACGAACTGCCCGCCCGCTACCGCCGGGCCGGGCCGATCTGGGCCGACGCGACCTTCGCCGACCTCGCCCGGGTGATCCGCACCCGGGCGCTGCTGGCGGCCGTCCGCTCCGCCACCGAGGGCTGCGCGGCGGGCGAGGCGGCGGCCGCGCCGTTCGCCGCCGGACGCTGGTTGTTCAGCCACAACGGCGCGGTGGCCGGCTGGCCCGGCAAGCTGGACGCGCTCGCCGCCCTGCTGCCGCCCGCCGAGCTGCTGGAACTGGAGGCCCGGAGCGACTCGGCCCTGCTGTGGGCACTGACCCTGCACCGGCTGCGCCGGGGCGCGGAGCTCGGCGAGGCCCTGGCGGCCACGGTGGCGGACGTCGCCGCGCACACCACCGGCCGGCTCAACCTGCTGCTCACCGACGGCACCGCGATCGCCGCCACCGCCTGGGGCGACACCCTGCACCGCCGCGAGCTGCCCGGCCTCGGCACGGTGGTGGCCTCCGAGCCGTACGACGACGAGCCGGGCTGGACCCCCGTCCCGGACGGCTCCCTGCTGCTGGTCGATGCCGCGGGCGTCCGGGTCCGACAGCTCCCCAGTCACTACTGACCCTCCACTCTCCCTTCATCTTCTGAACAGAGGAACCACCCTGTCATGGACACATTCGATCTCACCCGACTGCTGCCCGCCGACCACTTCAGCACCGCGCTGCACCACGACGTCCGGCACGGGCTGACCGCCGAACCCAAGTGGCTGCCGCCGAAGTGGTTCTACGACGCCCGGGGCAGCGAGCTGTTCGAGGAGATCACCCGGCTGCCCGAGTACTACCCGACCCGCGCCGAGCGGGCCATCCTGGCCGCCCGGGCCGACGAGATCGCCGCCGCCACCCGGGCCCGCACCCTGGTCGAGCTCGGCTCCGGCTCCTCCGAGAAGACCCGGCTGCTGCTGGACGCGCTGCGCTCGCGCGGCGACCTGGAGACCTACGTCCCGGTGGACGTCAGCGAGAGCGCGCTGACCGCGGCCGGCACCGCGCTCGCCGCCGAGTACCCCGGACTGGCCGTGCACGGCGTGCTCGCCGACTTCACCGCCCGGCTCGGCCTGCCCCCGGACGGCGCCCCCCGCCTGGTCGCCTTCCTCGGCGGCACCCTCGGCAACCTGCTGCCGCCGGAGCGCGCCGTCTTCCTGCGCCACCTGCGCTCCGCGCTCGACCCGGGCGACTTCCTGCTGCTCGGCACCGACCTGGTGAAGGACCCGGCGGTACTGGTCGCCGCCTACGACGACGGCGCCGGGGTGACCGCCGAGTTCAACCGCAACGTGCTCAACGTGCTCAACCGCGAGCTGGGCGCCGACTTCGACCCGGCCGCCTTCGAGCACGTCGCACTCTGGGACCCGGAGCGGGAGTGGATCGAGATGCGACTGCGCTCGCTGCGCGCGCAGACCGTGAAGATCCCGGCCCTGGACCTGCCGGTGCACTTCGACCGGGGCGAGGAGCTGCGCACCGAGGTCTCGGCCAAGTTCACCCGGGAGCGGGTGACCGGGGAGCTGGCCACGGCCGGACTGCGGCTCACCCACTGGTGGACCGACCCCGGGGGCCGGTTCGGGCTCTCGCTGTCCGCCCCGGCCTGAGCGGGTCACCCGGGGGTAACGGCCGGGCGCCAGTCCTGGGAAGCCGTGGGAAGCCATGGGAAGCCGCAGGAAGCTGCGCGAAGCTACGGGAAGCTCAATTTGCTTGTTCACCTTACGAATTCTCAGAGCAAAACTTGAGCTTCCACGTGTACAAGGCTTGAACGAATAGGGGTTACGATCTCGGCTACCGAGCTCAGCGTTGAGTACCAGGAGTCCAGATCGTGAGCGTCACCCAGAAGCCCTCCGGGGCGGCCGAGGCCACCGCGCCCGGCCGCCTCGGCTTCGTCGTCTTCATCACCGCCGCCGCGGCCCTCGGCGGCTTCCTGTTCGGCTACGACAGCTCCGTGATCAACGGCGCCGTCTCCGGCATCCAGGGGAAGTTCGGGGTCGGCAGCGGCGAGACCGGCCTGATCGTCTCCTCGGCGCTGCTGGGTTCGGCGGTCGGTGCCGCACTGGCCGGCCGGTTCGCCGACCGCTACGGCCGGATCAAGGTCATGAAGGCGGGCGCGCTGCTGTTCGCGGTCAGCGCCGTCGGCTCGATGCTGCCGTTCTCCCCCTGGGACCTCGCCCTGTGGCGCGTCCTCGGCGGTGCGGCCATCGGCATCGCCTCGGTGATCGCCCCGACCTACATCGCCGAGGTCGCGCCGACCAAGTACCGGGGCCGACTGGCCTCCTTCCAGCAGGCCGCGATCGTGCTCGGCATCGCGATATCCCAGCTGGTCAACTGGGTGCTGGCGGACGCCGCCGGCGGCGACACCCGCGGCCACCTGCTCGGCCTGGAGGCCTGGCAGTGGATGCTCGGCATCTGCGTCGTCCCGGCCGCGGTCTACTTCGTGCTGTCCTCGATGATCCCCGAGTCCCCGCGCTACCTGATCCAGGCCGAGCGCCTGGACGAGGCCCGCGCGGTGCTGGCCAAGGTCGAGGGCGAGGGCGTGGACGCCGACGCCCGGATCGCCGAGATCCGGACGCTGATCGCCTCCGACCACCGCCCGCGCTTCCGCGACCTGCTCGGCGGACGCTTCGGCCTGCTCCCGATCATCTGGGTCGGCATCGGGCTGTCGGTCTTCCAGCAGCTGGTCGGCATCAACGTGATCTTCTACTACTCGTCGATCCTGTGGCAGTCGGTCGGCATCGACCAGAGCAACTCGCTGCTGATCAGCTTCATCGGCTCGGTCATCAACATCCTCGGCACCGTGATCGCGATCCTGCTGGTCGACCGGATCGGCCGCAAGCCGCTCGCCCTGATCGGTTCGGCCGGTATGGCCGTCACCCTGGCCGCGGCGGGCTGGGCGTTCTCCTCCGCCACCGGCTCCGGCGACAACGTCTCGCTGCCCGACCTCCAGGGCACCGTCGCGCTGATCTCCGCCAACGCCTTCGTGCTGTTCTTCGCGATGTCCTGGGGCGTGGTCGTCTGGGTGATGCTCGGCGAGATGTTCCCCAACCGGATCCGCGCCGCCGCCCTCTCCGTCGCCGCCTCCGCGCAGTGGATCGCCAACTGGGTGATCACCGTGTCGTTCCCGTCGCTGTCGCGCTGGAACCTGTCGGCGACCTACCTGGTGTACGCGGCCTTCGCGGCGCTGTCGATCGTCTTCGTGGCGAAGTTCATGAAGGAGACCAAGGGCGTCCGACTGGAGGACATGGGCTGACCGGCCGCACGTCCGCCGGTCGTACGATCCGACCTTCGGCCCCCGCACCCTAGCGCGCTGAGCGCGGGTGCGGGGGCCGAATCGTTCACTCTCTGCGGCGGTCCGAGCACCTCCGGTACTCCTGTTCGGCAGGAGGGATGTGTCCTTGATCTTCAACCGGCTCCGCACCCGCAGAACCACCACCGCCCCGAGCGGCGGCTGTCCGTACGCCCACGCCCACACCGGGCCGGCCTTCATGCCACCGGCCTCCGTGCCACCGGCCTTCATGCCATCGGCCTCCGTGCCACCGGTCCGCCAATCGCCGCCGACCCCGGCTCCCGTGTCACCGGTCAGCCAACTTCCGCCCGCCCCACCGCCGTTCACCGACCCCGACCAGGCCGCCGGGTTCATCCGCCAGTTCCACCACGAGCAACCCGCCGCCGGCGACCCGGAGTCGAGGCTGCGCGCCGTGCGGGAGGAGATCGACCGCACCGGCAGCTACCGGCACACCCCCGAGGAACTCGCCTACGGCGCCAAGCTCGCCTGGCGCAACGCCGCCCGCTGCATCGGCCGGCTGTACTGGCGCAGCCTGGTGGTCCGCGACCTGCGCCACCTGTCCTCCCCCGACGACATCGCCGCCGAGTGCTTCGAGCACCTGCGGGTGGCGGGCAACGGCGGCCGGATCCGCCCGGTGGTCTCGGTGTTCGCCCCCGACCGCCCGGGCCGCCCGGCCGCGCGGATCCTCAACCAGCAACTGGTCCGCTACGCCGGGCACCACGACGCCGACGGTGCCGTGGTCGGCGACCCGGCGGGCGCCGCGCTCACCGCCCGGGCCCGCGAGCTCGGCTGGAAGTGCGCCGAGGACCGCTTCGAGCCGCTGCCGCTGCTGGTCCAGGAGCGCCCCGGCGAGCGGCCGCACTGGTACGAACTGCCGGACGACACCACCCTGGAGGTGCCGCTGAGCCACCCCGAGCACGGCTGGTTCGCCGAGCTCGGGCTGCGCTGGTACGCGGTGCCCGCGATCAGCGACATGACGCTGGAGATCGGCGGCGTCCGCTACCCCACCGCGCCGTTCAACGGCTGGTACATGGGCACCGAGATCGGCGCCCGCAACCTCGCCGACGCCGACCGCTACGACATGCTGGGCACCGTCGCCGAGCGGCTGGGCCTGGACACCTCCAGCGAACGTACCCTCTGGCGCGACCGCGCCCTGATCGAGCTCAACATCGCGGTGCTGCACTCCTTCCAGGAGGCCGGGGTGACCGTCGCCGACCACCACACCGAGTCGGAGCGCTTCCTCAAGCACGTCGCCCAGGAGCGGCGGCTCGGCCGTCCGACCCCGGCCGACTGGAGCTGGATCGTGCCCCCGGTCTCGGGCGGGCTGACCCCGGTCTACCACCGGTACTACGACCCGGTGGACGAGGAGCAGCGGCCGGCCTTCCTGGCCCGCGAGCCCTGGTAGGACCGTAGGACCGTCGGAAGGTCGGGGACCGCCGGAAGGTCGGGGACCGCCGGTGGGTCAGGCCCCCTGGGGGCGGGCGGCCAGGCGCTCGAAGCGCAGGACGAGCCCGTCCAGCAGTGCCTCCAACCCGGTCTCGAAGGCGCCTTCGTCGACCGTCCCCCGGTGCCCGGCGAGCCGGTGCGCCTCACCGAGGTGCGGGTAGTCGGCCGCGTCGTAGACCTCGGCGTCGGCCGGGAACCCGGCCGCGAAGGAGGCCAGCGCGGAGCCGGTGACGAAGTAGCGCATCAGCGCGCCGATCCGGGTGGCCTGGCCGCGCGGCCACCCGGCGTCCACCAGGTGCCCGAACACGGCGTCGGCCAGGCGCAGCGCGTTGGGCCGGCGCCCCGGCCCCTGGGCGAGCACCGGGACGATGTTGGGGTGGGCGGCCAGCGCGGCGCGGTAGGAGCGCGCCCAGTCGCGCAGCGCCTGCGGCCAGGGGGTGTCCCGGCCGTCGAACATCGACAGGTCGACTTCGCCGATGACGCTGTCCACCACCGCGTCCAGCAGCTCGTCCTTGGTGGCGAAGTGGTTGTAGAGCGACGGGCCGCTGACCGAGAGCTCGGCGGCGAGGCGACGGGTGGAGAGGGCCTCCGAGCCCTCGTCGTCGATCAGCCGCAGAGCCGCGGCGACGATGCGCTCGCGGCTGAGCAGCGGGGTGCGCGGGCGGGCCATCGGGTCGCTACCTCCGGTCGGGTGGGGCGGGGACCGATTCTGGCAGGTGCCCCTTCCCAGTGCGGGCGGGTCGGGGCTACAGTCCCAGTAAAACTTGCAGCGCTAGTTTAACTGGGTGGCACCGTTATGAATCTGGAGTTGTCCGAGGAACAGGGCGCCGTCCGGGACCTCGCCGCCGCGTTCACCGACCGCGAGATCGTTCCGTACGCCACCGAGTGGGACCGCGCCGAACAGGTCGACCGCGCGATCATCGGCAGACTCGGGAAGGTCGGCTTCCTCGGCCTGACCATCCCCGAGGAGTACGGCGGCAGCGGCGGCGACCACCTCGCGTACTGCCTCGTGCTGGAGGAACTCGGGCGCGGCGACTCGGCCGTGCGCGGGATCGTCTCGGTCTCGCTCGGCCTGGTCGGCAAGTCGATCAACGGCTTCGGCACCGAGGAGCAGAAGCGGCACTGGCTGCCCCGGCTCACCTCCGGCGAGGCCCTCGCCTGCTTCGCGCTCACCGAACCCGGCACCGGCTCGGACGCCGCCCACCTCACCACCCGGGCGGTGCGCGACGGCGGCGACTGGCTGATCACCGGCGCCAAGACCTTCATCACCAACGGCACCTGGGCCGACGTCGCCCTGGTCTTCGCCCGCACCGGCGGCGACCACCCCGAACAGCAGGGCCACCGGGGGATCACCGCCTTCCTGGTCCCCACCGACCTGCCCGGCTTCGGCCGCACCGAGATCCACGGCAAGCTCGGCCTGCGCGGCCAGGCCACCGCCGAACTCGCCCTGGACGGCGTCCGGGTGCCGGACAGCGCCCGGCTCGGCGAGCTCGGCAAGGGCTTCACGGTGGCGATGGCCGCACTGGCCAAGGGGCGGATGTCGGTCGCGGCGGGCTGCGTGGGTATCGCCCGCGCCTGCCTGGAGGCCGCCGTCCGCTACGCGGGCGAGCGCGAGCAGTTCGGAAAGCCGATCGCCTCGCACCAGCTCGTCCAGGAACTGCTGGCCGGCATCGCGGTGGACGTCGAGGCGGCCCGGCTGCTCACCTGGAAGGTCGCCGACCACATCGACCGCGGGCTCCCGTTCGCCACCGAGTCCTCCGTCGCCAAGCTGTACGCGAGCGAGGCCGCCGTCCGGGCCGCCAACAACGCGCTCCAGGTGTTCGGCGGCTACGGCTTCATCGACGAGTACCCCGTGGGCAAGTACCTGCGCGACGCCCGGGTGATGACCCTCTACGAGGGCACCAGCCAGATCCACCAGCTGCTCATCGGGCGCGCCCTGACCGGCGTCAACGCCTTCTGAGCCGCTCCGTTTACCCCCGGGCGCCCGCGCTCGGACACCGGAGAACCCGAACACCGGACACCCCGAACACCCGGACACCCCGAACACCAGACAGCCCGAACATCCGATAGAAGGAGCACGACGTGCGTCCTGTCTACTTCGCCGCCGCCCGCCGCACACCCATCGGCCGGCTGCGCGGAGCGCTCGCCACGGTCCGGCCGGACGACCTCTCGGCCACCGTGCTGCGGGCCCTGCTCGCCGACGTACCCGCCCTCGACCCGGCCCGGATCGACGACGTCTACTGGGGCGCCGCCAACCAGGCCGGCGAGGACAACCGCAACGCCGCCCGGATGGCCGTCCTGCTGGCCGGCCTGCCGGAGATCGTCCCCGGCGCCACCGTCAACCGGCTCTGCGCCTCCGGCCTGGAGGCCGTCACCCTCGCCGCCCGGGCCATCGGCTCCGGCGAGGCGGACGTGGTGCTGGCCGGCGGCTGCGAGTCGATGACCCGCGCGCCGTTCGTCCTGCCCCGCCCCGACGAGGCGCTGCCGCACCGGATCGAGACCTTCGACACCCGGCTCGGCTGGCGGCTCACCAACCCGCGGATGGCCGAACTGCACGGCGTGCTCAGCATGGGCGAGACCGCCGAGGAGGTGGCGGGCCGGTACGGCATCGGGCGCGAGCGCCAGGACGCCTTCGCGCTGCGCAGCCACCAGCGGGCCGCCGCCGCCCGCAAGGACGGGCACTTCGACGCCGAGCTGGTCCCGGTCGAGCGGCCGGACGGCGTGACGGTGAGCCAGGACGAGGGCATCCGCGAGGACACCAGCCTGGAGAAGCTGGCCCGCCTCAAGCCCGCCTTCCGCCCCGGCGGCACCGTCACGGCCGGGAACGCCTCGCCGATGAACGACGGCGCGGCCGGGCTGCTCCTGGTCGGCGAGGAGGCGCTGCACGACCTCGGACTGCAGCCGCTCGGCCGGTACGTGGCCGGGGCCTCGGCCGGGGTGCACCCGGACGTGATGGGCATCGGGCCGGTGCCGGCCACCGCCAAGGTGCTCGGACGGGCCGGGTGGAGCCTCGCCGACCTGGACACCGCCGAGCTGAACGAGGCCTTCGCCGCCCAGGCGCTGGCCTCCGCCGACGGCATCGGGTTCAGCCCGGAGCGGGCCGACGAGGTGGTCAACCCGAGCGGCGGGGCGATCGCCCTCGGCCACCCGCTGGGCGGCTCGGGCGCCCGCATCCTCACCACCCTGCTGCACCGCATGCGCCGCACCGGCGCCCGGCGCGGTCTGGCCACGATGTGCGTGGGCGTGGGGCAGGGTACGGCCGTGCTGGTCGAGCACGTCTGAGTCCCGGAAGGGACCAGCGGGTCCCGGCAAGGGCTCCGAATGAGCCCGGAATGAGCCCGGAGCATCCGGGGAGTCTCCAGTGAACGAAGGAGGAAGCGGCATGGCACGTTTCGCGGGGAAGGTCGCCGTGGTGACCGGCGCGGCGCAGGGCATCGGTGCGGCCACCGCCCGGCGGCTGGCGGAGGAGGGCGCGACCGTCGCGGTGGTCGACCTGACCGCCGACCGGGCGGCCGGGACGGTCGCCGAGATCACCGCCAAGGGCGGCACCGCCCGGGCCTACGGCTGCGACGTGGCCGACTACGACGCCGTCGACGCGGTGTTCGCCCTGGTCGTGGAGGAACTCGGCGGGCTGCACGTCCTGGTGAACAACGCCGGGATCACCCGGGACAACCTGTTCTTCAAGATGCCCAAGGCCGACTGGGACGCCGTCCTGACGGTCAACCTGACCAGCGCGTACAACTGCAGCCACGTGGCGCAGAAGTACATGGTGGCGCAGAAGTACGGGAAGATCGTCTCGCTCAGCTCGCGCTCCGCCCTCGGCAACCGGGGCCAGGCCAACTACGCGGCCGCCAAGGCCGGCATCCAGGGGCTCACCGCCACCCTGGCGATCGAGCTCGGGCCGTTCAACATCAACGTCAACGCCGTCGCCCCCGGCTACATCGCCACCCCGATGACGGCCGCCACCGCCGAACGGGTCGGCGCCACCGCCGAGGACCACCAGACCGAGGTGGCCGCCCGGACGCCGCTGCGCCGGGTCGGTCAGCCGGAGGAGGTCGCCTCGGTGGTGGCCTTCCTGGCGAGCGAGGAGGCCTCGTACGTCAGCGGCCAGACGCTGTACGTCAACGGCGGGGCCCGGTAGCTCCGACTTGCTCCGGCTTGCTCGGACTTGCCCGGCTCGCTCCGGCTCACTCCGGTTGCCCGGGTCCGTCCCGGGCGTCTCCGGGCGGTCCGCTTGAGATGCGTGGGCGCTGGGTAGATACGGTTAATATTCATTGAATATTACTGACGTGTCATCACATGGCCGTCCCAGGTGGGTGGTTACTTTTCCCTGGGACGGCCTTTACCTTTTCGCGTAGCCGATCATGACCATGGGCCCGGTCGGGTGACCCCACCAAATGACTATGGCATGATCATGCGGCTCTCGATGGGATGTCCGAACCGACCCGACCGGACCTGGTCGGGCTCTCTGCGTCCCAAGGAGTCCCATGGGCAGCCCCGCCACCCTCCGCCGTGCCCTGGCTCTGCTCGCCGTGGGGGCCACCGCCCTCACCGCCGGCACCATCGCGGTACCGGCCGTCGGCGCCGCGACCGCCGCCCCCGCGTACGACTACTCGGGCGTCCACGTCCGCCCGGCCTCCTTCGGCCACCACCTCGCCACCTCGCACCCGGTGCCGCTGACCACCACCCAGTGCGTCAGCCAGGTCGGCATCCACTGCTACTCGCCGCTCCAGTACCAGACCGCCTACAACCTGGCGCCGCTGTACAAGGAGGGCATCACCGGCAAGGGCCGCACGATCGTCATCGTCGACTCCTTCGGCTCGCCGACCATCCAGCACGACCTGGAGGTCTTCGACAAGCAGTGGGGTCTGAAGGACACCCAGGTCGAGGTCCGCAAGTGGGGCAACGTCCCCGTCTTCGACCCGAAGAACTCCGACCACACCGGCTGGGCCGGCGAGACCACCCTGGACGTCGAGTACGCCCACGCGATCGCCCCCGACGCCCACATCGTCCTGGTCGAGACCGGCGTCGCCGAGACCGAGGGCACCACCGGCCTGCCCGAGATGATGGACGCCGAGAAGGACCTCATCAAGAAGGGCGTCGGCGACGTCATCTCGCAGAGCTTCGGCGCCACCGAGAACACCTTCCCGGGCTACGACAAGGGCGACTTCAAGTCGCTGACCGACCTGCGCTACGCCTTCAAGGCCGCCGCCGGGCGCAACGTCACCGTCCTCGGCGCCTCCGGCGACAACGGCGCGACCGACTCGCAGTCCAACGGCACCGACCTGTACCCGTTCAAGGTCAACTCCTGGCCGTCCTCGGACCCGCTGGTCACCTCGATCGGCGGCACCCAGCTGACCCTGGACGACAACGGCAACCGCACCGCGGCCGACAAGGTGTGGCACGACAAGTCCGGCGCCGGCGGCGGTGGCGTCTCGGGCGTCTTCCAGCGCCCGTGGTACCAGGCCGGCGTCGCGGACGTCACCGGTGAGCACCGCGGCACGCCCGACATCAGCATGAGCGCGGCCGTCGACGGCGCCGCCTGGACCTACGAGTCCTACGACCCGACCGCGGTCGGCTGGCACCTCACCGGTGGCACCAGCGAGGCCACCCCGCTGTTCTCGGGCATCGTCGCGCTCGCCGACCAGCTGGCCGGCCACCGCCTCGGCCAGATCAACCCGAGCCTGTACGGCCTGAGCCTGCTCCCGAGCAAGTGGAGCGGCATCGTCGACGTCAAGGACGGCGACAACGGCTGGGGCGGCGTCACCGGCTACAACGCGACCGAGGGCTACGACCTCGCGAGCGGCCTGGGCACCATCGACGGCGCCAAGTTCGTCCACGCGCTCGCCGGCGACATCCAGGGCGACGACAACAGCCAGGGCGACGAGCAGTAAGCAGTCGCGGCTGGTCGATGCATGACGGCTGACAAGTAACAGCGAACGGATGACAGATTTCAACATCTGTTATCCGTTCGCTGTTTTCTGTCGTCTGTTTTCTGTCAGCTGTTTTCTGTCAGCTGTTCGCTGTTCGCCGCCAACTGGCCGCCGGACAGCGGTCGTCGGCGCCTTACCGGCCGACCGGGCTCAGGCCTGGTCGGCCGCCGCCGGAGTGGCGGCCAGCTGCGCGAGATAGCGCTCGGCGGCGCGGAGCTTGCGGTTGTCGGGGCCCGGGAGGAAGGCCCGCAGCTCGATGATCTCCGGCGCGATCCGGAGGGCCTCCGCCCGGTCGGCGATCGAACGCCAGCAGGCTTCGGCGTTGGTGGCCGCCCGCTGGGTCTCCGGGTGGTCCGCCCCCTGCGAGCGGAGCAGCGTCAGGGCGACCTCGCGGTAGATGTCGGCCGCCTCGGCGGTTCGGCCCGCGAGCCGGCAGACGTGGGCGCGCACCTGGCGCACCTGAAGGACCGGCTCGGAGACGGCCCCGTGCTCGGCGATCGCCTCCAGTTCGAGGGCGAAGGCGAGATCGGTGGCGGCGGCGTGGTCCCCCGCGTCGGCGCTGCGGACGATCCGTCCGATGACCTCGCGGTAGTCCTCGCGCGGCGCGACGGCGGCCGGAGCGGGCGGCGGGGGCGGCACGTCGTACGGCACCGCGTCCCCGACCGCGACGGCGTCCGTCGGGACCTCGTCCTGCGGCACTTCGTCCGCGGGAACGACGTCCGGCGGCACCTCGTCCTCCGGGACGGCGTCCGGCGGCACCTCGTCCTCCGGGACGGCGTCCTGCGGCACCTCGTCCACCGGCACCTCGTCCTGGGGTTCCTCGGCCGCTGCCGCGTCCTCGGTGGCACCGCCGACGGCGTCCTCGGAGTCCTCCTCCAGCACGTCGGTGTCCGAGGTCTCGGGCTGGGCCTTGCGCAGCGTGACGCCCGCCGTGGACTCGGCCTCCGCCACCGACGGCACGGCGTCGGCGGGGCCGCCCTTGCTCAGGCGCACGTTCGGCTCCGCCTCGGCGGGCTGCTCGCCCGGCTTCAGCAGGCTGACCGGCCGGGAGGCCCGGGGCGGCGTGGGCGGCACACCGGGCTTGATCAGGCTCGCCGGGCCGCCGACCGGCGTGGTCGGCACCGGAGCCGCAGCCTCGACCGCAGCCGCAGCCGCAGCCGCCCGCTCGACCACGGCGTCCTGCGGCTCGGCCTGGCGCGGCAGCGACGGCACGGCGTCCGCGACCGGCGGCAGGTCCGCCACGGGCGGCGCGTCCGGCAGCGGCAGCAGCACCTCCGCCACCGGGGCCTCGCCCCGGCGGGCCGTGTTGCGGAAGACCGGGCGGTCCGGGGCGTGGGTGGCCAGGATGACCACGTCCGGCCGGAGCACCGAGTAGACCTGCTGGCGCAGTTGCTCGGGGGCGAGCACCTCGCCCGCACCCGGGCGACCGCCGTGCAGCGCCTCGATCAGGGCCCGGGTGAAGGTGCCGATCTGCTCCGGGTCGGGGCTGACCACCGCCCACAGCGGGATGCCCTCGCTGAGCGGCGAGACGGTGCCCTGGAGGTACGGCCAGGCGTTCTGGTCGGCGCTCAGGTCGGCGATGACCAGGGTCTGCCACTCGGCCGGACGGTGGCTCAGTTCGGCGGCGACGGCCTGCCAGGGCAGCCCGTCCTGCTTGGCGTCGCGCAGGGTGAGCTGCAGCTGCCCGCCGCGCTTGTCCGCGACCACGTGCCCGCCCAGGTGGACCAGCAGCGGCCCGGGGTGCCGGGAGGCGGCCCGCAGGTGGGCGAGGACGGTGTGCGGGTCACCGGCACCGGGGAGGTGGACGGCGTCCACCGCGTCCGCGGCCAGCAGCACCTGCGGCGAGACGGCGGCGAGCATCGCCGACAGCACCGGCGCCTGGGCGGCACCGCCCCGGCCCCAGGTGCGGCGGCCGGAGTTGCCGTAGCCGCCCTCGATCACCAGGATCCGGCCGCGCGGCGCCGCGCCCAGCCCGCCCGGGCCCGTCGGAGCCGAGCCGGCCGAGACCGACGCGGGAGAGGCCGGAGCGGGCCCGGCAGCGACCGGAGCCGCACCCGGCGCCGCAGCGCCCGCGGCGGGCAGGCCGGTGAGGGTCCACCCGGTGGGCGGCACCGGCGGGGCCGGGGGCACGGGCGGCGGTTCGTACAGTGCGGCGGGCCCGGGCGGGTGCTCCTCGGCGGGCTGGCGCGCGGGCGGCGGCGGTACGGCGTCCCAGGGGCCCGAGTCCGCGGTCGGCTCGGGACCTCCGGAAACAGCTGTCGTCTCCGCCATCTTCTGGTCACCGCCCCGCCCCGCCGCTGTCGCGGCGTCTGATGCCCCTGCTTTCGTGGTGCCTGCCACCACGTCCCGTGCGCGCCACCCTACGAGATCGCGGCACACCCGAGCCAGGCCGGGTGGTCGATCGGCGCGCCACACCGTCGGCACCGGCCGCTATCGTGCCGTCATGACCGGCTCCGTCCTCCCCCTGCTGTTCCTCGACGTCGACGGACCGCTCATCCCCTTCGGCGCCCCACCCCCCGGCGGCCACCCCGAGTTCCCGGGCCCGACCGGGGGCAATCCGCTGGTGGCCCGGGTCGATCCGGGCCTCGGACCGCGGCTGCTCCGCCTGCCCTGCGAACTGGTCTGGGCCACCACCTGGTTGACGGACGCCGACGCCTGCCTCGCGCCCCGGCTCGGCCTGCCGCACCTGCCGTACGTGGACTGGCCGGTCACGGACGAACCGGATCAACCGGATCAACCGGGCGTGCCGAACGGAGGCACCGGGGGCGGCGCCCAACTGCACTGGAAGACCCGTACCTTGGTCGCCCGGGCGGGCGGGCGCCCGTTCGCCTGGGTGGACGACGAGATCACCCCGGCCGACCGCCGCTGGGTCCGGGCCCACTCCCCCGCGCCCGCACTGCTGCACCGCGTCGATCCCCAAGTCGGCCTCACCGGGACCGACTTCGCCGCCCTCGACGCTTGGCTGCGGACGGTCTGACCCGGGCGCGTCCCGGACCGGCCGCAGTGTTCACCGTCGGACCGCCGCCAAGTCGCGGCGGCCATCGCCGACTTGGCCACGTCATCCGGCCGGGACGTCCACCCGGGCCACCACCTCCCTGCCGAGCCGGGTCAGGAGCCGGCCAGTAGGTCGCGGAGCAGGGCGACCGTGTCGGCGTCGAGGTCCCGGCCGGTCCGGCGGCTCAGCGCGTCGAGGCGGTTGACGGCGCGCAGGAGCTGGTCGCGCGCGCCGGCCGAGGCGTAGGCGTAGAAGAGGTCCCGGTGCAGGAGTTCGACGTCCGGGGCGACGGCCAGACCGCGGAAGACGGCCGCCTCGGCGCTGCGGTGGTCGCCGTACTGGAGGCGGCGGGCGGCGAGTTCGTGGGCGGTGTCGACGATCGCCGCGATCATGTCCTGGCGCTCCGCCTCGGCCCAGCCGTACGAGGCCGGCGGCGCCTCGGCGAACGGGGCGCCGCGGACCAGGGCCAGCGCGTGGGCGAGGGCGGCGTCGGCGGTCGCGCTGGTGCTGCGCATGCCGCGCCGGTAGAGGCTGCGGAACTCGTCCCAGTCGCAGGTGACGGCCGGGGCGAAGGCGTAGCCCTCGGTGGACTCGGTGGGCAGGTAGACGCGGCCCTCCGGCGAGCTGCCGAACCAGGCCGCCAGGTCGGCGAGTTTGGCCGGGAGCGGGCTCCTGGCGTCGGCGGTGGTGGGGTGCGGGTCGAGGTGCGCGGCGCCCGGGTGGAGGTCGTGGTCGAGCGCCTGGTGGTCGGCGCCCGGGCGCAGCGCGAGGTAGACGGCGAGCTCGGTGAGCCGGCCCAGCGCGCCCGGTTCGACCGCGCCGGGGGTGCCGGCCACGTCGACCGGGCCGAGCAGTCGGATCCGGGGGGCGTTGCGCGGCGAGTGCGCCTCCGGGGAGCGGAGGATGGCCAGCAGGTCGTCGCTGTCGCTGCGGCCGGGGGTGGTCCGGGCGACCGGGGCGGCGGCCGCCGGGCCGGGCTCCGGCGCGGGCTCCGGCCGGGCCGGGACGCGCGGGTCGACACCGGTGGGCGCGGAGGCGCTCTGGTGCGTCGGCGCCGGCTCGGCGGTCGCCGGCGGCAGGACGGGCACGGCGGGTGCCGGGGGCAGCACGGGCGGCTGCGGGGCCACCGGCCGTACGGGCTGGACCGGGGCCACCACGACCGGTGCCTCCGCCGTCGTCGGGGCCGCCTCGGCGGTCCCGGCCGTACCGGCGGGTCCCGTGGCTGCGGTGGTACCGGCCGTTGCGGCCGTTCCGGCGGTTGCCGCGGGCTCGGTCGCCTCGGCGGGCGCGCCCGTCCCGTCGGGCTCGGCCGGCCGCCTCAGGTCACGGGTGGCCTCGTCGGCGGGCTGCTCGGTCCCGGTGGCCGCCTGACGCCCCTGCCCGTTGACGGCGAACCGCGCCGGACCGGCCGAGGTCGGCACCGGAACCGGTACGGGAGCAGCGGTCGGCACCGGAGCGGGCACGGGCACGGGCGAGACCGGGTCGGTGCCCGCGAAGGGGCTGGCGCCGGTCCCGATGACCCGGGCCAGCAGCCGGGGTCCGGCGGCCGGCTCCGTCCCCTCCTCGACCGTCGCACCCGGAGCGCCGACGGCGGCCAGGACCGGTACGGTGAGCGGCAGTTCGGTGGTGTCGGGGTCCTCGTCCAGGTCCGGGTCGAGGCCCGGGCCGTCCAGGGTCCAGGCGGGCGCCGGGTGTTGGGTGGTGTCGTCGGCGGCCCGGAGCAACTCGGCGACCTGGTCGTACTGGTGGTCGTCCAGCCGCTGGAGCTCGACGGTCAGGTGCAGGCCGGGAACGGCGGCCTGGCCGGTGGTCGGCAGCGTCCAGCGGGCCACCGGTCCGGTGCCGCGCTCCGGGGCACGGGTGATGACGGCGACGCAGGTGCGCGGGCGGGCGTCCAGCAGGCGGCCGAGTTCGGCCGGGGTGTCGCCGCCGGGCTGCTGGGCGCAGAGCACGATCTCCGGCACCCAGGACTCGTCCGCCTGGCCCCGGCTGCGGGCCTCGCGCGGGCTGGTGGCCTCGGCCGCGACCAGGGTGGCGCGGGCCTTGGCGGTGCGCGGGCCGAGGGCGGCCAACGCGGCCTCCAGGGTGGGGTGGCGGTGGATCCGCTCGGCGGCCGGCCCGGTGATCGCCACCTCCTCGGCGAGGTCCACCAGGTGCAGGTGGAGCTTGTCGGCCAGCGGGCTGTGGGCGAGCTCGATGGCGAGGGTGCGCAGCACGTCGCGGGCGTCGTCGGGGTGCCCGGACAGGTGGAGCAGCCGGACCGCCTCCAGGTCGGCGAGCACCACCGATCCGTCCGGCGAGGTGCCCAGGGTGACCAGCGCGGGGTAGGGCGCGGCGGTCTTGCGGGCCTGGGCGGGGTTCAGCAGGTCGCCGGATTCGTCGCTGCACCACCAGACGTTGGCGGCGTGCGCCGCGCGGAACGGCGAGATCGGGGTGGCCGGGCCGGACAGGTGCAGCTCGATGGTGTGGTCGGGGGTGATCCGGGCCGCGACGATCGCGGGCAGCCGCTTGCCGCCGCGCACGACGTTGCGGGCCAGGGTGCGCAGGGCGCGGTCCAGCAGCTCCAGGCCGGCCTGGTCCTGGCGGACCAGCAGCTCGTTCTCGAAGGCGGCGGCCTCGGCGTCGGGCATCGCGATGCGGTGCCGGGGGCGGCGGGCGCGCAGCTGGGTGCCGCGCTTGTAGGCGACGGTGCCGACCATGATGGCGGCCAGCAGGACGCCCACGGTGGAGGCGCCGAGCGCGACGCTGTAGTCGTCGCTGGGTGCCGGTTCGGCGTGCGCGACCGGGGCGGGGGCGGGGGTGTGGGCGGGCGCCTGGGACGGTGCGGAGGCCTGCGCCGACGGGGTCTGGGTCGCCGGGGCCTGGGTCGCCGGGGCCGGCGCGGGCGTGGCCGCGGGAGCGGGCGCCGGATCGGCAGCGGCCCCGGAGCCCGAACCGGACGCGGGCGCGGGGGCGGGGGCGGGGGTCGGCGCGGCCGTCCCCGGGACGGTGAGCACCATCCCCGGTTCCAGCACGTCCGGATCGGTCAGCCGCTCACCGTCCGGGGCCTGCACGCCCTTGTTCGCCTCGAACAGCTTCGGCCAGGCCTCGCCGTCCCCCAACTCCCGCTGGGCGATGGCCGACAGGCTGTCCCCGGACCGCACGGTCACCGTCTTCTGCCCGCTCGGCGCCGGCTCCGTCCCGGCCTGCGGCACCTGGGCCGCGGCCGGAGCCTCGCCCTGGCCCTGCTCGGGAGCCGGGGCCGGGGCCGGGGCCTGGGCCTGGTCCGGTGCGGGCGTCTGGGCCTGGGGCTGCGCCCCGTCCGGCTTGGCGTCCGCCGGCATCAACAGCTCCCAGCCGGGCTGGATCGGCCGCTCCGCGTCGAACGTGCTGCCCGAATCCCCCATCGCCCGGCCCTCGTTGAGCTTGGCGATCTCCACCCAGCGCTCTCCGGAGCCCAGTTGGCGCTCCGCGATGGACCACAGGCTGTCGGCCGGACGGCTGTCCCGCACGGTGTAGGTGGGGTGCTGGTCCGCCGCCGGGGCCAGCGCCGGCGCCGAGGCCGCGGCGGGCAGCGCCGCCCGCTGCACGCCGGGGCTCAACTGCGCCTGGGCGACCGGGGTGTGGGCCAGCTCCGGCACCGCGGCGAAGGCCGATCCGGCCACCGGAAGCAGCGCGAGCACCGAGCCGACCAGCCCGGCCGCGATCCGCTGGCTCCAGCCGAAGGCCGGGATGCGGCGGGCGATCCGGCCGCGCAGCTGAGCCGGGATCTCCAGCAGGACGGAGAGCGCGAAGCACGCCCAGGCCAGCCAGCCGACCACCACCAGCAGCCAGAGGAACAGCCGCCCGTCGTCCGGACTGGTGAGCGCCTCGCCCACCCCGCCGGACGCGACGTCGCCCATCGAGGCGACCGCCTGGGTGCCGTACAGCAGCAGGGCGGGGACGCCGAACAGCAGGGCGAGCAGGGTGACCAGCGCGCCGAGCGCGGCGATCAGCGCACCGCCGCGGCCGGCCCGGCGCCCGGGCCGGGCGTGCCCTCTCACGCTTCGCCGCCCGCCCTTCCCGCTCCCGCCCGAACCGGTCCCACCCGAACCGGATCCACTCGAACCGGATCCGCCCGGACCGGTCCTCCTGGAACCGGATCCACCCGAGCCGGTCACGCCCGGGCCGGTACGGGTCTGGGCAGTACGGGCCTGGTCCTTGGCACGTGGCGCGGCCATCAGTCGGTCTCCGCTTTCTCGACTCCGTGGACGAGGGTCGCACTGCCCCTGCCCGTTACCTTCCGCTCCCCGAGGGCGCCCAGCAGGACCGGCCGGTAGTCGGCCTGCACGGTGACCGTGACGACCTTGCCGTCATCGGAGAACTCGACGTCGCCGGCCCGCAGTTCGCAGAACTTCAGGTAGGCGTCGGCGGCCTGTCGGACATAGTCCTGCCGGACCTTGAAGCCCTTCCCCTGGAGCACCGCCGCCTGGTCGAGCTGCTGTCCACCGACCCGTGCGGCCTCCTGGGCGCAGGCGTCGGTGCGTTCGGCGACCCGCAGCCGACCGCCCGCGTCGATCACCAGCGCGATGACGAGCACCAGGTAGGCCGCGCAGATCGCGACGAAGAGGGCGACCGCGCCCCGGTCCGACCGCCGCCCGGCCGGGCGGCGCGGAGCACGGCCCCGCAGCCGACTCAGCACTCGCATCCCCTCCCCCCGATCCGCACGATGTCTCCCCACCGGCTCCCCACCGGGCGCCACTCGGTGCCGTTGCGTCATCCCCCGAGCGCTCTCCGCTTGCGTCTCCCCCGCGCGGGCCGTCCCCAATCCCCCTGCCGCGCCCGTTGCGGCCCGCGCGCCGCCGGTTGCCGCCGTCATGTGCCGCGGTAGCGGTCCATCACGGAGGTGAACTCCCCGCGGAGGTGCTTCGTCACGGGCAGACCGGACGGTCCGCCGAGCAGGTCGACCAGCTCGACGTCGCAGTCCACGGTGACCTTGACGGTCGCCACCGGGCCGCCCGGAAGGTCCAGTTCGCCCTGGGCGACCTGGACGTTCTGGTTGCCGCAGGACACGCCCTGCTGGCGCAGCGTCGCGAGGGCGGAATCCCGCGCGGGCTGGTCCACCCCGGCGACGCTGCGCTGCAGCGAGCCGGTCCGGGCCCCGGCGCGGGCCGCCGCCTCCACCGTGCCCGCCGTGGTCTGCACCCGCCCGGCGGCGATCGCCAGCAGGACCAGCCCGACCACGCCCGGGACCACGATCGCCGCTTCGATCGCGATCCCGCCCCGGTCCGGGCGACGCGGCCGGCGCCACCACCCGGACCGGTCGACACCCTCGACACCCTCGACACCTTCAGCGCCCCCGACGCCCCCGCTGCTCCCGACGCCCGCGCGTCTCACGGCGCCCGCGCGTCTCACGGCGCCACCACCGGCGGGACGAAGCGCTCACGCGGCGCCTCGGCGTACTGGCGCACGCTCGGCCCGTTGAGCCCGGGGATCAGCAGCGGGGGCGTCAGCTCCACCGTGACCCTGATCGTCTCCGGTGTGCTGCCGTCGGTGCCCACCTGGTACGAGGTCAGGCCCTGGCGGTCCAGGAAGTCCCGGGCCTGCCGCCGGGCGGCCTCGTCCTTCGTCTGCTCCGTGGTGTCGCCCTGCACCCGGCCGGCGTCCACGCCCTCGCGGGCGGCGGTGAGCGCGACCTGCCGGTCGTACCAGATCAGCGCGGCCTGGACGACGAGCAGCAGGAGCAGCAGGACGACCGGGAAGACGATGGCCAGGCTGAGGCTCATCGATCCCCGGTCGCCGCGACGGCGGAGCAGGCGAAGCAGGGCGGTCACTTGGAGGCGCCGCCCGCGCCGCCGGCACCACCGGGCAGGTTCGGGTCCTGCTCGACCTTGGTGACCACCTTGTCCTTCAACAGGTACAGCGCGGTCGCCACGGCACCCGCGACGAACACCAACGCGATGATGGCGAGGGCGAGTTCGATGCTGATGGCGCCGCGGTCGCCGCGCGCCCGGGCGGCCCGCAGCCGGCCCAGCCGCAGGGTGAACAGCAGCAGCGCGAACTGCACGGGCAGCAGGACGGGCCGCAGCACCCGGCCGGCCAGCTGGGCGAGTCGTACGGTCATCGGGGTTTCTCCAGGGGTGAGGTGTGGTGTCAGCTGCTCACTGGTGAAGGTCAGTTGAGCATCTGGTGGAGCGCGGGGAAGACGATCAGGACGGTCATCAGCAGCGTCAGGGCGGCCCCCGGCGCGACCATCCGTTCGCTGTCGGCGTTGGCGCGGGCGAGGTCCTCGGCCAGCAGTTCGCCGCGCAGGCCCTTGGCGCGGGCCCGCAGGGTGTCGTACACGGCGGCGCCGTCGGTGCCGGACAGCCGCATGATGTCGGCCACGTCCTGGAGCGGGGTGAGGCCCAACTCCTCGGCCAGCGCGTCGAGTCCGGCCCAGGGCGGGAGCCGGTCGGTGGCGGCGCGCTCCAGCGCGTCGCGGATCCGCCGGAACACCGCGCCCTGGCCGACCGAGGCGGCCCGGCGCAGCGCCTCGGCGGGGCCGCAGTCGGCGGCCCGCTCCATGGCGACGAGTTCCAGGTAGGCGGCGATGCCGTGCAGGTACTCGGTGCGGGCCTCCTTGGCCTCCCCGCGCACCACCCCGTCCGGGACGAACCAGAGCAGCCCGGCCAGCAGCGGCCCGGCGACCAGCGGCAGGGCGAAGGGCAGGCCGACGTCCACCAGCACCGCCATCGCGCCCAGGTAGGCGGGCAGCACCAGGCCGAGCGCGGCGAACAGCAGCTTGTGCACCATGAACCGGGCCGGGGTGCGGCCGATCAGGGCGAGCTCGCGGCGCGGGATCGTCACCCCGCGCAGGGTGAGCGAGCGTTCGCCGATCCGGTCGTACCAGCGCGGCCGCTCGTCCGGGTCGGGTTCGCGGTCCGCCGGGGCGCGGTGCAGCCGGTCCAGCGCCTGGCGCAGGTCCGGTGGGGCGGGCCGCAGTTCGGCGACCAGCAGGGCGATGCCACCGGCCGCGACGGCGCCGGCCAGCACGGACCAGGGGGAGATCACCGGACCTCCCCGAGCTGCTCGGCCGACTCCGGCTCGGACCCGTGACCCGCCGCCGGGCCGGGGCGGCGCCCGCCCTTGCTGCGCCGGTCCGGGGCGAGCAGCCGGGGCACCGGCGGGTGCGCGGCCAGCGCCCGCATCCAGGCGATGATCGCGACGAACAGGGCGGCGACCACGGCCAGCACGATCTGGCCGAGGAAGGTCCCGTACGGGCGGGTGTACTCGCTGTTGAACGAGCCGACGGTGACGACCAGCACGATGATGCCGACCAGCCAGCGGATGGTGGTGCGGTGCTTGGCCCGGTCGGCCTCGATGGCGCGGCGCTGGCGGACCTCCTCGCGCACCGACTCGGCCATGTCGGAGAGGGTCCGGGCCAGGCCCGGGCCGCTGTCCCCGGCGCGCAGCACGAGGGCGGCGAGCACCTTGTCGGCGGTGGCGTCGGCCAGGCTGTCCGCGAAGGCGTGCAGCGCCTCCTCGGGCCGCCAGCGGGCCTGCAGCCGGGCGGCCAGTTCGCCGATCTCCTCCTCCAGGGCGGCGGGGGCGGTGCGGCGGCTGGTCACGATGGCCTGGTTGAGGCCGACGCCGAGCAGCAGCACGTCGGCGATCCGCTGGGTCCACTCGGACAGCGCCTCCAGCCGCTCGATCCGGTGGGTGTCCGGGCGGGTGGTGTCGAACAGCCAGGGCAGGCCGAAGACGGCCAGCGGCACCAGCAGCGCGGTCAGCGGGATGCGGGTGAACAGCCAGGCCAGCGGGGCGCCGATGAGCGCGAGCGGCAGCTGGATCCGGCGCAGCCGGACCATCCGCAGCGAGGCGGCGCCGGGGGCGCCGTACCAGAAGACGTGGGCGCGACCGGCCAGCGGGTTGTCCGGGCGGGCGGGTGCGTCCTCGTCGACGGGCTCGCTGCCGCGGACCCAGACCACCAGGGCGACCAGGCCGCCGGCGACCGCCAGCCCGCACAGGGCGTAGAGCAGCATCATCGCGCGCCACCGCCGATCCGCAGCTGCAGCGGAGCGGCCCAACTCCCGTACCGGGAGCCGAGCAGGGCCGCGTCGAAGCCGGCCCGGCGCAGGTCGTCCAGGCACTGCGGCGGGGTGTGCGGGACGGCCCGCGGTTCGCCGAGGTCCGGCCGGGGGCCGAAGACGGTGTTCAGCGCGGGCCGACCGCTCTCGCCGAGGCCGGTGACCTCCAGGACGTGCGAGACGAAGCGGTGCCGGCGGCCGCCGACGGCGGTCTCGTCGACCATGGCGACGTGCACGATGAGGTCCAGGGCGTTGGCGGTGAGCCGGTAGGCGAGCGCGTCGGTCATGTGCGAGCCGTACTCCAGGCAGAGTTCGGCGATCCGGTCGACCACCATGTGCGGGCCGCGGGCGTGCAGGGTGCACATCGAGCCGCCTTCGCCGTTGGTCATGACCCGCAGCATCGGGACCACCTCGCCGGAGCGGACCTCGCCGACGATGATCCGGGAGAGCGTCATCCGCAGCGCGGCCGGGATGAGGTCGCCGATCGACAACTCCCCTGCCAGGCGCCCCTCGACGCGTTCCCCGTTGCCCTCGCGGGCCTCCATCGGGACGACCTGGCGTAGGTGGCCGAGGGTGTGCAGCCAGAGCTCGAACTCCGACTCCAGGGTGCCGATCCGCTCGTCCGGCGGGATCTCGGCGGCCATCGCACGCAGCAGGCTGGTCTTGCCGACGCCCTGGGTGCCGGTGATCATCACGTTCTTCCGGGCCCGGATCGCGGCGGCCAGGAAGGCCGCCAAGGTCCCGTCCAGGGTGCCGAGTTCGACCATTTCGGGCAGGGTCGCCGAGGCCACCCGGTGGCGCCGGATCGCCACGTACGGGCGGGGCGTCACCTCGGTGAGCGCCTGGAGGCGCATGCCGCCCTCCAGGCGCAGCGCGAGGGTCGGGCTGGCGGTGGACAGGCCGCGCTCGCCGCCGCCGTGCTGGCGGGCCAGGTCCTGGAGCAGTTCCACGAGTTCGGCGTCGCTGTCGGCCACCGGCGGGACCTGGCGCAGGGGTTGGTGGACCTTGGAGACCCAGACATCGTCGCAGCCGTTGACCAGGATGTTCTCGATCTCCGGGTCGTCCAGGTAGGGCTGGAGCCGACCGGCCCGGAACAGCAGGTCGAAGACGGCCTCGGCGAGGGCGCGGTCCTGCTCCCGGGTGGGCGGGATGCCGTGGGTCTGCGCGTAGGCGTCGGACCAGCGGGCGACCGCCTCCTCGATCAGCGCGCGGCCGCGCTGCCGGCGGGTGGCGCGGTCCGGCTCGGCCCCGGAGGCGGTGGTCAACCGGGTGATCTGCTGGTGCAGTTCGGCCGCGACCTGGCGCTTGAGCTCGCGGGCGACCTGCGGGTCGACGGCCGGGCGGGTGGCGGCGCCCCGCACGTCCAGCGAGGGCAGCTGGGAGGGCACGGCGGTGGGCCCGCCGGGGTCGCCGCCGGGCGGCGCGACCTGGCCGGGGGCGGCCGGCGGTTGCGGGGCGACCGGGCCGGGCCGGTAGGCCTGCGGCTGCGGGTGCGCCTGCGGCTGTCCGGCGCCCGGTACCGGCGCGGCCCAGGGCAGGGCGGCCGGGTCGGCCGACGGGTGCTGGTGCAGGGGGCTACCGCGCACGGAGCACCTCCCCGGGGTTGTACGGGTAGTGGTCGTCACCGTCGGCCTGACGGTCCGTCACCGTCGGCTGCTGGAGCTGGTACTGGCCGTCCTCGCCGACCGGACCGGTGGCCTGCACGTGCGCCGGGAACGGCGCCGGCGCGGCGGGCTGCGGCGCCAGGCCGGCCAGCGGCGCGACCGGGCCGGTGGTGATCACCGGCGGGACGTACGAGGGCGGTTCGCCCTCGTACGGGCCGTGGGCCGACTGCCCGGGGCCGGGGTGCCCGTACCCGGGCTGCGGATGGCCGGGCTGCGGGTAGCCGGGCTGCGGATAGCCGGGCCGGCTCTGGGGCTCCTCACCGTAAGCCGACTGCCCGTACGCGCTCGGCCCGTACGGGCTCGGCGCGGGCGCCTGCGGCGCCGGAGCGACCGGCCCGGGTGCCACCGTCACGGGCGTCACCGGCACGGGCCCCGCCGGCATCGGCGCCACCGGCAGGGGCGCGACGGCCCCGGGCCCACCCGGTCCGCCCGCCGCGGTGAGCCGGGCGGGCGCGGCAGCCGTCGCGGCGGCGTTCGGCGCGAGCCGCTGCCGCCGCCGGCGGACCAGCAGCTGCACCTCGTCCGCCGCCGAGCGGGCCGTGCGCATCAGTTCGGAGCGGATGAACCGCCGGTCGGTGGTGTCCCCGCCGTCGGAGAGCACCCGCGCGGTGCGGGTGGCGTGCGGCAGCTCGCCGAGCACCGGCAGGCCGAACTCGCGGGACACCTCCGCGCCCGAGTACGGCCCCTCGGCGATCAGCAGCAGCCCGAGCGCGTCCGTGCCGGTCCCGCCGGCGGCCAGGTCCTCGCCGAGCGCGGCGAGCCGGGGGCGGGCGGCGCTCAGCCCGCGCAGGGTGCTGCGGACCGTCACCGCCACCACGTCGGCGCGGCGGGCCAGCACCGCGCTGGCCCCGGTGGCACCGGAGCGGCCGAGGTCGACGATGACGTCGTAGCCCTGCTGCTCGACGCCGTGCAGCAGTTCGGCGAGCGGCTCCCAGGTGTAGGCGAGGCCGGGCGCCTGGGCCGGGTCGGTGAGGCCCGGCAGCAGCAGCCGCTCGGCGTCGCCCTCGGGCGAGAGGTCGATCAGCTGCTCCCAGATGGTCTGGGCGAGCAGCCCGCGCCGGTCGGCCACGGCCAGGTTGCGCAGCCCGTACACCGCCTCGACCCGGCCCTCCAGGGCCCCGGCGAGCACCGCGCCGCCGTCCGGGTCGGCCTCGACCAGCAGGATCCGCCGGCCGGGCTGGAGCGGCCAGGCCAGCAGCAGCGCCAGGGCGGTCGTGGTGGCGCCGGGCGCGCCCGGGCCGCCGACGACCGCGATCACCGCCATCAGGCGCCACCCGTTCCGGCCGTCCCCGACGGTACGGCGGCCCCGCCGGGGGGTGTGGCACCGGCGGCGGCCGCACCGCTCGGGGCCGGGGAAGGAACGGTCGAAGGGGCGGCGGAGGGGGCGGCCGGCGCGGGGGCGGCCCCGGTGGCGCGCGGCGCCAGCAGCACCTGGATCCGCCCGCCGGCCACCCACTGGGCCAGCCGGGGCCCGTCCGCCGAGCCGACCGCCACGTCGACCACCTGGCTGCCGTCGGTGTCCACCCGACCGACCGTGATGACCGTCGCGGCCAGCGAGTCGGGCCGGCCGTTGTCGGGGGTGTTCACGACGACGATCTGCACCCCGGGCTGGAGCCGGCTGGCGGGCAGCTGGGTGCGCTTGGCCGACACTCCGACCACGATCTGCCCCGGCTGCACCGTCAGGCCCTGGGCCAGGTCCGAGCCGGTCAGCATGGCGCCGCGCTTGAGGTCGGTGGAGGCCCGCAGGCCGACGGCCCTGGCCCGGTCCTGCGCGGAGACCGGCCGCAGCGCCGGGTCGCTCGCGATCCGGGCCACCACCAGGTCGTCATCGGTGATCACCTGGCCCCACGGGACGTCCCGGGCCAGCGCCAGCACCGCGACCCGCTGGCCGGTGCTGTTGTAGAGGACGGCGCCGCCCAGCCCGCCGGCCGCGATCAGCGCGACCGCCATCGCCAGCACCGCGGGGCGCCGGCGCCGGGCCCGCAGGGTGCGGGCGGGCGCGTGCGGCACCGCCCGGCCCCGGCCGCGTCCGCCGCCGCCCTGCTCCTGTTGCTCCGGGAGCGCCACGGACACCGCGGCGCCTGCGGGTGTGCCGGATCCCGGCGTCGCGAATGTACGGTTCTCCACCGGGTTCCGCCCTTCCCTGGTTCGCTGTCTGACTGGTCAGTGGCCGAACGGCCTCTGCGGCACGGTCAGTTGAGGACCTGCACCTCGGCGACCTTGAGCGCGAAGTCCGCTCCGCGCGGCATGTCGATGTCGAAGGTCTTCGCGTTCGGCCCGGTGATCACCACATGCGCCCGCCAGTGCGCGGTCACCGTGCCGCTGAAGACGCCGCCCTGCCGGGTGCCCGAGCCGGTCGTGAACACATAGCCGCAGTCGGGGGACTTGGCGTCCCCGTACTTGGGGTCGTACGGCGTCCCGGCGGTGGCGCAGTCCACCGTCATCCCCTGGCCGAAGTCCCAGGTCATGCCGTCCAGTTGGGCAGTGACGGTGACCGAGGCGCCCGGCACCGCGAGCGTGCTCGGCTTTGGCGCCACCATGCCCTCGGCCCAGAGCCAGACCGGTGCCTTCACCACCGCGGTGTCCTTGGGCGCGAGGCCCGCCTTCGGCGCCGGGAAGGCCATCCGGCCGACGAGCAGCTTCGCCTGGACGGTCAGGTCGATCACCGGGGTCGCGCCCGCCGCGTTGCTCACGAACTGGGTCTGCAGCCCGCCCAGTCCGCCGTCGGTCTGCGGGCACACCTTGTCGTAGACCGAGCCCTCCGACGGCTTGTGCCCCTCCCAGGCGCCGTCCCCCTCCGGCGGCTGCGGGTCCTTCGGCCGGAAGTAGCAGCCGACGTCGCTGTTGAAGTAGCCGAGCGCCGGGTCGTAGCAGGCCCACTGGGCGCCGTGGAAGCTGCACACCTGCGGTCCGCCGTCCCCGCCGCTGCCGCCCCCGCCCTGCGAGGGCCCGGTCGTCGAGCCGGTGCTCCCACCGGTCCCGGCGTGGGTGCAGATCACACTCGGGGAACAGGTTTCCGCTCCCGCACCCGGCGGTTCGTCCGCCGTCGCCGTGACCGCCGAGGACAACAACAACCCGGCGGACAACGATGCGACGACCACGAACCGTTGGGCCGGTTTCCGCGAGTTCAGCATGTCCGGTCCACCTCCCGCTTGAAGTCGTAGATCAGCCAGTGCTCTTGGAACCATCGCAGGGAGGCGGTCGCGACATAGCGGTTCAGCCGGTCGGCCGGATCCTTTGCGGTACGGGTGACGGCATCGACGCGGTGCCAGTCCGAGAGGTCGACGCAGTCCTCGATCACGGCGGTCTGCGGATCGGCTTTCAGGTCAATGGCCTTCACCACGGCCGAATTCCTGGGCGTTCCGGTCATCACCAGTTTGGCGTCACGGAGTTGGCGGAGGCCGACCAGAGCGTCGGACAGCGCCCGGCCGGAGGAGTACGCCTCCAGCGCGGAACCGTCCGAATCCGTGCGCCCGAAGGCCTCCGCCTGGGCCTGCCACCAGTCCTGATACGTCCTCAGAGCCAGTCGACCCCGGGCCCCTTCCGGGCCGTCGGTCGGCGCGATCGTGGCGTTTACCGAACCACCCGAAGGAGTTAACGGACCCACTCCCGCAACCGTGGGCGCGGGCGAACCGAGACGATCGACGGAGCCGCCGGCCCCACCGCTCGCACAAGCGCCGAGCAGTAACACCAGAACCGCCCCGCCAGTCCCAACCGCCCCAGGGCGCAACACATTTCCGCGCTGCCGCATCGCCCCACCTCGTCGCGACCGAGCCGATCCGTGATCCACGGTCGCCAGAGAATTCCGAAGTCCCGCCGATGTTTCCGCTGGGGATCGATTCTTCGCCAACCCACCCCATCACGGCAACACCTCAGGCCCCCTGACCTTACGCGGAAGGCGGTTCCGTCGGGGCACTTTCCCGCCACAGAACGGCCAACAGTTCTTCGGAAAGCGACAATCCGGCCAATGCGCCCCGAACTGCGGCCCGATTGCGCATCAACAGGCGGCCTCCGTGCGGCGGAACGAGCAGGCGCGCGCCCGGCGCACCCGAACTACCCGACGGTTCGCCGCCGTCGAGCAGCCCGGCCACGGCGGGCTGGAGGTCCAGCGGGGCGACCGCCGCGGGGGCACCCGGGACGCCCTGGTGCAGGACGGTGGTGAGCGCCCGGCTGAACGAGCCCTCGCCACCGGGCAGCACGGCGTCCCGGCCGCGTCTGCCCGGGGCGTAGCGACTGCCGGGGGCGAACCGGCCGATCCGGCCCCACAGCGGCACCCGGGAGTAGCTGAGCAGCTCGCCCGCGGTGTCCTCGCCGGTCCGCTCCAGCGCCGTCCAGGCGTCCCGACCGGCCACCGCGTCGACCAGCAACAGCGCTTCCTCGTGGTCGCCGTGCACCATCGCGCTGACCACCCAGTCCCAGGCCAGGCCGCGCCGGTAGGCGTTGTCGGGGGTGCTGCCGTGGGTCACCAGGGCGAGCCGGCGCCCGCGCGGGTCGGCCGTCAACTGGCCGACCAGGCAGACCACCAGCCAGCGGCCGGGGTGCTGGGCCGCGTCCCGGACGGCGGTGAGCATCGCGTTGGCGTCCGCGTCCGGTGCCACGGCCGTCACCCGGCAGCCGGCGGCCCCGGTGTCGAAGCACATCCCGGGCAGCACCTCGGCCAGCAGCCGGGCACCCTCCGGGGCGTGCGCCGAACCGCCGAAGGAGCGGTCCGGCCCGCCGTCCGCCCCGATCACCACCAGATCGACCCCGCCGGCCATCCGTCCGCCCCCTCCTGCGCCCGCCCCACCACCGATCCCGCCGCGGGGCAGGCTACCGCTCCGGGCGGACGCCGACGGGGCTCCCGACCCGTCCGCTCAGGGACCATGGGCCCTATCGACACGTGCGCCGACCGTGGACGATCGGACGCATGGAGCGTGAGGACCGTGTGGAGACCCTGAGCGAGGCCGAGTGCCTGCGGCTGCTCAGCACCGTGCCCGTCGGGCGCGTGGTGTACACCGAGCACGCGCTGCCGGCCGTCCTGCCGGTCTCCTTCGAGGTCCTGGACGGGCGGCTGGTGCTCGCCGTGCGCCGGGGAAGTGCCACCGCGCGCGGGCTCGACGGCACGGTGGTGGCCTTCCAGGCGGACCTGCTGGACCCGGTCACCCGGACCGGGTGGAGCGTGCTGGTGCACGGGCGGGCCGACGCGGTCAGGGATCCGGAGCAGGTGCGGCGGGTGCTGCGCTCCGGGCTGCGCCCGTGGGTGGGCGACCCGGAGCCGCTGTTCATCGGGCTGGTGCCGGAGCTGGTCAGCGGACGGCGGCTGTTCCCGGCCGGGCAGCTCCCGCCGGGGCGTGGACCGGGGGCCCTCGGACGGCCACTGCTGCGGCCCTGAGCTGGCGATTCGCACTCCGCTCCTGACAGGTACCGGCGGGTAGGCATACGCTTCCCGCGTCCTGACCCCCTCCCCGGGGCCCGTCCCCCTCCAGGAGCGCACCGTGACGACCTTCGCCTCCCTCGCCGAGCTCACCGCCGCCGTCGGCACCGAACTGGGCACCAGCGAGTGGCACACCATCGACCAGCGGACGATCGACCTCTTCGCCGAGGCGACCGGGGACCACCAGTGGATCCACGTGGACCCGGAGCGGGCGAAGGAGAGCCAGTTCGGCTCGACCATCGCCCACGGCTACCTGACCCAGTCGATGATCCCGGTGCTGGCCAAGGAGTGCTACGGCGTCGAGGGCGTGCGGATGGCCCTGAACTACGGCTCGGACAAGGTGCGATTCCCGGCCCCGGTGCCGGTGGGCACGGCGATCCGGGCCACCGCCGAGCTGCTCTCGGCCACCGCGGTGTCGGGCGGGGTCCAGGCCGTGGTGCGGTTCACCATCACCAGCGAGCAGAGCGCCAAGCCGCACTGCGTCGCGGAGGCGATCACCCGCTTCTACGAGTAGCGGCACGCGGGCGCCGGGTACGCCGATTGGACCGTGCCGGGCCCTCCACCAGGTCCGAACAGCCCACGGCGAGTAACGTCCGACGAGATGGTTGTCGTACCTCAGTGGCCCCTTGTGCCCCGCTGGTGCGCGCCCCGGCCTGCCCGGTAGCCGTGACCGTCCCTGGAGGAGCCGTGCCCCGCCCCGTCCCGTGGTTCTCCCGCCTCGCCGGTCTGACCTCACAGTTCGCACCGCCGCCGACCGCACCGGGCACCGACCGGGCCGCCCTCGACCGCGGCGCCCCGGACCGTGCCGTCCCCGGCCTGGCCGGACTGCCCCGCGCCGCCTGGCACCGGGTCCGCACCGAGGCCTTCGGGGCCGAGCCGCGGGGCGAGCGGCTGGCCCGGATCCAGCGCTCACCCCAGTTCGCCGACGGCGCCTTCCGCAACCCGGTGCCGACCCGCCGCCTGGTCTACGAGCGGAGCCCGCTGGAGATCACCCTCGCCCAGCTGAGCGGGGACAAGACCCGACGGGCACCGGCCGCCGCCGTACCGGTGCACCGGCTCCTCCCGGTCGACCTCGCCGCCCCGCCCGCCTCCGGACTGCGGCTCACCTGGCTGGGCCACGCCACCGTGCTCGCCGAGATCGGCGGCCGGCGGGTGCTGCTCGACCCGGTCTGGGGCGAACGCTGCTCCCCGTTCGGCTGGACCGGCCCCAAGCGGCTGCACCCGGTACCGCTGCCGCTGTCCGAACTCGGGCCGGTGGACGTGGTGGTGATCTCGCACGACCACTACGACCACCTCGACATGCGCACGGTACGGGCCCTGATCGGGAGCGGCGCGGTGTTCGCGGTGCCGCTCGGGGTCGGGGCGCACCTGGAGCACTGGGGAGTACCGGCCCAGCGGATCGTCGAACTGGACTGGTGGGAGTCGGCCGAGGTCGCCGGGCTGACCCTGACCGCCACGCCCGCCCGGCACTACTGCAGCCGCGGTCCGCGCACCAGCGCGCTGTTCCTGTGGGCGTCCTGGGTGGTGGCGGGCGGCGGGCACCGGATCTTCCACAGCGGGGACACCGGCTACTTCCCCGGCTTCGCGGAGATCGGGCGCCGGTTCGGCCCGTTCGACGCGACGATGATGCAGGTCGGCGCGTACAGCGAGTTCTGGCCCGAGGTGCACATGACCCCCGAGGAGGGCGTCCGGGCGCACCTGGACCTGGGCGGCGAGCTGCTGCTGCCGATCCACTGGTGCACCTTCAACCTGGCGATCCACCCCTGGGAGGAGCCCGCCGAACGGGTCGTCACCGCCGCCCAGGCGCTCGGCGCCCACCTGGCGGTCCCCCGCCCCGGCAAGCCCTTCGAACCCGCCGACCCGCCGGCCCTGCGCCTGTGGTGGCGCGCCGTCGCGGCCACCCCGCGCGGCATCGAGCCGCTGGTCGCGGAGCGGGGGGAACGGGGGGAACGGGGGGAACGGGGGGAACGGGCGGAGGTGCGCGAGCCGGCGACGGATGTCGGCGAACAGATTTCAAATTCTGTTCTCTGAAATCTGTTATCTGTTCGCTGTCATCCGTTCGCTGTTATCTGTCAGTTGTCAGCTGTCAGCTGTCAGCCGCTCGCCGACGCCCGTCCGCCGAGCCGCGTCCGCCGACGCCGGATCACCGCCCAGCCCGCCTCCTGCACCAGCAGCGTCAGCACCCCGGCCAGCACGATCCCCAGCAGGTTCAGCAGCAACTGCACGCTGGAGCCCCAGAACTGGGCGACCTTGCCGTACCCGAGCGCGACCGCCGCGTTGGCCGCGGCCGGCACGGTGGTGACCGAGATCGCGACGCCCACCAGGGTGCCCGCCTTCGCGGAGGTCAGCGAGAGCAGTCCGGCGATGCCCGCCAGGAAGGCGACCACGAAGGAGGTCGCGTCGGGCTGCCAGATGAACGAGGTGTTCGGCCGCGCGGCGTCGAACCGGGCCTCCGAGAACAGCCCCAGAGCGTCCATCAGCAGTCCGAAGCAGACCGTCAGCGCCATCGCCACCAGGAAGCCGGTCACCAGGGCGTTCAGCGAACGCGCCGCCGGGCGCGCCCGGCGCTGGACGAGCGCCACACAGAGCCCGGCGAGCGGTCCGAACTCCGGGCCGACGGCCATCGCGCCGACGATCAGGATGGCGCTGTCCAGGACCGAACCGCAGGCCGCGAGCATGGTGGCGATGGTGAGGAAGGCCAGGAACACCCAGCTGAGGGTGGACTCCTCGTGGGTGATCTCGGAGACCGACTCCCACACCAGCGCGTCGGCCCCCTCCCCCGGGGCCAGCCGTTCGGCCTCGTCGGCCGCCGCCGAGAGGGTCAGGTCGAGCGCCGAGACGTCGATCGCCCCGCGCTCCACCAGGCCCGTCGCACGCAGCTCGCCCAGCACCTCGTCCGCGGACTCCCGCGCGACGTCGCAGAGCACCAGGTCCCCGGCGGGCCGCACCGCCGCCCCCGGCAGCACCGCCACATGGGTCACCCCGACCGAGTCGTCCAGACAGCCGAGCACCGCCTCCCGCAGGTCGGGCGGGACGATCAGGCGAAGGTGCAGCACGGGTACTCCGGTGGGGACGGGACGGACGGGAACAGGACGGACGGGGACGGGCCAGGAATCCCGCCCACCTTAGGGCCTGACGCCCCGCCCGCCCCCCGCGCGCTCAGTCCGCGAGGACGTCCCGCAGGGCCCGGGCCTCCTTCGCCACCCGACCCGACCCGCCCCGCCCGGCCGCCGCCGTCACCTCGGCCAGCGGCCCCCGCGCCTTGGTGCGCCGGGCGCAGTCGGTGGCGAGGGCGAGCAGGTCACCCAGCCCCCGGGCGGACGGATCGGCCGCCCCCAACAGCCCTGGCACGGCCGCCCGGAGCACCGACCAGACCGTCCCGTACGCGCCGGTCCCCGCCGCCTGGCCGAGCGCCGCCACCAGTCGGGCCGGCTTGACCGTGCCGCGCGCCACCAGCTCGCCGAGCTCACGCCCGAGCAACCCGCCGTCCAACTGGCCCCGCCCGGCGAGCACCAGCAGGGCGTCGACGGCGCCGGTCCGGTCCTCGGTGTGCCGGGCGCCCAGCCCGTACCCGACGGCCAGGTGCAGGGCGAGCCCGGCCGGGCCGCCGGACTCGGCGAGCAGCGGGAGGAAGCGACCGGCCCCGCGCTCGTCCCGGTCGGCGCCCATCGCGAAGTGGTCGAGCCAACGGGCGGCCAGTTCCTCGCGGTGGTGCGGCAGCATCGCCGCCCAGTGCGGGATCGGCCGCCAGACCCAGTCGTCGGCGGCGCGGGCCCGGGAGACGCTGGGCTCGGTCGGGTCGAGCAGCTTGCGGAACTCCCCGGCGAGCCGCTCCCCGGCCGGCCCCTCCGGTCCGGCGCCGATGCCCGGCTGGGCGACGGCGATCCGCTGGACGTCCTCCCACCAGCGGTCCGGGTACACACGGCTGCGCTTGCCGCCCCGGCCGGGCGCGAACAACACCCGTTCGGAGGGCTGCCCGGGCAGGCCGCCGGTGCGCAGCCAGTGCGCCAGCCACCGCCCGGCGGGCGAGCCGAGCGCCCCGGCCGCGGCCCGCACCTCCGGCTCCGCCGAGGGCACGACCCGCAGCAGAGCCGCGCACAGGTCGGCCCGACCCGGGGTGACGCCCGCCGTCTCGTACCCGGCGAGCCGGTCGACCAGTGCCGCCGCCTCGATCGCCCCGGTGGCGTCGGTCGGCGTGGCGAGCAGGTAGGGCGGCCGGTGGGCCGTGACCAGCCAGGCGGCCTCCTCCAGCCGGACGGCGAGGACGGCTCCGTGCACCGAGGTGCGGGCCCCGCGCCGCGGGGAGCGGCCGGTGCCGCTGAGGAAGTCCCAGAGTCGGCGCGGCGGGGTCTCACCGGCCAGGGCGGCCACCACGACCTGCCACTCCCGCGGCTGGGCCTCGACCACCTGGTGCAGCACCGGGTGCCGGGCCCAGTCGCGGCCGCCGAAGTCACCGCCGCCGAGCCAGGTGGCGGCGCCCGCCGGACCGGGGTGACAGCCGGCCCCGGCCACCAGCAGCGCGCCCCGGGCCTCCGTCCCGGACTGCGACCAGTCGTCGCGCAACTTCTTGCGCAGCTCCCTGAGCGCGGCCAGGCACTCCCGCCGCTGGGCCCTGTCCAGCCCGGCCAGCAGCTCCGGCACCGCCTCGACGAAGCCGATCCGGACGGCCGCGAGCAGCTCCCCGACCGGCCCCGCCGGTTCGACCACCGCATCCTCCATCGCGTTCACGCTCCCGCCTCCCGCACCATCGCGACCGCCAGCACGTGCTTGCACGGGCCGCGCCCGCCCCGGTACTTGGCCCACCACAGGCAGGTGCAGCCCAGCCGCCCCGCCCCGTCCGTCCGCACCCGCTGGATGTGGTCGTCCACCGTGACGACGGCTGTCGCCCCGCCCTCCTCCAACCGGACCGCGCCCGCCGCGACCAGCTCCCGGGCGGCCCGCAGCCGGGGGTTGGCCGTCTCGGCGCGCCCGGCGTCGTACGGGAGTTGCCGGTGGAAGTAGGCGGCCTCGGCGGTGTCGTAGCCGATCTGCCCGGCCGTGCCGAGCCGGGTGAGCGCGGCGCGGACCCGCTCGGCGCTCAGCCCGGACTGCTCGGCGAGCTCGGCGACCTCGATCCGCGGCTCCCAGGCGAGCAGCACCGCGACCAGCTCGGCGTCCCGCTCGGCCGCCTCGGTGGCGAGCGCGCCGAGCACCCCGCCCTCGCCGGAGAAGCCGCGCGAGGCGTCCGGCGAGAGGGTCAGGGTCAGCCGCATGCCGGGCAGCACGACCTCCCAGGCGGAGGCCGTCGGGGCCGGGCCGGCCACCGGCCCGTAGACCCGCAGGGCGAGGGCGTGCCGCAGCACCCGGTGCAGCGCGACCAGCCGTTCGGGCCCGGGCAGGCAGACCGCGCCGGGCACCGGACGGAGGGTGGGGCGCAGGGTGCGCCCGGCGGGGACGACCCAGCCGACGCCGGCGCGGCCGCCGCGCGGCAGCGAGCGCAGGAAGCGCACCGCCTCGGCGGCGGTCAGCTCGGCGCGCAGGTCGAAGCCGGCGGCGACCACCTGGGTCTCGGCGAAGCCGCGCAGCCAGCGCTCCGGCAGCGGGACCTTCTTCTCGACCAGCGGGCCGTCGAAGCTCGTGACCTCCAGCGCGTCCGGCCCGACCGCGAGGTGCAGCGGGTCCGCCGGGCCGATCCTGGACAGCGCCTCCCGCAGCGGGTCGTTGACGTCCACGTTGGTGGTGCCGTGGCCGATGTCGTCGCCGTCCAGCCCGGCCCGGAGGACGTCGAGCCGGGCGTACACGCCGCAGCAGCCGGAGAAGGACTCGAAGCGCAGCCGGTCCCCGTTGGCGGTGACCACCGGGTCGAGCGAGGCGCGCAGCCGCGGCTGGTGGTAGCGGGCGGCGGCGACGTCCGCGACCGCGAGCAGCGCGGCGGCCGCCGGCGCCGGGTCGGCCAGGAAGCCCGTGAAGAAGCGCGGGTGCGCCTGTGCCCCGAGCGGGGTGGCGCCGCCGGAGGTGGCCAGGTCGAGGCTCGGGCCGGCGGCACCGTCCAGGACGGCCGACGGACGCAGATAGGCGTACGCGTGTGCGGATTGCGTCATGGACGGCACGCTAGGTGACGGGTCCGACAATCCGTCGGACCGGCCGTGAAGTGGAACAGGTTCTAGGGGCCGGAGGCGTTACCCAGGTCACACCGCCGCACGGTTGGCTTCTGCCACTATGGGCCGGTGACCGACCTGACAGAACAGCAGAGACCGACCGAGCAGGCGCCCGCCCCGGCTGCCACGTTCGCCGAACTGCTGGAGATCGAGCAGCTGGACGAGAACACGTTCCGGGGCCACTGCCACGCCGGTGCCCCGATGCGCGCCTTCGGCGGCCACGTCGCCGCCCAGGCCCTCGCCGCCGCCGGACGCACCAGCCCCGGCCAGCGCGCGGTGCACTCGCTGCACGGCTACTTCCTGCTGCCCGGCGACCCGACCCGCCCGATCGAGTACCGGGTGGACCGGCTGCGCGAGGGCTTCACCTACACCACCCGCCGGGTGCGGGCGGTGCAGGACCGGAACGAGATCTTCGACCTCACCGTCTCCTTCAAACTCCCCGAGCCGGCCGCCGGCGACCGCCACCGCGACATGCCGCCGCTGCCCGCCCCGGAGACCCTGCCCGACGCGTTCGCGCACTGGGACGAGGAACTGCGCGCCGCGATCAGGCGGACCGACGGCTTCCGCGACCTCGACGTGCGCTTCGTGCCGCCGGACGCCCCGGGCGTGCCCCCGGACGTCCCGGGGATGCCCCAGCAGTTCGTCTGGCTGCGGATCGCCACCCCGCTGCCGGAGACCGGCCCGCTGCTGCACGCCTGCGCGCTCGCCTACCTCTCCGACCTCACCCTGGCCTCCACCGCCGGGTTGCACGAGCAGGCGAACTTCTTCCAGCGCACCGAGCCGCCCCGGCTGCTGATGACCTCGCTGGACCACGCGATGTGGTTCCACCGCCCGTTCCGGGCCGACGAGTGGCTGCTGTTCGCCCAGCGCAGCCCGTCCGCCTCGGACGGACGCGGGCTGGCGCTCGGCGAGTTCTACGACCGGGACGGCCTGCTGGTGGCCTCGGCCGTCCAGGAGGCGCTGATCCGCCGCCTGCGGTAGCCCCGGAGGAGCCGCCCGGCTGCGGTCCGCGGGCGCTCCGCCGGTCCCGGCGGGCGCCGCGCGGGCGCCCCCCGGACGAGCCGGTGCGCCCCGACGGGAGACCGGTGGCCACCGGGCGAACGGAAGGGGGCCGGTCGGCGTCATACTCCTGAGCGGCCCCGGCCCGTATCATGGTGCGGGTGACCAAGGTTGACCTGTCACCACGGCCGGTGGAGGCGATGTCTCCGCGTCAGCTCGAACGCCGCGAAAGCCTGATCGCGGCCGCGCTCGCCCTGGTGAACGAGATCGGCGTCGAGCGGCTGCAGATGAAGCAGGTCTGCGAGCGGTCCGGAGTCGCCCTGGGGACGGCGTACCGCTACTTCTCCTCCAAGGACCACCTACTGGCGGCGGCGATCGCGGAATGGCACCGCCTGCTGCTGGCCGACCTGGTGGCCGAACTGCGGGGGCCGCGGGCCGGACTGGGGGCCACCGACCGGGCGGTGCGGTTCGTCCGGGGCGGGATGCGGGCCTACCAGCGCCAGCCCGAGCTGGCCCGCCTGCGGGTCGCCGTCGCCGCCTCCACCGATCCCTTCGCCAGCGAGGCCCTCCAGGGCATGGCCCGGGCCGACAGCGCCGCGCTCCAGGCGGTGACGGCCGAGGTGCCCGCGGCGGCCAGCGACCTGGTGCGGCACATCGTCGCGCACGCCTGGCAGGGCGAGCTGACCGCCTGGGTGACCGGCCGCACCACCCTCGGGGACGCCCGACGACGACTGGAGGACGTGGTGCGGCTGGTGCTGACCCCGTACGAGACCCATTACCCGGCCCCGTACGAGGTCCAGTCCACCGGCTGAGCCCGGCCCGGACCCGACCCTCCGGACCCGAAGGAGCCGAACTCCCCGGGCCCCGAACCGCCGGGGCCCGGGAGCGGGCTCAGAGCACCGTCACCGGGTGCGCCACCACCGCGCCGAACAGGTAGCCCTCGCGGTTGAAGGCCGCCCACTCGGGCTGGGTGGCGCCCCCGCGGTCCGTGGCGCGGGCGCGCAGCTCGTACCGGCCGGGCCGCTCGGGGCGCCAGTCGACGCTCCAGCGGGTCCAGCCGGCCGCACGCGGTTCCTCGGCCAGCTCGGCGCGCCGCCAGCTGCGGCCGCCGTCGGTGCTGACCTCGACCAGCCGCACCGGGGCCGTGCCGGACCAGGACCGCCCGTGCAGCCGGTGCTCCCGGCCGGCCGTCAGCCGGGCGCCCTCGGCCAGTTCGAAGGCGGACTTGACCACCTGGGTGGTGAGCGCGGGCCCGCCGCCGGGCGGGTGGCCCGGGCCGAACATCCGGTAGAAGTCGGTGTTCCAGGGCGAGTGCAGCGGGTGGTCGGCCACCTCGATGCTGCCGACCCACTTGATCGAGGCGATGCCGACCCAGCCGGGCACCACCAGCCGTACCGGCGCGCCGTGGTCGGGGGTCAGCGGCGCGCCGTTCATCTCGTACGCGAGCAGCGCGTCGTCCAGCGCCTTGGCGATCGGCAGCGGGCGGCGCACCGGGCCGTAGTTGGTGCCGTCGACCACGTAGTCCGGGTCCAGGCCGGTCGGCAGCACGTCCACCGCACGGTCGGTCAGCCCGGCCGCCCGGAGCACCTCGGCCAGCCGGACGCCCCGCCAGCTCGCCGAGCCGATGCTGCCGAGGGTCCACGGCGTCCCGGGGGCGCGCTCGCCCTGCTGGCGGTCGAAGTAGCTGCGCCCGTTGCCGGCGCACTCGATCAGCGCGTCGATCCGGGTGGCGGGCAGCGCGCGCAGGTCGTCCAGGCCGAACCCGAGCGCCCGTTCCGGCGGCGGTGCGCCGTGCAGGCCGCTGCCGAACAGCCGCAGCCGCCAGCCGACCGGGTCGATCAACGGGGTGCTGGTGTGGTTGCGGACGAAGAACCGTTCCACCGGGACGTGGCGGCCGACGGCGGCCTTGCCGTCGGCGTCGCGCAGCGCGTCCCAGCGCATCTCGGCGTTGCTGTCGCGTCGGACGAACCACTCCGCGGGCAGCGGCTTGACGATCCCTGGCAGGTTGTCGCTTCCGGGCACGGGCCTGGGCACCTCCTCGGCGGCCGCCCGGCCCGGGGCGAACACCGGCGCGGCCGACGCGGGCACGACGGGCGCCCCGGCGGCGGAGCGCAGCGGCATCCGGACGGCACTGTCCGGATGGCGCTCCTCCCCCAGCGTAGGGGGTCCGGCGCGTTCCGTGACCAGGGCCGCCGCCTGCGCTTTTCGCTTGACCTTCCCACCGGTGTGAACTCCTAGCGTCCCCGGTGTCGGAAGAAGCGCCCCGCCCGGTCACCGAGGAGTACCCGTGCCGTCCACCGTCCCCACCCACGCCCCGCTCGCCCGGATCGTCCGGGGCTCCGGCCCCGGCCTGCTGCTCGCGCACGGCGCCGGCGGCAGCGCCCGGGACAACTGGGGTCCGCTGCTGCCGGACCTCGCCGCGCACCGCACCGTGGTCGCCCCCGACTACCCCGGCTCCGGCGACAGCCCGTTCGAGCCGGGCGACCCCACCCTGGACGAGTACGCCGACCGGCTGGTCGCCGCCGCCGACGAGGAGGGCCTGGACACCTTCGACCTGGCCGGCTTCTCGCTGGGCGCCGCCGTCGCCGTCCGGATCGCCGTCCGCCACCCCGGGCGGGTCCGCTCGCTGCTGCTGATCGCGGGCCTGGCCGGCGGTTCGCCCCGGTTGAGCGCGCTGTCCGAGCTGATGGTCGGGCTCCGTGACCAGCCGGCCGTGCTCGCCGAGGCGATGCTCACCGTCGTGCTCGGCCACAGCTGGGTGGACGCGCTGACCGCCGATCAGCTCGCCGAGCTGCGGGAGGGGCTCAAGTCCCCGTTGCCGAGCGGCTTCCCGCAGCAGTTCCGGCTGGCCGCCCGGGCCGACGTGCGCGCCGAGCTCGGCTCGATCGCGGTGCCCACGCTGGTCGTCGGGGCCGCCGAGGACATGCTGGTCCAGCCGTCCCAGCACCGCCTGCTGGCCGACGGCATCCCCGGCGCCCGTTTCGTCGAACTCCCCAGCGGCCACCTGCCGATGGTCGAGGTGCTGCCCCAACTGCGCGACGTCCTGGTGGAGTTCCTGGAGCTCCCGGAGAACTGACGCACCGTGGCCGCGCGGGGCCGGCCGGGGCGGGCGCCAGGACCGGCCGGAGCCGCGCGGGGCCGGCCGGGAACAGCCCGGCGCGGGCCCGCGTTCTCCCGATCATGCGCATCGGAGAACTCGCCCGCCTGACCGGGGTGTCCGCCCGCCTGCTCCGCTACTACGAGGAGCAGGGCCTGCTCCAGCCCGCCCGCACCCCGGCCGGCTACCGCGAGTACCAGGAGGAGGACACCGTACGGGTGTGGCAGATCCGCAGTCTGCTCGCGGCCGGTCTGCCCACCCGGATCATCGTCGAGCTCCTGCCCTGTGCCACCGGCCCGGTCCCCGTCCTGGAGGCCTGCCCGAACCTGCTCGCCACCCTGCGCGGCGAACTCGCCGACCTGGATGCCCGGATCGACGACCTCACCCGCAGCCGCCGGGTGCTCTCCCACTACCTGGCGACGGCGCGCGCCCCGCGCGCGGAGCAGGCGGCCTGACGCGGCGTCGAGGCCCGCGGCCAGGGGCTCCGGTCCCCGTACGGGGACCAAGGTCCCCACCCGCCGCCTCCCCGGCGCGCCCTCCCGCCACTGGCGGCACCGAATGGACATAGTGCGACATACATCTTGAATCCCCGTATTCCGCGTATGTCGAGAGGTCCGCCCGATGAGCAGCCAGCCGCCGCAGCCCTCCCCGGGCGCGCAGGAGCCCGACGAACCCGGTGAGCCCGCCGCGACCCTGCCCACCGACCGCGTGGTGTTCGGCATCAGCGCCGTCCTGGTGCTCGCCGTGGTCGCCTGGGGCGTGTTCGCCGAGGACTCCCTCGGCCGGACCTCCAGCACCGCCCTCGGCTGGGTCCTGCACAACTTCGGCTGGCTCTTCACCGTCGCCGCCGACGTCTTCCTCGTCCTCACCCTGCTGCTCGCCTTCAGCCGCTTCGGCCGCATCCGCCTCGGCCGCGACGACGACGAACCCGAGTTCTCCACCCTCGCCTGGGTCGCCATGATGTTCAGCGCCGGCATGGGCATCGGCCTGATGTTCTACGGCGTCGGCGAACCCCTCCAGCTCTTCGCCACCCCCCAGCCCGGCTCCGGCCTCGAACCCCAGAGCGCGGCCGTCGCCCAGCAGGCCCTGGAGTTCTCCCTCTTCCACTGGACCCTCCACCCCTGGGCCATCTACGCCGTCGGTGGCCTGGCCCTCGCCTACACCACCTTCCGCAAGGGCCGCGGCAACCGCATCTCCGCCGCCTTCGTCCCGCTCATCGGCCAGCGCGGCGCCGACGGCTGGCAGGGCCGGGCGATCGACCTGCTCGCCGTCTTCGCCACCGTCTTCGGCTCCGCCACCAGCCTGGGCCTGGGCGCCCTCCAGGTCGCCGACGGCCTCGGCTACATCACCTCGGTGCGCAACACCCAGAACGCCCAGCTGGTCATCATCGGCTCGCTCACCGCCGCGTTCGTGCTCTCCGCGTTCTCCGGCGTCCACAAGGGCGTCAAGTGGCTGTCCACCGCGAACGTGGTCCTCGCCTCACTGATCATGCTGTTCGTCTTCGTGTTCGGCCCCACCGTCTTCGTCCTGGACTCCATCCCGGCCACCGTCGGCGGCTACCTCTCCGACCTGCTCGGCATGTCCACCCAGACCGGCGCCTTCACCGACGAGAGCTGGCTCGGCTCCTGGACCATCTTCTACTGGGCCTGGTGGCTGTCCTGGGCCCCCTTCGTCGGCACCTTCATCGCCCGCATCTCGCGCGGCCGCACCATCCGGCAGTTCCTCCTCGGTGTGCTGCTGGTGCCGAGCGGGGCCACGGTCATCTGGTTCTGCGTGATGGGCGGCACCGCGATCCGCCAGGTCACCACCGGGGCGGCCGACCTGGTCGCGACCATCCCGCGCGGCGCCGAGGCCTCGCTGTTCGAGATGCTGCGCTCGCTGCCGCTCGGCTCGGTCACCAGCGTGGTCGCGGTGCTGCTGGTGATGACCTTCTTCATCACCAGCGCGGACTCCGCCTCCCTCGTCCTCGGCTCGCTCTCCAGCCGCGGCTCCCTGCACCCGCGAACCCCGCTGGTGGTGGTGTGGGGCGTGCTGATGGGCGGGGTCGCCGCCGCCCTGCTGCTGGCCGGCGGGCTCACCGCGCTGCAGAACGCGACGATCCTGGTCGCCCTGCCGTTCGTCGTGGTGATGCTTCTGCTGTGCGTGTCGCTGGTGAAGGAGCTCCGCGAGGACCCGGCGGCCGGCCCGTCCCGCTTCCATGCCGCCCACGGCCTGCGGGACGCCGTCCGGGTCGCCGTCGGCGAGGCCCTCGCCGAGCGCGGGCGACGCCGGTGAACCGGGCGCGGGCGACGCCAGTGAACCGGGCGCGGGATCGCGTCCGTTCCCGCTGATCCCGCCCCGAACCCGGCCCCGGTCACGTCGTTGACCAGCGCATACGCCCCACTCGTCGGACGGGTGGGGCGTATGCGGCCAACCGACGCCGGATCCCCCTCCGGACTTCACCCGCGCGTACCGACCGTTCACACCACCCTGGGAGCCTCCCTGTCATGAACGCCAGCCCTCAGGCGCCCTACCAGGAACCGCGCTTCCCGCTTCCCCAGCGCCACCGTCGTCTGCTCGCCTGCACCGCAGTCCTCGCCTCCATCGCCCTGGGCACCCTCGGTGTCGGCGCGACCGTGGAGACCGTCCAGCCCAGTCCGCTCGCCGCCACCGCGAGCAAGTGACGCCCGACCCGACCAGCACCGCGGTCCGACTCCGGACGCGGTGCTTCCGTCTTTCCGGCGCCTGAGCACAGCAGCGGTTGCGAGTTGATGATCATCTGACAGTAGGATCGCTCCGCAACACGACGCGAAGGGGATGCAGTGGCGCGGGTTGCGATTATCGGTGGGGGAATCAGCGGGCTGGCGACAGCACTCATGCTCGGGCGGCAGGGCCACCCGGTCACCCTGTTCGAACAGGAAGCCCGGCAGGCCGGCGACGACCTCGACCAGGACTTCCACCACTGGAACCGGCCCAGGGTCCCCCAGGCCGACCAGCCCCACTCCTTCCTCGCGCCGGTCCGGACCGTCCTGCGCACCGAGGCCCCCGACGTCCACGCCGACCTACTGGCCCGCGGTGCCCGGGAGTACCACGACTTCGACTGGTTCGAGGAGCACCCGCCGCACCGGGCCGGGGACGAGGACCTGATCACCCTGCGCACCCGCCGGATCGTCCTGGAGGCCGCCCTGACCGCGGCCGTCGAACGGGAGCCCGCCGTCGACGTCCGGCGGGCCGAGCGGGTGACCGGCCTCACCGTCACCGGCGGGCGGCCGCCCCGGATCACCGGCGTGCGAACGGGCCTGCGAGCGGGCGTGCGAACCGGCCTGCGGACGGGCGTCGCGAGCCACCCGGCGGACCTGGTCGTCGACGCCGCCGGACGCCGTTCACCCGTACCCGGCTGGCTGGTCGAGGCCGGCTGCCGCCCGCCGGCGGTCGACAGCCACCGCACCGGGATCGCCTACCTGTGCCGCTGGTACCGCCTGCGCGCCGACGGCCCGCGCGACCCCGGACGGGTCAGGACCGGCTCCGCCGCGGAGTTCGCGCTGGCCGGCGTCTTCCCCTCCGACAACGACACCTTCGCGCTGAGCATGGTCGTCTCCACCGCCGATCCGACCCGCGGCGCGCTCACCGACCCGGCCGTGTTCGAGGCCGTCGCCCGCCGCTTCCCCGCCTGCGCCGCCTGGCTGGAGCTGGATCCGGAACCCCGGTCGCCCGTCCTCGCGATGGCCGGCCTGGACAACCGCTGGACCTCCCTCGCCGACGCCGCCGGGCCCGTCGTCACCGGCCTGGTCAACGCCGGGGACAGCCTGATCCACACCAACCCCACCCTCGGCCACGGCGTCGCCCTCGGCCTGCGCACCGCCCAGTACCTCGCCCACCACGCCGACGAGGTCGCCGCCGACCCCACCGGCTACCACGCCTGGACCGCCCGGAGCCTACGCCCGGTGTTCGACGACCAGGTCGCCGCGGACCGGGCCAACGAGCAACGGCTGAGCGGCACTTCGGCCGCCCCGGACCGCCGCGCCGCCGCCCTCGCCGCCTGCGCCTTCGACGACCCCGTCGTGATGCGGGCCCGCGCCCACGTCCGCCACCTCGTCCACTCGGCCGACCAGGCCTACGGCACCGAGGAGGTCGACCGCCACCTCACCGCCTGGCTCGCCGCCCGCCCGGACTTCACCCCCGCCCCCGACGGCCCGACCCGCGCCCAGTGGGACGCCCTCATCCCCGTCTGACATCCCCGTCCGACGCTCCCCTCCGTCATCCCCGTCCGACCGCGCGGGAACCCGCGGGAGCCGGGCCGGTCCTCGCTACGCCCGGAGGCCCTCGCGGGTGGCGGGTGGCGGGGTGGGGCGGGAGTGCCGGCCGGTGCTCGGGGTGGGGTGGAGGTCGGGGGCCGGGGCGTAGCGGGCCGCCGGGGGGCGGAGGAGCCAGGTGGTGCGGGGGGTGGGGGTGATCAGGCCGAGGCCGTGGAGGAGGTCGAGGGCGTCCCGGCGCAGCGCGGTGCGGTCGGCCAGGTAGCGGGTGGGGAGGCCGTGGTCGTCGGCGATGTCGCCGAGGAGGCCGTCTATCAGCGCGTCGGGGATCGGGACGTCGCCCTCGCCGGGTTCGCCGGGCAGCGGGCGGACCTCCTCGACCAGCTGCTCGACCAGCAGCAGGGCGGCCTGGGCGAGGGTGCCGGTGCCGGGGAGGGCGAGGTCGGTGAGTTCGGCGGCCGGGTCGAGCAGGGCGACGCCCTCGGCCCGCAGTTCGGTTTCCAGGCCGAGGAACTCGGCGAGCGCGGCCGGGCCGCTGAGCCGGTGTTCGGCCAGCCAGGCGCGCCGGTCCTCGGGGAGGTCGGCGGCGAGCACCGCGGGGGTCTCGGCGAGGAGCCGGCGTACGGCGGTGGCGGGTTCGGCCTCGGCGGCGCGGCGGATGAGGTCGGCGGCGGAGTCGGCGGGCCCGGGCGGGTCGACCGGGACGGCGCGGGCGAGTTCGCGGTCGACGGTCAGCACGAAGGCCGGGTCGACGGTGACGGCCGGGTCGGCCGGCAGTTCGCCCAGCACCTGCCATTCGGCCAGGGCGGCGAGCGCCATGCCCAGCGCGGGCGGGTTGGGCGCGAGATCGGGTGCGGCGGCCCGCATCGCCTCCAGCAGCCGCCCGTACCGGAGTTGCTCGGGGGCGTCGACCAGCAGGGCCAGGGCGAGGGCGAGTTGGGCGTAGCCGGCCGGGGTGAACGGGGCGCCGGTGGCCGGGTGTTCGAGGCGGCGGACGGCGCCGGGGCCGAGGCCGGCCTTGCAGAGCCGGGCGTGCCAGGGGCCGACGGTCAGGCGGTAGCCGAGCAGGGTGTCGAAGCGTTCGGTGAGCCAGTCGCGGTGACGTCGGATCAGTGGGAAGCCGTCGGCGTGCGGGCCGGAGGCGGTGACCAGCGGGTGGGCGAGCAGCAGCCGGGCGGCGATGCGGCGTTCGGCGTCCGGGAGTTCCTCGGCGGAACGGTCCTGCAGCTCACGGAGCGGGCCCGGCAGCGCTCGGCCGAGCTCCTGGCGGCGGTGCCGACCGGGCCTGCCGGGCTTGGCGCCTGACCGGACGACGGGCAGTGCGGCGGCGTCGCGCCGGGCGCGGCGCAGGCCGCCCTCGGTGCGGGCCTCGCGGGCGCGCGGCACGGCGGCGTGGGCCGTCGGGCCGTGCCACCAGCTGACGGCGGGATCGGCGGGTTCGGCGGCGGCGCCGAGGTGCCGGGCGGAGTAGAGGCCGAAGGAGGCCGTGCACAGGTCGTCGGCGGTGCCGGGGGTGGCGGCGGCGAACCAGTGGGCGAGCCGGAGCAGTCCAGGGTCGGGCGAGAGCCCCTCGGCGGCGGCTTGCGGGCCGTCAGCAGAGCCCTCGGCCGCGCCGTCGGCCGCGGCCTCGGCAGCGGAGCCGGAGTCGGGACCGGAGTCGGATCCGCGTACGGCGAGGACGGCGGCGGCGGTTCCCCGCCCTGCCCCGCCCGTACGTCCGTCCGGCCTGCCGGCGGCCACCCGGGTGGCGCCGACCGCGTACTCCTGCTGCTCCATGTCGGGGTCCAGACTAGACGGTGACCGGGTCACCCGGTGGCAGCAACCGTCCTCCTGAGGAAGTCTCCGCAAGAGCCCTGGAAGCGGCCGTCGGCGCTCCGTTCCCCGGCCACGCCGTCATCACCCGTCCCCGACCCGGGTTACGCACCGGTAACCCGGTCTTCCGCCGTCCGACCGGCTCCCATAGGGTCGGTCTCCCCACCCCGAACGACTGCGGAGGCACACGCCGCATGAGTATCCGTACGACCACCCGCGCCACCGGCCTCGGCGGGCGCCTGCGCTCGGCCACCGGCCTGCTCGGTGGCTTCGCGGCCACCTCGGCGGCGCACCTGGGCTCGATCCTGTCCGGGGCCTCCGTCCTGCAGAACGCCACCAAGCCGGCCCTGATGCCGCTGCTGGCCGCGCACAGCGTGGCGGCGGCGGCCCGCGCCGAGCGGGAGGCGCCGAAGCTGCTGGCCCCGGCGCTGCTGGCGAGCGCCGGCGGGGACGTGCTGCTGCAGCTGAAGGACGACACCGCGTTCCTGGCCGGGATGGGCTCCTTCGCGGCCGCCCACGTCTGCTACGTCACCATGTTCGTCCAGCGCGGGGCGTTCACCGACCGTCGGCGGGCCCTGGTGGTCGCGGCCGCGTACGCGACGGCCTGGGCCGGGCTGGTCGGTCAGCTGTGGCCGGACCTCGGGGACCTGAAGGTGCCGGTGGCCGGGTACAGCCTGCTGCTCACCTCGACGGCGGTCGCCTCGGCCGGGCTCGGGTGGCGGACCGGGCTGGGCGGGGCGCTGTTCCTGCTCTCCGACACCCTGATCGCGACCCAGCTGGCCAAGTGGCGCGAGCTGCCGGGGCATCAGTTCTGGATCATGGCGACCTATGTGCTGGCCCAGTACCTGCTGGCCAGCGGGATCCTGCAGCACGAGGAGCGCCGGGAACTGCGGGAGCGCCAGGAGCTCCTGGACCGGCTGGCCGGGTCGGCCCGCTGACGCACCGCCGCGCCGTCGGCCCGGTCAGGGGCCGACGGCGCGGCACTGCCGCGGAGCGTCGGGGCCGTCAGGCACTGCGCCTCCGGAGCAGCCAGAAGCCGCCGACCACCAGGGCCAGCCCTCCGGCGAGCTCCGCCGGGTCCGCCGCGACCGAGCCGCCGAGGCCGGTCTTCGCCGCGCCGTGCGGGGCGACCTGCTGGCTGCCGGCGCCGGACTGCCCGAGCGAGCCCGCCCACTCCCCCGCCGCCTTGCCCCAGTCACCGAGGCCCTTGTCGGCACCGCCGGCGGTCACGGTGGTGACCTTGACGGTGGTGGAGAAGGCGCCGCCGTCCGGGCAGGTGCCGTCGACCTTGCTGTCCCCGTTGTGCTGGGAGGCCAGCCGGGCGGAGCCGCTGTGCTTGCCGTCGGCCCCGAGCGTGAGGGTCGCCGGGCCGCCCTCGAAGGCGGCGGAGTGGGCAGTGATGGTCTTGGCGTCGGGCTTGTCCGACTTCTCGCAGGAGACCGTGACCGTCACGGTCTGGCCCGGTGCGGCCTGGGTCGGGCTGACCGAGGCCGCGCCGTCCCTGGCCGATGCGAGGGGGGCCGTCAGACCGGTCAGCACCGTCGCGCCGATCAGGGCGGCGGCGGCCGTACGCGTGGGGCGCATGCCGGAACCTCCGGGATTCTCGGGCGCAGCCGGGGACTCCCATGTCCACGTGGTGTTTCAACTGCACCCGGTCATTCACCGACGGTAGGCAGGCCTCCGGGGCCCGGCCACCGCTCAGGACCGTTGGAGCGACGGCCCGTCACCGCGGGTGACCGCGGCGCCCCAGTGGTGACTCAGTGGTGACTCAGAGGTCGAGGTCGACCACGACCGGGGCGTGGTCCGAGGTGCCCTTGCCCTTGCGGGCCTCGCGGTCCACGTAGCTGTCGGTGACGGCGTCGGCGAAGGGCTTGTTGGCGTACGTGAGGTCGATCCGCATGCCCCGGTTCTTCGGGAAGGCCAGCTGGCGGTAGTCCCAGTAGGTGTAGGGGCGGTCGTACTTCAGCGGGCGCGGCACCACGTCGTGCAGACCGATCTCGCCGAGGGCCTCCAGCGCGGCGCGCTCGACCGGGGTGACGTGGGTGAGGCCCTCGAAGGCGGCGACGTCGTAGACGTCCTCGTCCGCGGGGGCGATGTTGAAGTCCCCGAGTACGGCGAAGGGGCGCGGGCCGGCCGCATCCTCGACGGAGGCCTTGCGCAGCGCCTCCAGCCACTCCAGCTTGTAGTGGTAGTGCGGGTGGTCGACCTCGCGGCCGTTGGGCACGTAGACCGACCAGACCCGCGCCGGGCCGCAGGTCGCGGCGATGGCACGCGGCTCGACGTCGGGCAGCAGGGCGCCGTCGGCGAGGTACCCGGGCTGGCCGGGCAGGTCGCGCACCACGTCGTCCAGGCCGATCCGGGAGACGATGGCGACGCCGTTCCACCGGCCGGTGCCGTGCGCGGCCGTCTCGTAGCCGAGCTTGCGGACCGGCTCGTACGGGAAGGCGTCGGCCGCGCACTTGAGCTCCTGGAGGCAGAGCACGTCGGGCTTGGCGCTCTCCAGCCACTCCAGGAGCTTGGGCAGCCGCGCAGTGACGGAGTTGATGTTCCAGGTGGCGATGCGGACGGTCACGGCGGGCGGCCTTCCCGGTGGTTCGGTCGGTACGGACGGGGGTGGGCCCCTGCGGGAGGCCCACCCCGAACATACCGCCCGGCACCGACAACCCGGCCCGACCGGCGCCCGGGCCGGAGCGGCACCGGGGTCCGAGGCCGCCCGGGCCGGGGCCGCCCGGGCCGGGGCGCCGACGGCGGGGCGTCAGCCGGCGGGCCGGACCACCGCGGCCGAGCCGCCACCGCGCCGCACCGGTTCCGCGGCGGCCACCCAGCGGCCGTCCGGCAGCCGTTCCACGCCGGTGGCGGCACCGATCTCGCCGCCGTCGGCGAACGTGTGCCCGAGGGCCTCCAGCGCGGTCCGCTCCGGCAGCGCCAGGAAGCCCGGCTCGGCCTGGGTGACGGCGGTGTTGCGCTGGCTGGCGCGCGGCGCGGCGATGGCCTGCTCCAGGCTCAGCCCCCGGTCGAGGCGGCCGAGCAGCACCTGGAGGGTGGTGGTGACGATGGTCGCCCCGCCGGGGCTGCCGGTGGCCAGCAGCGGCTCGCCGTCCCGCAGCACGATGGTCGGGGACATCGAGGAGCGCGGCCGCTTGCCGGGGCCGGGCAGGTTGGGGTCGGGGACGCCGGCGGCGAGCGGGGTGAAGTCGAAGTCGGTCAGCTCGTTGTTGAGCAGGAAGCCCCGGCCGGGGACGGTGATGCCGCTGCCGCCGGTCTGCTCGATGGTGAGGGTGTAGGAGACGATGTTGCCCCAGCGGTCGGCCACCGTCAGGTGGGTGGTGTTGGGGCCCTCGTACGGCTCGGGGACGGCCTGGCCGGTGTCGGCGCAGTCGGCCGGGTGGCGCGGGTCGCCGGGGGCGAGCGGGCTGGTGAGGGCGTGGTCGGGGCTGATCAGGCAGGCCCGGGAGGCGGCGTAGCGCCCGGAGAGCAGCTGCTTGGTGGGGACGTCCTCGAAGGCCGGGTCGCCGACCCAGCGGTTGCGGTCGGCGAAGGCGATCCGGGAGGCCTCCAGGAAGTGGTGGTAGTACTGGGTGCTGCTGTAGGTCGAGAGGTCGCCGTCCTCCAGGATGTTCAGCGCCTCGCCGACGGTGGTGCCGCCGGAGCTGGACGGGGCCATCGAGTAGACGTCGTAGTCGCGGTAGGCGACGTGGGTGGGCGCCTGGCGGCGGACCTGGTAGGCGGCCAGGTCGGCGGTGTCGACCTTCCCCGGGCGGGCGTTGCGGCCGGCCGCCGGGTCAACCGGCGGGTGCTGCACGGTGTTGACGATGTCCTGCGCCAACTCGCCCTGGTAGAAGGCCTTCACGCCGTCCTTGGCGAGCAGCTTGTAGGTCGCGGCGAGGTCGGGGTTGCGCAGCACGGAGCCGACCTCGGGGAGCTTGCCGTTCGGCAGGTAGAGCTTGGCGGTGGCCGGGAAGTCCTTGAACCGGGCGTAGTTGTCGGAGGTCTGGCCGCGGAAGGTGGCGTCGACCACGAAGCCGTTCTCGGCGATCCGCTCGGCGGGTTCGAGGTTCTGCGCGAGCGAGCGGGTGCCCCACTGGCGCAGGGCGGAGTCCCAGGTGGCAGGGGTGCCGGGGACGCCGACGGACAGGCCGCTGGTGACGGCGTCGGCGAAGGCCAGCGGCTTGCCGCCCTCCAGGAACAGCCCGCTGTCGGCGGTGCGACCGGCCGTCTCGCGGCCGTCGATGGTGTGCACCCGACCGGTGGCGTGGTCGTAGTAGACGAAGTACCCGCCGCCGCCGACCCCGGAGGAGTACGGCTCGGTCACCCCGAGCGCCGCGGCGGCGGCCACCGCCGCGTCCACCGCGTTGCCGCCCTTGCGCAGCACCTCGATCCCGGCGGCGGTGGCGTCGGCGTCCACCGATGCCACCGCCCCGCCCCAGCCCACCGCCTCCGGCGTCTTCGCCGGCGGCGCCGCGGCCCCGGCGGGGCCGGTGGTGGCCCAGACCAGTGCGGTGGCGAGCAGCAGGGATGGTACGAGACGGGTCACGGCCCTCATCCGAGTCCTCCTGATGTGACGTCAACTCATCAGTTGTTCCACAGGAGGGATGATCCGACAACCACACCTTGCCATTACCAACGGGTAGTTGATGTGGCGACAGGTGGGCGACAAAGGCCGGGGCGGGAGGGGAAACAGAAAACAGAAAACAGCTGACAACTTTCAGCGAACAGATAACGTTCTCTGTTCGCTGAAAGTTGTCAGCTGTTACCTGTCGGCTGTCACCGGTGTCACCCGCCGCCCGTACGACCCCGCCGGCTACGGCGCGCTGCGCTCCACCCGCCGCCGCTTGATGGTGCGGAACCGCCGGGCGACCTGTCGCGCCAGGTCCGCGGCGCCGACCAGGCCCGCCTCGTTGCCGAGGGCGGCGTGGACGATGGTGGCCTCGGGCCGGAAGCCGCGGCCGGTCAGGGTGCGGCGGAAGGTGTCCCGGGCCGGGCCGAGCAGCAGGTCGCCGGCCTCCGAGACGCCGCCGCCGATCACGAAGCGCCCCGGGTCGAGGCCGGCGGCCAGGTTGGCGATGCCGACCCCGAGCCAGGTGCCGACCTCGTAGAGCAGCTCGATCGCGGTCGGGTCGCCCTCCCGGGCGGCCTCGGTGACCAGCGGTCCGGTGATGCCCTCGACCGTGCCGCCGGCCCGGGCGAGCAGCTGCTGCACCACCGGGGACTCCTCCGCGACCAGCTCCCGCGCGTCCCGCACCAGTGCGTTGCCGGAGGAGTACTGCTCCCAGCAGCCGCGGTTGCCGCACGGGCAGCGGTGGCCGCCGGGCACCACCTGCATGTGCCCGAACTCGCCCGCCAGGCCGTACTTGCCGCGGTCGACGTAGCCGTCCCGGACGACCGCGCCGCCGATGCCGGTGCCCAGGGTGAGCATCACCATGTGGTCCTCGCCGCGCCCGGCGCCGAAGCGCCACTCCGCCCAGGCGGCCGCGTTGGCGTCGTTCTCCACGATCACCGGGAAGCGCAGCCGCTCGCTGAGCGCCTGCTGCAGCGGCTCGTTGCGCCAGTTGAGGTGCGGGGCGAAGAGCACCCGGGAGCGGTCGGCGTCGACCCAGCCCGCCGCACCGATGCCCACCGCGTGGACGTCGTGCCGGTCGGCGAGCTGGAGCACCAGCTCGACGATCACGTCCTCGACGACCTTGGCGCTCTTGCTCTTGTGCGGGGTGTCGGTGCGCAGCTTCTCCAGCACCTTGCCCTCGCCGTCGACGACCCCGGCGACCACCTTGGTGCCGCCGATGTCGACGCCGATGGTGGGCAGCCGCAGTATCCCCGCGGGCAGGGCACGGCGGCGGCGCTCGGCGCGCGGGCCGAGGCCGAGCAGGGTGGGCAGGACGGCCGGCCGAGTGCTGCCTTGGGGGCTGGTCACGGCTGCGGACGCTCCTCACGGGAGGGGGTGGGGTTCGGACGGGCCAGCTCGTGCGAGAGTTCGGCGAGGTCGGAGCCGCCGGCCATCTCGGTGGTGAGCTGTTCGAGGCTGATCTCGGCGCGCGGGTGGCTGCCGGCCATCCGCCCCCGCTTCAGCAGCGTGAAGTGGTCGCCGACCAGGTAGGCGTGGTGCGGGTTGTGGGTGATCAGGACGACCCCGAGGCCGGCGTCGCGGGCCGCGGTGACGTACTTGAGCACCACCCCGGACTGCTTGACGCCGAGCGCCGCGGTCGGCTCGTCCAGGATGAGCACCTTGGCGCCGAAGTGGACGGCCCGGGCGATCGCCACGCACTGGCGCTGGCCGCCGGAGAGGGTGCCGATCGGCCGGTCGACGTCGTGCAGGTCGATGCCCATCTCGGCGAGCGCCCGGCGGGTGGTGGCGCGCATGCCGTCGGCGTCCAGCCGCAGGCCGCCCCAGCGGCGCATGCCCTGCTCGGAGCCGAGGAAGAAGTTGCGCCACACCGGCATCAGCGGGACGACGGCGAGGTCCTGGTAGACGGTGGCGATGCCACGGTCCAGCGCCTGGCGCGGGGAGTCCAGCCGGACCTCCTCGCCGCCGATGGTGTAGACGCCCTCGTCGTGCCGGTGCAGCCCGGCGATGATCTTGATCAGGGTGGACTTGCCGGCCCCGTTGTCGCCGAGCACGCAGCTGATCTCACCGGCCCGGAGGGTCAGCGAGACGTCCTGCAGCGCCCGGACCGTCCCGTAGGTCTTGCCGACGCCCTGGAGCGAGAGGAGTTCCGAGTCGTTCATCGCGGCCCCCGTTCCGCCCGGCGCTTGACGTAGGCGTTGAGCAGCGCGGCCAGCAGCAGCATCGCGCCGAGGAAGAACTTGAACCAGTCCGGGTTCCACTGGGCGTAGATGATCCCCTTGCTGGCCATGCCGAAGATCAGCGCGCCGAGCGCGGAGCCGGCCACCGAGCCGTAACCGCCGGTGATCAGGCAGCCGCCGATCACCGCCGCGACGATGTAGATCAGCTCGTTGCCGACGCCCTCGCCGGACTGCACGGTGTCGAAGGAGAACAGCAGGTGCTGCCCGAGCACCCAGGCCCCGAAGCCGACGCCCAGGTAGAGCACCGTCTTGGTGCGGGCGACCGGCACGCCGACCGCGCGGGCGGCGGCCGCGTCGCCGCCGACGGCGAAGATCCAGTTGCCGAAGCGGGTGCGCAGCAGCACCCAGCTTCCGACCACCAGCAGGCCGAGCCACCACCAGACGGTGGCCTTGATCGCCAGTCCGCCGATGTTCAGCTCCGAGGCGAACAGCCAGCGGCAGGTCTCGAAGCCCTGCATGTCGGAGATCGGCTTGGTGGAGACCGTCCCGGAGATCGCCTTGGTGAGGCCCAGGTTGGCGCCGGTCAGCATCAGGAAGGTGCCCAGGGTGACGATGAAGCTGGGCAGCCTGGTGCGGCCGAGCATCCAGCCGTTGAAGCCGCCGATGGCCAGCGTGGTGGCCAGCGAGACCAGCACGCCGACCCAGGTGACCGCGGTGAACTGGTACGAGACCATCGAGGAGGTCAGCGCGGCGGTGGTGACCAGCACGCCGGCCGACAGGTCGAACTCGCCGCCGATCATCAGCAGCGAGACCGGTACGGCCATGATCCCGATGGTGGACGCCGCGTAGAGCACGGTGCCCAGCGAGGAGACCCGCAGGAAGGGCTCGGCGACGGCGGCGAACACCGCGAACACCGCGACGGCGGCGATCAGCGAGCCGAGCTCGGGGCGGGCGAGGAGGCGCCGCAGGGCGGCCGGACGGTCCTGGACGAGCAGGTCCGGGGTGGTCGGACTGCTCACCTGGTCCCCCTCGCCACGTACTCGGCGAGCGCGTCGGCGTTGTCCTTGGTGAGGATCTGCGGGCCGGTCGCGACGGGCTTGCCGCCGCCGAGCATGTCCAGGTTGGACTTGTACAGCCACAGCAGGTCGACGCCCTCGTAGCCCTGGAGGTACGGCTGCTGGTCGACGGCGAAGCCGACGCTGCCGGACTTGAGCCCGGCCACCACCTGCGGTCCCAGGTCGAAGGTGTCCAGCTCCACGTTGCGGTGGGCGTCCTGGACGGCCTGCAGCCCGGTGGCGGCCATCGGGCCGGAGAGGGTGAGGACGGTGTCGATGGAGGTGTCGGCCTGGAGCTTGGCGGAGATCGCCGCCCGGGCGTCCGGCATGTCGACGCCGTTGACGTAGAGGACCTGGAAACCGCCGCCGGCCTTGGACTGGGCGCCGGAGCAGCGCTCCTCCTGGCCGACGTTGCCCTGCTCGTGGATCACGCAGAGCACGTTCTTCCGGCCGCGCGAGGCCAGCTCGGCGCCGGCCGCCTGACCGGCCGAGGACTCGTCCTGACCGATGTGGGTCAGGGCGCCGAACTTGGCGGAGTACTCCTGACCGGAGTTGATCGTGATGACGGGGATGCCGGCCGCCTTGGCCTTGCCGAGGACGTCGGCCATCGCGTCGCCCTTGGCGAGGGTGACCAGCAGGCCGTCGACCTTCTGGTCGATGGCGGCCTGGACCAGCTGGACCTGGTTCTGGGTCTGCGCGTCGTTGGAGTACAGGAAGGTGATGTTGTCCTTGGCGGCGGCCTGCTCGGCGCCCTTGCGCACGCTGTCCCAGAAGGCGTCGCCGGCTCCGGCGTGGGTCACCATGGCGACCTTCCAGCGCGGGGTGGTGACGGCGCTGCCACCGGCGGCCGCGGCCTTGGCGCGGGCCTCCTCGGCGCGTCTGCCTCCGGTACTGCTGCAACCGGCCGCGGTGACCGCGATGGCCAGGACGGCGCACACGGGCCAGAAGCGGCGGGACGGGCGAAAGCGGGTTGTGCTCATCCCCCTAGTCTCTCTGGCCCGGCCGCGCGGGATCGCACCGCCTCGCCCGGCAGCGCGATCGGCGCGGGAGGTAAGGTGCCCCGGGGGACCTTCCTGGAAGTTCGCTGAACATCTGGTCCGGAGCACCGCCGTCCGGGTGACAGACTAGGCGCCGACCCGAAGCAGGAACAGCTCGGAAACGTGATGTTCCTCTCAGGTTCCGCACAGATTCGGACGGCAACCGATCATCGGTTCGCGCCGTCTGATGCCATTGACGTGCGTTCGGGCGAGCGGGGCCCGGGCGGCGAGCGATCCGGATACGAGAACTTGATGGAACTGACAGGTACGCCATTCTTCATCCTCACCGTCATCCTGGTGCCGGTGTCCATCACAGTGGCGCTGCTGTTCTGGGGGAAGGTGCGCGGCCCCCAGCCGGTGCGCACCCTGTCCCGGATCGTCATGATCATGTTCTGCCAGGTCACGGCCGTGCTGATGGTCTTCGTGATGGTGAACAACGCGAACCTGATCTACGGCAACTGGGACGACCTGCTCGGCACCGGTGACCACGTCCGCGCGGTGCCCTCGGTGGCGCCGGTGGACCCGGCCGGCAACGCCAAGGACGGCTCGGGCGACGCCGCCAAGCAGCCGCCCAAGGTGCTGCAGAAGTTCGGCGGGGTGAACGACCCGGCGGTGCCGGGCGACGTCCAGAAGACCGACCTCAAGGGCCAGGTGTCCGGCGTCGACGGCGAGGTGCTGGTCTGGCTGCCGCCGCAGTACAACGACCCGGCGTTCAAGGACAAGAAGTTCCCGGTGGTCGAGCTGATCCCCGGCTACCCGGGCTCCTCCTCCACCTGGTACGGCACCCTCAAGGTCTCCGAGCAGCTCAAGCCGCTGATGCAGCAGGGCAAGGTCGCGCCCTTCATCCTGGTCTCGCCGCGCACCCTGCTGCTGGGCAACCACCAGGACGCGGGCTGCACCGACATCCCCGGCAAGATCAACGCCGACGCCTGGATCACCCGGGACGTCCCGCAGATGGTGCTCGACAACTTCCGCGCCGACCCGTCCTCCGACCGCTGGGCGATCGCCGGCTACTCGGCCGGCGCCCACTGCGCGGCCAAGCTGTCGCTGGCCCACCCCAACCGCTACCGGGCCGGCATCGCGATGTCCGGCTACAACGACCCGGGGTCCGAGCCGGACTCGCTGGTCGGCAAGGACCCGAAGCTGCGCACCGAGAACAACCCGGTCAACATCCTCAAGTCCGCCCAGCAGCCGCCGAAGGTCGCCCTGCTGGTCAGCGGCGCCAAGGGGGACGGCTACGAGGACGGCCAGGCGATCGCCGCCGCGGCCAAGGAGCCGACCAAGGTCCAGGTCGAGGAGAGCACCGGTCCGCACACCACCGACATGTGGAAGCGGATGGTCCCGAGCGCCTTCGAGTGGCTGACCACGATCATCCCGGCGCAGTAGCCGACCGCCGGACACAGCTGAGGGCCCGCCGCGAACGTTCGCGGCGGGCCCTCAGCCGTTTCTGATCTTCTGTGTCCGGTCACTGTCAGCGGATTGCCAGGAATCGACCGGAACTGACAGGAACCGATCAGGCGGATTCCGGGCGGGCCGGCGAAGGCTCCCGGCCTTCCCGACCCCCGGTCCCCCGCATTCCCGGCCGACGCTCAGGCCAGTTCCAGCGCCAGGTAGAAGTCCACCCGGTCCTCCAGCCGGGAGAGGTCCCGGCCGGTCAGCTCCTCGATCCGGCCGATCCGGTAGCGCAGGGTGTTGACGTGGACGTGCAGCTGCCCGGCGCAGCGGGTCCAGGAGCCGTCCGAGCGCAGGAAGGCCTCCAGGGTGCGGACCAGGTCCGCCTGGTGCTCGATGTCGTACGCGATCACCTTGTCCAGCAGCCGGCTGCGGAAGGCCCGGCGGACCTCGTCCGGGACGGCGGCCAGCAGCAGCACGTGCGAGGCCAGCTCCTCGGGACCGGCCACGCAGACCCGGCCGACCCGGGCGGCGGCGATCCGGCGGGCGTGCCGGGCCTCCTCCAGGGCGCCGCGCAGACCGCCCGCCTCGGAGGCGGGGGCGGAGACGCCGAGGGTGATCCGGCCCTCCGAGCCGAGCCCGGCCTCCAGCGGGGCGAGCAGCTCGCGCAGGGTGTCGGCGGGCACCGGGCTGTCCATCGCGGGCAGCACCACCACGGCGCCGTGCCCCGCCCCGGCGACCAGGGCGCGGTCGGTGGTGCCGCCGAGCGCCTCCTCCAGGACCGCCCGCACCGTGCCCTCCGGCAGGCCGGTTCCCTCGGCGCTGAGCACCAACCAGGAGGCGTCCTGGGACTGGGACTTGGGCTCGGGGCTCTCGTAGCGGGCGGCCATCGCCGAGGAGGCGTACAGGGTGCGGCTGATCTCGGCCGGGTCGGCGTCCCGGCGCAGCAGGGCGAGCAGTTCGTCGGCCAGCCGGCGGCGCAGTCGCCGGCCCTCGTCCCGGCGGTGGCGCTCGGCGGCGACCAGCCGGGCCAGGTTCTCGGCGAGTTGCTGGCGCTTGGTGGTCCACTCGGTGACGTCGCCGGCGACCGCGAGCACCCAGTCCGCCAGCGGTGCCTCGTGCTCGGCGGAGGCCGCGGCGGACAGCAACGAGTAGGCGCCGCCCGCCAGTCGGGCCCGGTGCGGGGGTCGGCGGCGCTGGCGCTGGGCGGCCAGGTGGGCGCGGACCAGCTGGTCGCGGTCCTCGGCGGTGAGCCGGTCGGCCGGGCCGGCGATCACCCCGCCGGTCGGGGTGAGCACCCAGCAGTCCAGGTCGAGGTCGCCGCCGAGCAGGTCCAGTACGGCGTCCAGTCCGCCGCCGCCGGCCGCCGAGACCAGCAGCCGGTGCCGGTCGACCAGGGCGGCGAGGTCGGCCGCGCGGTCGGCGGAGACCTGACGGCCGATGAACTCGGTGACGGTGCCGAAGGCGATGTCGTCGGGGACGGCCAGCAGCGGCATCCGGTGCCGGCGGCAGGCCTCGACCAGATCCTCGGGCACCGGGCCGACCTCGGCCTCGCCGGCCGCCAGGGCGACCGCGCCGCCGGCCGCGATGGTGCGGACGAACCGCTCGGAGTCGGCGGGGCCGCCGCGCCAGAGCATCCCGGTGAGCACCAGCTCGCCGCCGTGCAGGTAGCGCCCGGGGTCGTGCAGGTCCGTGGTCATCACGCCGCTGACCTGCCGGTCCAGCTCCTCCTCGGCCGCGAGCAGGCGCAGTCGGGGGGCACCGGGGGCGAGCAGGTCACGGACACGCATCCGCGGACTCCTTACGGGGGCTGGAACAGGGGTTGGTACATGGGTTGGCACAGAGGGTGGAACAGAGCGTCGGAACGGCGGCCGGGCCGAGCGTCGGCGGCCGGATCGAGGGGGTGGGGGTGACAGTGTGCCCGAACATCCGTGCTCGGCGTTACGTACCAGCGGACCGCCGGGTCACGGGCCCGTAGCCCGGCAATCACGGCCGGATTACGGTCGTAGGTAGCACTCGGCGAACACCTGGGCTGCGGGATTCTCCTGCTTAGAGGAACGTACAGGATGCCGGGCGGGCTCACAGCCGGGGCTTCATGCCATCGGTGACTGCCAGTGGGCCGCGTCACAGGGGTTCACTGGGCGACACGCCGCCGGACACCCGGTCGGCGAAGACTTGAGGAGAAACCCGCATGGAGTTCCTTCGGCCCGCCACCTGGGACGAGGCTCTCGCGGCGAAGGCTGAGTACCCGACCGCGCTGCCCATCGCGGGCGGCACGGACGTCATGGTCGAGCTGAACTTCGACGTGCACCGGCCATCCGCGATTCTCGACCTGAACCGCGTCACCGAGCTCACCGAATGGACGAACGACGGCAGCGTCGTCCGGCTCGGCGCCTCCGTCCCGTACGCCCGGATCATCGACGAGCTGTCCGGCCCGCTGCCCGGGCTCGCGCTGGCGGCGCACACCGTCGGCTCGCCGCAGATCCGCAACCGCGGCGGCGTCGGGGGCAACCTCGGCGGCGCCTCTCCGGCCGGTGACGCCCACCCCGCGCTGCTGGCGGCCGGCCGGGACGTGTTCGTCGAGGCGGCCTCGGTGCGCGGTACCCGGCTGATCCCGATCGACGAGTTCTACGTCGGGGTCAAGCGCAACAGCCTGGAGGCCGACGAGCTGATCCGGGCCGTGCGCATCCCGGTCGCGGACGGCCCCCAGCAGTTCTCGAAGATCGGCACCCGCAACGCGATGGTGATCGCGGTCTGCGCGTTCGGCTTCGCGCTGCACCCGAAGGACGGCACCGTCGGCACCGGGATCGGTTCGGCCGCCCCCACGCCGCGCCGCGCCGTCGAGGCCGAGGAGTACCTGCGGGGAGTGCTCGCCGAGCGCGGGCTCTGGGAGTCCGGGGAACTGCTGGGCACCGAGGTGATCCAGCGCTTCGGCGAGCTGGTGAAGGCCGCCGCCTCCCCCATCGACGACGTCCGCGGCACCGCCGACTACCGGCGCCACTCGCTCGCCGTGATGGCCCGCCGCACCCTCACCTGGTGTTGGAACGACTACAGCAAGCAGATCAGGAGCGCGGCATGAGGGTCACGTTCACCGCCAACGGCAAGCCGGTCGAGGCCGACGACGTGTGGGAGGGCGAGAGCCTGCTCTACGTGCTGCGCGAGCGCGTCGGCCTGCCCGGTTCGAAGAACGCCTGCGAGCAGGGCGAGTGCGGCTCCTGCACCGTCTACCTGGACGGCGTGCCGGTCTGCTCCTGCCTGGTCGCGGCCGGACAGGTGCAGGACCGCGAGGTGCGCACGGTCGAGGGCCTGGCCGAGGAGGACGGCGAGCTGGGCCTGGTCCAGCAGGCGTTCGTCGACGCCGGCGCCGTCCAGTGCGGCTTCTGCACCCCGGGGCTGCTGGTGCAGACCGACGCCCTGCTGGAGAAGGACGCCCAGCCGAGCGACAACGACATCCGCGAGGCGCTGTCGGGCAACCTGTGCCGCTGCACCGGCTACGAGAAGATCATGGACGCGGTGCGGCTCGCCTCCGCCCGCAAGTGCTCGGGCAAGGGGGCGTCGGCATGACCACCCGTACCATCCAGGGCCAGAAGAACCTGCAGAACATCAACCAGGCCTCCAAGGACGGCATCGGCGGCTCGCCGCTGCGCCCGGACGGCAACCTGAAGGTCAGGGGCGAGTTCGCCTACTCCTCCGACCTGTGGCACGAGGACATGCTCTGGGGCATGGCGCTGCGCTCGCCGCACCCCCGGGCCAACATCCTCTCGGTGGACATCTCCGAGGCGCTCAAGGTGCCCGGCGTCTATGCGGTGCTGACCCACGAGGACATCCCCGGCGCCAAGTACTACGGCCTGGAGATCCAGGACCAGCCGGCCCTGGCGATCGACAAGATCCGGTACCACGGCGAGGCGATCGCGCTGGTCGCCGCCGACCACCCGGAGACGGCCCGGCGCGCGGTGAAGAAGATCAAGGTCGAGTACGAGGTGCTCACCCCGATCGTCACCGAGGAGCAGTGCCTCGACCCGGAGACCCACGGCTATGTGCACGAGCCGCACGAGTACAAGTCGCACGCGTACGGCAACATCTGCCACGAGCAGAAGCTGGTCTCCGGCCTCGGCGTGACCGACGAGGTGCGGGCGCTGGCGGACGTCGTCGTCAGCGGCGACTACGAGGTCGGCATGCAGGACCAGGCCTTCCTCGGCCCGGAGTCCGGCCTGGCGGTGCCCGCCGAGGACGGCGGCATCGACCTCTACATCGCCACCCAGTGGCTGCACGTGGACCGCGAGCAGATGGCCCCGGTGCTGGACCTGCCCGAGGAGAAGGTCCGGCTCACGCTGGCCGGCGTGGGCGGCGCCTTCGGCGGCCGCGAGGACATCTCGATGCAGATCCACGCCTGCCTGCTGGCCCTGCACACCGGCAAGCCGGTCAAGATCGTCTACTCCCGGGACGAGTCCTTCTACGGCCACGTCCACCGCCACCCGGCCCGGATGCACTACGAGCACGGCGCCACCCGGGACGGCAAGCTGGTCTTCGCCGACTGCCGGATCGTGCTGGACGGCGGCGCCTACGCCTCCGCCTCCCCCGCCGTGGTCGGCAACGCGGCCTCGCTCGGCCACGGGCCGTACGTGATCCCGAACGTGAAGATGCACGCCGTCGCGCTGTACAGCAACAACCCGTCCTGCGGGGCGATGCGCGGCTTCGGAGCCGTCCAGGCGGCCTTCGGCTACGAGTCCCAGATGGACAAGCTGGCCGCCGAACTCGGCATGGACCCGGTCGAGTTGCGGCAGCTGAACGCGATGTCGGAGGGCGACTTCATGCCCACCGGCCAGCAGATCGACTCGCCCGCGCCGGTGGCCGAACTGCTGCGCCGGGCCAAGGAGATGCCGCTGCCGCCGCCGCTGGACACCGAGCACCTGGACGTCCGGGCGCTGCCCGGCGCGCTGTCCAACACCTCGCACGGCGAGGGCATCGTGCGCGGGATCGGCTACTCGGTCGGCATCAAGAACGTCGGCTTCTCCGAGGGCTTCGACGACTACTCCACCGCCCGGGTGCGGCTGGAGGTGATCGGCGGCGAGCCGGTCGCCATGGTGCACACCGCGATGGCCGAGGTCGGCCAGGGCGGCGTCACCGTGCACGCCCAGATCGCCCGCACCGAGCTGGGCGTCGAACAGGTCACCATCCACCCGGCCAACACCGAGGTGGGATCGGCCGGTTCGACCTCCGCCTCGCGCCAGACGTACATGACCGGCGGCGCGGTGAAGCTGGCCGCGGAGGCCGTCGCGCGGGAGCTGATCGAGAAGGGTCGGCGGCGGTACGGCTGGACCCACAAGGACATCACGCTGGCCGGCGGCAAGGTCGTCTCGGAGAGCGCCGGGGTCCTCGTGCCCATGGTGGACCTGCTCGGCGACGAGGCCATCGACCTCACCCGCGAGCACCACCACCGGCCCACCCAGGCCTTCGACAAGGAGACCGGACAGGGCTTCGGCCACGTCCAGTACACCTTCTGCGCCAACCGCGCGGTGGTGGACGTGGACGTCGAACTGGGCCTGGTCAAGGTGGTCGAGCTCACCGCCGTCCAGGACGTCGGCAAGGCGCTCAACCCGCTCTCCGTGGTCGGCCAGATCCAGGGCGGCTGCACCCAGGCGCTCGGGCTCGCGGTGATGGAGGAGATCATCGTCCGGGACGGGAAGGTGCGCAACGCCTCCTTCACCGACTACCTGATCCCCACCATCCTGGACACCCCGCCGATCCCGGTGGACGTCCTCGAACTGCCCGACCCGCACGCCCCGTACGGGCTGCGCGGCGTCGGCGAGGCGCCGACCGTGTCGGCGACCCCCTCGATCGTGGCGGCGATCCGCAACGCCACCGGTCTCGCGCTCAACCGGATCCCGGTCCGACCCGAGCACCTGACCACCGAACAGCCCGGCTGACACCGGGAGTTCGAGCCGGAACGGCACCAACGAGTCACACTTCCCGGGGCGGTGACGTCTTCCCCGCCGCCCCGGGACCCCCACCCGCTGCCCTGCCCACGCCGGGGTTCCCGCAGTGGTGCGCACCACCCTCACCTGCACCACCACCTGCACGACCACCTGCACCACTGGCACTCCCCTACGAGTGCCCCAGTGAGTCGATACCGTCCCCCTGTGCCAACTCCCTTGACTGGCTGTCAGGTCGGCTCGCCCACCCCAACCCCCTTTGACACTTGGGAGTGGACATGACCAGGATCCCCACGGAGCCCGGCACCACTGAAGCAGACAGACCCGCCGCGGACGAGTCCCACCCCTCCTCCCCGGCATCAGGGCCGAAGGGCGCGCTCGACGCGTACTTCAAGATCTCGGCCCGCGGCTCGACCCTCGCCAACGAACTACGCGGTGGCCTCACCACCTTCATGGCGATGGCGTACATCATCCTGCTCAACCCGCTGATCCTCGGCGGCGCGGACGTCACCGGCGTCAAGCTCGACCACGCCGCACTGACCACCGCCACCGCCCTCGCCGCCGCCGTCACCACCATCCTGATGGGCGTCGTCGGCAACGTGCCGCTGGCACTGGCCGCCGGACTCTCGGTCTCCGGCGCGGTCTCCGCGCTGGTGGTCCCCCACACCACCTGGCCCCAGGCCATGGGCCTGTGCGTGATCTACGGCCTGCTGATCGTGCTGCTGGTGGTCTCCGGACTGCGCGAGAAGATCATGAACGGCATCCCGCTGCCGCTCAAGCACGCGATCACCATCGGCATCGGCCTGTTCGTCACGATCATCGGGCTCTACAAGGCCGGCTTCGTGCACACCGGCGGCCCCACCCCGCTGTCGCTCGGCCCGTTCGGCGAGCTCTCCGGCTGGCCGGTCCTGGTCTTCTGCCTCACCCTGCTCACGATCTTCGTGCTGATGGCGCGCGGCGTGCGCGGCGCGATCCTGATCGGCATCGCGGGCGGAACCGTGGTCGCGATCCTGGTCAACAAGCTCGCCCACGTACCGGCCAAGGCCTGGGCGAGCTCCGTCCCGGTCTGGCCCGGCAGCCCGGTCGCCGCCCCCGACTTCAGCCTGTTCGGCCACGTCGACCTGTTCGGCGCCTTCGGCGGCCAGGGCCTCGGCGCGATCAGCGCCTCCGTCGCGGTCTTCACCCTGGTGCTGGCCGGCTTCTTCGACGCGATGGCCACCATCATCGGCGTCGGCACCGAGGCCGGGCTCGCGGACAAGCAGGGCCGGATGCCCGGACTGTCCAAGGCCCTGTTCATCGACGGCGCCGGCGGCGCGGTCGGCGGCCTGGCCGGCGCCTCCGGGCAGACCGTCTTCGTGGAGTCCGCGACCGGCGTCGGCGACGGCGCCCGGACCGGCCTCGCCTCCACCGTCACCGGCGCCCTGTTCGCGCTGATGCTGTTCTTCTCGCCGCTGGCCGGCATCGTGCCGGTCGAGGTCGCCTCCGCCGCCCTGGTGGTGATCGGCTCGATGATGATGAGCCAGGCCCGGCACATCGACTGGTCCGACCGCGAGGTGGCCATCCCGGCCTTCCTGACCTGCGTGCTCATGCCGTTCACCTACAGCATCACGGCGGGCGTCGCGGCCGGCGTGATCTCGTACACGGTGATCAAGGCCGGGCAGGGCAAGTGGCGCGAGCCCGGGGTGCTGATGTGGATCCTCACCGCGGTGTTCGTCGTGTACTTCGCGCTCAGCCCGATCAAGTCCTGGCTGGGCGTGCACTAGCCCCCTTCGCGCACTGGCCGCTCTTGGTGCGCTGGCCCCCATTAGTGCACTGGCCGCTCTTGGTGCGCTGGCCCCCATTAAGTGCACTGGCCGCTCTTTGTGCACCACTGCCGCCGTACGGGATCGTTTCCCGTACGGCGGCGTCTCCCGCTACTGTCGAAACCGTGTAAGGAGCCTCCGACATGCAGGACATCGCCGAGCAGTTGCGGGCCTGGCACGCGTCCGGGCGCTCCTTCGCCGTGGCCACCGTCGTCGGTGTCTCCGGCAGCGCCCCGCGCGACCCGGGTGCGGCACTCGCCGTCGACGCGACCGGGGAGGCGATCGGCAGCGTCTCCGGCGGCTGCGTCGAGGGAGCGGTGTACGAGCTCTGCCAGGCCGCGATCGAGAGCGGCGAACCCGTGCTGGAGCGCTTCGGCTACAGCGACGAGGACGCCTTCGCGGTCGGGCTGACCTGCGGCGGGATCCTCGACGTGTTCGTCCAACCGGTCGTGCCCGAGGCCGACCCGGGGATGGACGCCGGTCTCGGGTGCATCGCCGACGGGACGCCCGTCGCGCTCGCCCGAGTGATCGCCGGACCGGCCGGACTGCTCGGCGCCACCCTCGCCGTCACCGCCGACGGCGTGCACGGGGCGCTCTCCGTCGGACCGTCCACGGTCCGCGCCCTGGAACGCGCCGTGGTCGCCGAGGCCCGGGCCATGCTGGAGGCCGGCCGCACCGGGCGGATCGTGCTCGGTCTGGACGGACGGCCCTGCGACGACCGGGACCAGGGCACCGTCACCTGCTTCGTCGAGTCCTACGTGCCCGCGCCGCGGATGCTGGTCTTCGGCGCGATCGACTTCGCCGCCGCGGTGGTGCGGATCGGCAAGTTCCTCGGCTACCACGTCACCGTCTGTGACGCCCGGCCCGTCTTCGCCACCACCCGGCGCTTCCCCGAGGCGGACGAGGTAGTGGTCGACTGGCCGCACCGCTACCTGGACTCCCAGCTCGACCGGATCGACGGCCGCACCGTGCTGTGCGTGCTCACCCACGACGCCAAGTTCGACATCCCGCTGCTGGAGCGGGCCCTGCGGCTGCCGGTCGGCTACGTCGGCGCGATGGGCTCCCGGCGCACCCACCGCGACCGGGAGGCCAAGCTGCGCGAGGCCGGCCTGACCGACACCGAACTCGGCCGGCTGCGCTCCCCGATCGGCCTCGACCTCGGCTCGCGCACCCCGGAGGAGACCGCCGTCTCGGTGGCCGCCGAGATCATCGCCCACCGGCGGGGCGGCAGCTGCCTGCCGCTGAGCGCCGGGAACGGGCCGATCCACCACGACGTCGCGGCGGTGCCGGCTCCGGGCGAGTCCTCCGCGAAGGCGCCGCGGACCCACGCCGCCTGAGGCCTCACCCGGGCCGCCCGGCGCCTGCGGCCCATCCGCCGTCACGTTGCGTGGCCATCGGGGCGGCGGGAGGCTTGAGGTGCGGACTCGCCCCGAGCCCGGGGAAGGAGCGGGGACGATGCGCGCCCTGCTGGAGATCGAGATCGACACCGAGACGTCCAACCGGCTCATCGCCGACGGCACGATCGGCGCCGCGTTCCAACGGATCATGGCCGAACTCAAGCCCGAGGCGGCCTACTTCTTCGCCCGCAACGGCCGCCGCGCCCAGGTGATCGTGGTCGACGTCCCGGACGAGGCGGCGCTGCCGTCCGTCTGCGAGCCGTTCTGGCTGGAGTTCGGCGCGGACGTCGACGTGTACCTGTGCATGAACGCGGAGGAACTGCGCGAGGGGCTCTCCCGGCTCGGGCGCTAGTCCGCCCGGCTGCTCAGTCGCCCAGCGCCAGCTTCAGTCCGAAGCCCACCACCACCGCGCCGGTCACCCGGTCCATCAGCCGCCGGGCGGCCGGGCGCCGCAGCCAGCCGCGCAGCACCCGGGCGAAGCCGACCAGCACGGTCGACCAGAGCATGCCCTCCACGACGTGCACGCAGGTCAGTGCCACCCCGGCGGCGAAGTGCGGGGCCCCGGCGGGGATGAACTGCGGCAGCACGGCCACGTAGAACACCCCGACCTTGGGGTTGAGCAGATTGGTCAGCGTCCCGCGCCGCCAGCCGTACCGGAAGCCACCCTCGGCGGGCTCCTCCTCGGCCGCGGCCTCGGTACCCCGCTTGCGCAGCATCCCGACACCCATCCACACCAGGTAGGCGGCACCGGCCCAGCGCAGCACCTCGTACGCCACCTGCGAGGCGGTCAGCAGCGCCGTCACCCCGGCCGAGGTCAGCGTCCCCCAGATCAGCGTCCCGGTCTGGATCCCCAGCACCACCCCCCACGCCTGCCGCCGCCGCCCCAGCGCGGACGTCCGCAGGACCAGCGCGGTGTCGAGCCCGGGTGTGAGCGTGAGCAGCCCCACGACGAGGGCGAAGGACCACAGAGCCGTTGTCATCTCCATGGGCCTCGATGCTCTCACAGCCCCGATGGAGAGATCAGTCGGCCGTCCCCTGCGGGACGACCCACTCGGTCGGCTGGCCGGTGACGGCGGCGATCATGTCGTAGTCGCCGTCGTAGTGAAGGACCGTAGCGCCATGGCGTTCGGCGGTGGCGGCGATGACAAGGTCCGCCACGGACAGGGCCCGCCAGTTTCCGGCTGCTGTCAGGAGGGCTTGCACCTCGATGGCGCGGTCCCACACCTCGTCGGGGGTGGGGAGCCAGTCGAAGCCGCTGAGGCCCTCACGGATCTCGATGGCATCCGCCTTGGAGCGGGCACTGTGCATGATCTCCAGCTCGACAGCGCCACAGATCGCGACCACTCCTCTGATGATCAGCGGTCTGAGGACCGCCCTGACCCCCGGCTTGGAGAAGCGCGCGAAGGCCGACTTGTCGATCAGGTAGCGCTCAGTCACCCTTTTCCACCGGCCCGGTGAGATCGGGCAGTCCACCCTCGGCGAGCCAGGCCATGAACTTCTCGCGCTTGCGGCGCTTGACGAGATCCTCAAGAGCGGCGTTGACGGTCGCGACCTTGGTTGTCGTACCGAGAATCTCGGCGGCCTCGGCCAGGAGTTCGTCGTTGACGTCTATCACGGTGCGAGCCATGGCTGACCTCCCAAAGGAATACAGGCCTGCGATATCACAATCGATGGTAGTTGATATCGCAGACCCATTGCGGCCGATCTGGTGACGATCGCCCGATCAGGTGACGTTGAGGCGGGCGGCGAGGCGGAGGAGGCCGGGGCTGAGGCGGGAGAGGAAGCGGGCGGCCTTGGCCTCGGGGGTGACCGGGACGACCGGCTTGCCGGTGCGGACGGCGGTGACCACGGCGGTGGCGACCTTCTCCGGGGGGAAGCCGCGGCGGGCGTACAGCTTGGCGGCGCGGGCCTGCTTGGCGGACTGCTCGTCGGCGGTGGTCGCGGAGAAGGTGGAGGTGCGGGTGATGTTGGTGTTGACGATGCCCGGGCAGATGGTGGAGACGCCGATGCCGTGGGCGACGAACTCGGCGCGCAGGCAGTCGGAGAGCATGAAGACGGCGGCCTTGCTGGTCGCGTAGGCGGTGAGCGCCTTGGACGGCAGGTAGGCGGCGGCCGAGGAGACGTTGACGATGTGGCCGCCCTGGCCGCGGTCGGCCATCAGGGAGCCGAAGGCGCGGCAACCGTGGATCACGCCCCAGAGGTTGACGTCCAGGACGCGCTGCCACTCCTTCTCGGTGGTCTGCAGGAAGGTCCCGGAGTGGCCGATGCCGGCGTTGTTGACCATCACGTCGGGCACGCCGTGCTCGGCGGCGACGCTCTGGGCGAAGGCGTCCATCGCGGCGCCGTCGGAGACGTCCACCCGGTAGGCGTGCGCCTGCGGGCCTACCAGCGAGGCGAGTTCGGCGGTGCGCTCGGCGGCCGTCAGGTCGAGGTCGCAGACCACCACCCGGGCGCCGTCCTCGGCGAAGGCCAGCGCGGTGGCCCGTCCGATGCCGCTGCCGCCGCCGGTGACCACCACCAACCGGCCATCGCCCTCGGCGACTTCGCCCTTCGGTGCCGCGTCGATGCGGGCGGTGAACTCGCGGACCATGCCGGCCACGGTGGCTCCCTTCTCCAGCAGCGCCGACCAGTGGCCGGCGTGCAGCGTACGACGGGTCAGGCGGGGCACCCAGCGCTCCAGGCCCTCGGAGAGGTAGGTGCCGACGTAGCGGTCCCGGGTCAGGGTGACCAGCTGGACCGGCACCTCGGTCCGCCGCTCACGCGGACTGCCCATCGTGGGACGGAAGTTGGCCCGGTAGAGCTCGATGCCGCGGACCGCGTCGCGACGCAGGGTGGGCTGCGGGTGGCCGGCCCGCGGGGTGACGTGCTCCAGGTCGCGCAGCACCCGCGGCCAGGCCCGGGCGAGGCCCAGGCGCCAGACCGCCGGGGCGAGGAACGGCAGGTGGAAGGCGGTGATGTACCAGGAGTGCAGGCCCTGGTGGAGCAGTTGCCCGAGGTGGCGCGGGGTGGGGCGGCGCAGCCGGTGGCGCAGCCAGTAGCCCATGTGGTCCAGGCTGGGGCCGGACAGCGTGGTGTAGGAGGCGATCCGCTGCTCGGCGCCGAGGGCGGTGACGGCCTCCCAGGACTGGATCGAGCCCCAGTCGTGCGCCACCAGGTGCACCGGGCGGTCCGGGCTGACGGCGTCGGCGACCGCGAACAGGTCGTCGGCGAGGCGCTCCAGGCGGTAGTCCTCGCGGCGGGCCGGGGCGGCCGACTCGCCGGCGCCGCGCACGTCGTAGCGGACCACGTGGTGGTCGCGGGCGAGGTCGGCGGCGACGTCGTCCCAGACGGCGTGGGTGTCCGGGTAGCCGTGCACCAGGAGGACGGTGGGGGCCTCGGGGTCGCCCTGCTCGAAGACGGCGAGCGCCAGGCCGCCGGAGTGGACGGTGCGGCGGCGGACGGGCGCGGCCGGGAGGGGGGTCGTCATCGGGTGGCCTCCTGGGTGGTCGGCTCGGTACCGGTGGGCGTGGCATCGGACGGCTCGGTGCCGTTGGGCGTGGTGCCGGTGGGCGTGGCATCGAACGGCTCGGTGCCGGTCGGCTCGATGGTGGCCGAATCGTCGGCGGCGGTCCAGCGGCGGACGTGCGGGAGGTCGTCGTCCAGCCAGTGGGCGTCGTCGTCGGTGACTACGAGCAGTTCCTCGAACTTGATGCCCACGCCGCGGAAGCCGATGTGCGGCTCGACCGCCCACAGGCCCGGGGTGGGGGCGTGCCGGGACGACCGGCCGTCCGCCCACAGCGGCGAACGGCCGTGCAGGCGCTCGGAGATGAGCTCGCGGCCGAGGGTCTGCAGGGTGCGCACGCCGAAGCCGAAGACGTTCACCCCGGCCGGGCCGCGCAGGGTGGTGCGGGTGACCTGGTGGCCGATCACCCGGCCCGGGTAGACCTGGTGGCGGTTGTCGTAGCCGTGCGCGGCGATCTGCGCGTCCACCGCCGCGTACACCTCGTTGAGCGGCTTGCGGGCCCGCACCTCGGCGAGGATCAGCTCGCGGTAGACCTTCAGGTCGGCGGCCAGGCGGTCCCAGACCCGGTTCTCGCCGACCTTGCCGCCGTAGCCGATGTCGGCGGTGTAGCCGTCCACGATGGGCGCGCAGTCCAGCACGTACGGCATGCCCTCCTCCAGGCGGCGGTTGCCGGCGAAGAACTGCAGCGGGGTGTGGAAGTGCCGGAAGGCGGTGCGGTCGCCGAACCAGGCGAAGGGGATGTGGAAGAAGTCTTGCACCCCGGCGGCGACCAGGCGGCGGCGCAGCTCGGCGGTGGCCTGCCGCTCGGTGACACCCGGTTCGATCCAGGCGGCGACCTGTTCGGCGCAGTGGTAGGCGAGTTGCTGGGTCTCGCGGAAGCGGGCCAGGTCGCGCTCGGTGTAGGGGAAGGTCGGCATCGCAGGGGTCGCCGTCGGGGGCATCGGAGGGCTCCTTCCAGAGGTCCGGCTAGAGGTCCAGTACGAGGGTCTCGCCCTCGGCGGCCCGGGAGACGCAGGGCAGCAGGGCGCCGGCGGCGCGCTGCTCGGGGGTGAGGCGGCGGTCCCGGTGCTCGGGCGCACCGGCCAGTAGCCGGACCTCGCAGGTGCCGCAGAAGCCCTGGTGGCAGGAGTACGGCAGGTCCGGGCGGGCCTCGCGCAGCACGTCCAGGGCGGAGCGGTCGGCGGGGACCTCCAGGGTCGGGCCGTCGGCGCCGAGGCGGACGGCGAAGGGCTCGCCGTCGGTGACGGGCGCCGCGCCGAAGCGCTCGAAGTGCAGGGCGGTGGCGGCGGATCCGTCCAGCGCCCCCTGGACGGCGGCGAGCATCGGGGCCGGGCCGCAGCAGTAGACGGCGGCGCCGCGCGGGGCGTGGGCGAGCAGTTCGGCGCCGGTGGGGACGCCGCCGTGCTCGTCGTCGGTGCGCAGCACCACGCGGTGCGGGTCGAGGGCGCGCAGCTCCTCCGCGTACGGGAGGGTGTCGGCGCTGCGGCCGACGTGGACCAGGCGCCAGTCGAGGCCGTGGCGCTGCGCCTCGCGGGCCATCGGGAGGAGCGGGGTGATGCCGATGCCGCCGGCCAGCAGGAGGACGGCGGGCTCGGCGCAGAACGCGAAGCCGTTGCGCGGGCGGCGGGCGGTGAGGCGGGCGCCCGGGTGGAGGGCTTCGTGCACCTCGACCGATCCGCCGCCGCCCGCGGGCAGCCGTCGGACGGCGATCCGGTAGTGGCGGCGGTCGGCGGGGTCGCCGCTGAGCGAGTAGTGGCGCTCACGGCCGGAGGGCAGCACCAGGCGCAGGTGGGCGCCGGGCTGCCAGGGCGGCAGCTGGCCGCCGGAGGGGTCGGCGAGGCTCAACTCGACGACGTCGGTGGCCAGTTCGCGGCGGGCGGCGACGACCAGCTGCAGCGGCGGGGTGGGGCGGCTGAACGGGCGGCGGGGGTTGCGGCGCAGCAGCGGGCTGCCGAGGGCCGGGGAGTAGCGGTCGCTGAAGGCGGTGAGCCAGTGGATGAACGCGTCGGCGCGGGGACGGCCGTAGAGGTCGGGGGGCGGGGTGAGCAGATCCATCCGGCGGGGTCCTTGGCGTGGGAGAGGCGGGGCGGGGCGGGCGGCGGCGGGGACGCGGGGCGGGGACGGGACGGGGCGGGGGCGAACAGGTAACAGAGTTCAGATGACAGCGAACAGATGACGTTCTCTGTTCGCTGAACTCTGTGATCTGTTCGCTGTCATCTGTTCGCCGAACACCTGTCCGCTGAACGCCCGTCAGCCGTGCGCGGCGGCGGCCCGGGCGGCCGGGGAGGTGGCGAGGTAGCCCAGCGCCTGGCTGGAGGAGCCCTCCTGGGTCGGGTGGTAGCCCGGCCGCAGGTAGCGCAGCCCGGAGCGGACGGAGCGGATCGGGTCCGGCAGCAGTCCGCGCTTGGCGATCCGGCCCGCCTCCCGCCAGGTGGGCTTGAGCCGCCCCTCCAGCGTCGGGTCGGCGGCCAGCAGGAAGCGCGCGCCGCGCACCCACAGGTGCACCAGCAGCGGCCCGGACACCGCCATGCCGCGGACCCGGCGCAGGTAGCCCGGGTCCAGGTGGACCATCAGGTCGTAGGCGACGCTGCGGTGCTCGACCTCCTCGGCGCCGTGCCAGCGCAGCAGGTCGAGCATCGTCGGGTCGGCCTTCGCCCGGTCCAGGCCCGGGGAGTTGAGCGCCCAGTTGCCGAGGAAGGCGGTGAAGTGCTCGATCGCCGCGACGAAGGCGACCCGCTCGATGACGTTCTCCCGCCGCCGGGCCGGCGACAGCCCCGGCTTGTCGCCCAGGACGCGCTGGAAGAGCCAGGAGATCTGCCGGACGTACGGGCGCGGGTCGAGTCCCTGGCCGAGCAGGTGGTCGAGCACCTCCTGGTGGGCCTCGGCGTGGATGGCCTCCTGCCCGATGAAGCCGAGCACCTCCTCGCGCAGCTGCTCGTCCCGGATCAGCGGCAGCGCCTCCTTGAACACCTTGACGAACCAGCGCTCGCCCTCGGGCAGCAGCAGGTGCAGCACGTTGATCACGTGGGTGGCCATCGGCTCGTCCGGGATCCAGTGCAGCGGGAGCCGCGACCAGTCGAAGCGGACGTCCCGGGGCTCCAGGACGAGGCTCTCGTGCACGCGCGCGGCGGGGGCGGCGAGGGCGGGGACGGGGGTGGAGCTGGGCATGGCAGGCCCTCCTGACCTGGGGGCGGCGGCTCGACTCTGCGAAACGTACTCGCCGGTAGCGGCGGGGACAAGGGGTTCGACAACTCTTATCGACATCGAGTCTAATAAGTGATGTGCACCGCGGGACCACCCCGGAAACCCCCTGCGGACAGCACGCGGGCCCCGCCGGACGACGCGTCCGACGGGGCCCCACAGGTGGTGATCGGTGCTCAGACCGCCATCGCCAGCATCAGCGGCGCCGCCTGGGCCGCCAGCAGCTCGGCGGCGGCCTTCAGCTTGTGGATGTTGTCGACCGGCATCGAGGTGGCCAGACAGCCGACCGTGCTGCCCGCCGTGATCGGCACCGCCGCGCAGACCGTGCCGAGCGCGTACTCCTGGATGTCCAGCACCGGCACCGTGGCCGGCTGCCGCTCCAGCCGGTGCATCAGCTGGTCGGCGTCGATGACCGTGCGGGAGGTGAGCCGGGCGACCGGGTGCCGGGAGAGGTGGTCCCGGCGGGCGTCCGAGTCGAGCTGGCTGAGCAGGCACTTGCCGATCGCGCTGGCGTGCGCGGTGGCCCGGAAGTCCACCCACTCCTGGACGGCGGGCGCGTAGTCGGCCGCCGAGACGGCCTCGACCGACAACTCCCCGTCGTGGTACCGGCTGAAGTACACCGCGGCACCCAACTCGTCCCGGAGTTCGGCGAGTTTGCGGTTCAGCCGGGCTTTGACGAGCTGCTCCCGGTTGTGCTGGCCGAGCAGGGCGAAGGTGCCGCCGAGCACCCAACCGCCGTCCTGGCACTGGAGGTAGCCCTCGATCTCCAGGATCTCGGCGAGCCGACGGACGGTCGGCAGGCCCAGCGAGGTCTCCCGCGCGAGGCCGACCAGGGTGACGCCGTCGGGGTGGCGGTCGACGGCCTCCAGCAGTCTGAGGGCGTGCTGCAGGGAGGTGAACGGGCCCGTCGGGCCCTGGTCCAGCGCGGCGTGACGACCCGGGGCTGGTGTCGACATGTCGTCCCCTTCCGATGTCCCCCCACGGAGCGACCGCGGGCGGTGTCCAGCCTATCCACCCGGCGGCTCGGACGACTGCCGTCCGTGAATATCGGTGAACATTCCGTGGAGCATCGGCCGGTCGGCTGGCGGGAACGGCCCGAACCGTGCGGTGCCGCGACCGCGGGGACGCCGACGGGCCCCTCCCCCACTGCCCGGGGGGAGGGGCCCGTCGTGGAGCCGCCGGGGTGCGGGCCCCGGCGGTCCTGAGGGTGCGGAGGGTGCGGAGGGAGTCGGACCCGGGGTCAGCCCTCGTCGCCCGCACGGAGCTTGGCGACGGCGGCCTCCAACCGGGCGCCGTACTCCTCGTCGGCGGCGTGGAAGTGGGCGAGGTTCTTCTCGACCACGTCGTCCCGGGTGACCCGGGAGAGGAAGCCCGCGATGTTGCCGATCAGGCGGGTCCGCTCGCCCTCCGACATCAGCCGGTAGAGCTCGCCGGCCTGGAAGAAGTCGTCGTCCTTGGTGTGGGCCGGCGTGGTGTAGGTGCCGGTGTGGCCGTTCACCTTGACCGGTGCGGCGAGCGCGTCGTCGGTCTGGGCCGGGCCGTCGTACGAGTTGGGCTCGTAGTTCTTGCCGCGGCCGGCGCTGTTGACGGCCATCAGCCCGTCCCGGCCGTAGTTGTTGGCCTCGGTGGCGCGCGGGGCGTTCACCGACAGCAGGGTGTGGTTTACGCCGAGGCGGTAGCGCTGGGCGTCGGCGTAGGCGAACAGCCGCCCCTGCAGCATCTTGTCCGGGGACGGGCCGATGCCGGGCACGAAGTTGTTCGGCGAGAACGCGGACTGCTCGACCTCGGCGAAGACGTTCTCCGGGTTCTTGTTGAGCACCAGGCGGCCGACCTTGACCAGCGGGTAGTCGGCGTGCGGCCAGACCTTGGTGAGGTCGAAGGGGTTGAAGCGGTAGTCCGCGGCCTCGGCGACCGGCATCAGCTGGACGTAGAGGGTCCAGGACGGGAACACCCCGCGCTCGATGGCCTGGTGCAGGTCGCGCTGGTGCGAGTCGGCGTCGGCGCCGACCACCTCGGCGGCCTGGTCGCCGTCCAGGCTGCGGATGCCCTGGTTGGTCTTGAAGTGGTACTTCACCCAGTAGGCCTCGCCCTCGGCGTTGACCCACTGGTAGGTGTGCGAGCCGTAGCCGTTCATGTGGCGGTACGAGGCGGGGATGCCGCGGTCGCCGAACAGCCAGGTGATCTGGTGGGTCGAGGCGGGCGAGTGGGCCCAGAAGTCCCAGACGTTGTCCGCCTCCTGCACGCCGGTGTACGGGTCGCGCTTCTGCGAGTGGATGAAGTCGGGGAACTTGACCGGGTCCTTGATGAAGAACACCGGGGTGTTGTTGCCGACGAGGTCGTAGTTGCCGTCCTCGGTGTAGAACTTCAGCGCGAAGCCGCGCGGGTCGCGCACCGCGTCGCTGGCGCCGAGGTTGCCCGCGACGGTGGAGAAGCGCAGGAAGACCTCGGTGCGCTTGCCGACCTCGGACAGGAACCCCGCCCGGGTGTACTTCGACACCTCGTCGGTGACCTCGAAGTAGCCGTACGCGCCGGAGCCGCGGGCGTGCACGACGCGCTCCGGGATGCGCTCGCGGTTGAACCGGGCCAGCTTCTCCAGCAGTTGCTGGTCCTGGATCAGCAGCGGGCCGTACTCGCCGGCCGAGGCCGAGTTCTGGTTGTCGGCGACCGGGGCGCCGGACTCCGTGGTCAGGATCTTGGACATGGAGGGTCCTTCAGGTGTCGATAAGGCAGTGCGTGAAGGCGGTGCGTGAAGGCGGTGCTTGGGGAGGAACGGGGGCGGACGCGCGCGGGGCGTCAGACGCCCAGCAGGCGCCACAGCGCCGAGCGGCGGCGGGCGGAGTGCTCGCCGTCCGGGCCGTCGGCCGGCTGGAGGTCCGCGACGGCGGCGGTGGCCGCGGCCGGGTTCGCCAGCGGGCGGGCGGCGGCCAGCACCGCGGCCTCCTCGGCGGTCAGGCCGGCCTCGGCGAGCGCGGCGGCGGCCTCGGCGGCCGGCAGGGCGTCGAACCAGCGCAACGCGAGGGCCGCGCGGCCGGCCTCGGTGAGGCGGCCGGTGAGCCGGAGCCGGGCGAGCCCGCCGTCCGGGTGGACGTTGATCCGCACGTGGGTCACCGGGCGGCCGACGTCGAGCCGGAAGCGGTGCCGGGTGTCGGGCTGCAGCCGGGTGCGGGGCAGGATCTCGAACCATTCGCCGTCGGCCGGGTCGTCTCCGGTCGAGGCGTCGAAGCCGATCAGGTCGGCCCAGCCGGGGGCATTGGCGACGAAGTGGGTGGTGTCCACCTCGGCGGCCAGGACCTCACCGCCCCCGGCCAGGGCGATCTGCACCCAGTCGTTGGCCTTGTCGCGCCGACGCCGGGTCTCCCAGCCCTCGCCCATGACGGAGGCGCGACCGGGAGCGTTCAGGTTGTGCGGGGAGGAGAAGTAGCGGTCGGACGCCGCCTCGGCCACGCCGCCGTACTCCTGGGCGGCCAGGTCGAAGGTGAGGCCGTCCAGTTCGCGCGGGTCGGGCAGCACCTCGCCGTGCACCCGGAGCCGGGCGACGCCGCCGTCCGGGAAGATGCTGAGCCGCACGTGGGTGTAGCGGGTGTCGTCCTGGACGGCGAACTCGTGGGCGGTGTCGCCGCGCAGCGGGGTGCGCGGCACGACGACGGTCCACTCGGCGGCCTGCAGCTCCTCGGGCGACGGGTGCCCGGGCACGGAGGCGGCCTCGACCGCGGCGCTCTCCGGGTAGTTGCCGGTGAAGTGGGCGGTGTCGACGATCACGCCGCGGATCACGCCGCCGACGCCGAGCCGGACGATCGTCCAGTCGTGGTCCTGGTCGGTGGGGTGCGGCTGGTCGGCGGAGACGCCGCGTCGGCGCTTGGACTCCCAGCCGTCCATGATCTGGCCCTTGTGGCCGAAGGTGTGCGGGCGGAACTCGGCGGGCTTGGCCACCAGCAGGTTCTCGGCGTCCGCGAAGGTGTCCTCATTGGTCGCGACGACGCCCGCGCCGAGCAGCCGGGAGGCCAGGTTGACCAGCTCGGTGAAAGGAGCGCTGGGGGTGTCGGCAGTGGTCACTGACTCTCCTCGGAAGAAGGTTGCGGTACGGGGATCTCAGGAGCTCGGGGAGCCCGGTCGGCTCGGGAGCTCGGCTGGTTCTGGCAGGTGGTGATTCACGAACCTTCGGCAGGGCTGGAGTTGACCGGTCGGACCAGTTGACGGCCGAAGGGCTCGGCACCGGTGTCCACCACCCGGCCGCGCAGCCAGGTGGTGCGCACGGCGCCGCTCAACGTCCGTCCGGCGTACGGGGTCACCGGGTTGCGGTGGTGCAACTCACCCGCGTGGACGGCGAATTCGCCGTCGGGGTCGAAGGCGACCAGGTCGGCGTCGCAGCCCGCCGCAATGGCGCCCTTGGTGCCGGTGAGGCCGACCAGTTCGGCCGGTCCGGCGGACATCCAGCGCACCACGTCGGCCAGGGCGTGGCCGCGTCGGCGGGCCTCGGTCCAGACCGCGGGCAGGCCCAGCTGCAGCGAGGCGATGCCGCCCCAGGCCGCCGCGAAGTCGCCGCTGCCGCCGAACTCGGGCAGCAGCTTGAGGTCGGGGGTGGACGGCGAGTGGTCGGACACGACGGCGGTGAACTCGCCGTTCGCCAGGGCCTCCCAGAGCGCGTCCCGGTTGGCCTCGTCGCGGATCGGCGGGCAGCACTTGAAGGCGGTGTCGCCGTCCGGCACCTGCTCGGCGGCGAGGGTCAGGTAGTGCGGGCAGGTCTCGGCGGTCACCTGTACGCCGTCCGCGCGGGCCCGGCGCAGCAGCGGCAGCACAGCGGCGGAGGAGACGTGCAGGATGTGCACCCGGGCGCCGGTGCGCCGGGCGGTGTCCAGCAGCCGGGCGACCGCCGCGGTCTCCGCGCCGGCCGGCCGGGAGGCGAGGAAGTCCCGGTAGTGGACGCCGGGTTGCTGCGGTGCGGCGGCCAGTACGGCCGGGTCCTCGGCGTGGATGATCGCCAGCGCCCCGATCCGGGCCTGCTCGGCCAGGGCGGCCTCCAGGTCGGCGGCCTCGACGTGCGGGAACTCGTCGACGCCGGACGGGGCGAGGAAGCTCTTGAAGCCGAACACGCCCGCCCGGTGCAGGGGTTCGAGGTCGGGGACGTTGCCGGGGACGGCCCCGCCCCAGAAGCCGAGGTCGACCCAGGCCTGGCCTTCGGCGGTCTTCCGCTTGACCTCCAGCCCGGCGGGCGTGGTGGTCGGCGGGACGGAGTTGAGCGGCATGTCGATGATCGTGGTGACGCCGCCCGCCGCGGCCGCCCGGGTGGCGGTGGCGAAGCCCTCCCACTCGGTCCGGCCGGGCTCGTTGACGTGCACGTGGGTGTCGACCAGGCCGGGCAGCAGGGCGGTGTCGCCGAGGTCGACGAGCTCGCCGTGGCCGGCCGTGAGCGAGCCGTGGGCGGCGACCCGCTCGATCCTGCCGTCCCGGATGAGCACGTCCGCGGGGCGCTCGCCGTCGGGCAGCACGGCCCGGCGGGAGCGGATCACCGCTGGCTCGCTGAACGGCATGGGGACCTCCGAAACCTGGAACTGGGTGGGGACACGGCGGGGTACACGCGGGTACCCGGGGTACGCGGGGACACACCGGACCACGCGGCCCGGGGAGGCGCTCGCGGGTGGTCGGAGTGGGCGGGAACCGAAGGATTGCCGGGAGCCTAGGCCCGCCTTCAACAAAACGTCAATGGAGGAACGTACGAGGGCTCAGCCCGACAGCAGCCCTTCGGCCAGCCGCTCCCCCGCCACCTCGGCGAGCTCACCGGCCCTGGTCAGGCTGTCCCCCGGCTGCTCGGCCAGGTCGGTGAGGGCGATCGCCGCGACGAAGCCGGCCGCCCGCCACTCGGGCTCGGACAGCTCCAGCCGACCGGCCACGGCGGCCACCCGAACCCCCGCCCGGGCAGCCGCCGCGGCGACTCCGGCGGGGGCCTTGCCATGGAGCGTCTGAGCGTCCAGGCAGCCCTCACCGGTGACGACGAGGCGTGCCCCACGCACGGCCCCGTCGAAACCCAGCAGTTCGAGCAGCAGCTCGATACCGGGTCGCATGGTGGCGCCGAGCAGGGCGAGGGCGGCGAAGCCCACCCCGCCCGCGGCCCCGGCGCCGGGGGCCTCCCGCACGTCCCGCCCGGTCACCGCGGCGACCTGGTCGGCGAAGCGGGTCAAGCCCTGCTCCAGGACCACCAGGTCGTCCCCGTCGGCGCCCTTCTGCGGGCCGTACACGGCGGTCGCGCCGCGCGGGCCGAGCAGCGGGTTGTCCACGTCGCAGGCGACCACGACCTCCACGCCGGTCAGCAGCTCGGCCAGCGGGCCCGGATCGATCCGTTCCAGCCGACGCAACGCGGCGCCGCCGGGCGGGAGTTCGACGCCGTCGGCGTCCAGCAGCCGGACCCCGAGGGCCTGCACCATGCCGGCCCCGCCGTCCGTACTGGCGCTGCCGCCGAGGCCCAGCACGATCCGCTTGGCGCCCATCGAGACCGCCCGGCCGATCAGCTGGCCGACGCCGTAGGAGCCGGCCGCCAGCGGGGCGGTCCGGCCGCCGGGCAGCCGGGCGAGCCCGGAGGCCTGGGCCAGTTCGACCACGGCGGTGTCACCGCGGACGGCGAGCGCGGCGTCCACCGGCAGGCCGGTCGGGCCGGCCACCTTGGCCGGGACGCGGGCGAAGCCGGCCGCGAGCGCCGCGGCCAGGGTGCCCTCGCCGCCGTCGGCGACGGGCAGTTCGCGCACCTCGGTGCCGGGCGCGGCGCGCCGGATGCCGGCGGCGATCCGGGCCGCGGCCTCGGCGCCCTCCAGGGTGCCCTTGAACTTGTCCGGTGCTACGACCACGTGACCCTGGTGGGGGGTGGGGGGCATCGGTGGTCCTCACTTCCGTACGGGTCCGGCGGTGGTTCGACAAGCATCGGTCCGGTGGTCCCGGAAGGCGACCCCCGGGTGGGGGCGGCCCCGGGAGGGGGTGGTGCGACCCCCTCCCCGCCGTTCCCCTCGTCCCGCTTCCGACGTACGAGGGGCTCCCCTCGGCGGGGAGGGGGTCAGGCGACACGCAACTGGCACGACCGAAGTGCCCCCGGGGGAGGGTGTGCGCGTCACCCGCTTGGATCGACCGGCGGGCGGGCGGATGAGCCCCGGCCCGACCGCCGGTCGGGTCTGGCCTCCTGGCGGCGCGGGCACGACCGGATCAGGTACACGCCACCAGGAGGAGCTTGCGGGAGGTGTCGGGCCACCTCGGCGTCAGGCCACCTCGCGGCCCGAGAGCCGCTCGACGCCACGCAGCAGCGCCGAGTGGTCGAGCGAGCCGTCACCGTTGGCCCGGGCGGAGGCGACCAGCTGGGCCACCACGGCGCCGACCGGCAGCGCGGCGCCCACGGCACGGGCGGCGTCGGTGACGATGCCCATGTCCTTGTGGTGCAGGTCGATCCGGAAGCCCGGGGCGAACTCGCGGTTGAGCATGTTCGCCTTCTTGCGGTTGAGCACGGTGGACCCGGCCAGGCCGCCGCCGAGCACGTCCAGCGCGGCGGCGAGGTCGACCCCGGCGTTCTCCAGGAACACCACGGCCTCGGCGAGCACCTGGATGTTGACCGCGACGATCAGCTGGTTGGCGGCCTTGACGGTCTGGCCGGCGCCGTCCGGGCCGACGTGGACCACCGTGGTGCCCAGCGCGGCGAACAGCGGCTCGGCCTCGGCGAAGTCCGCCGCCTCGCCGCCGACCATGATCGACAGCACCGCCTCGACCGCACCGGCCTCGCCGCCGGAGACCGGGGCGTCCAGGGTGCGCACGCCCTTCTCCCGGGCGGCCTTGCCGACCTTGATGGAGGTCTGCGGGGTGATCGAGGACATGTCGATCACCAGGGTGCCGGCCTGGACGTTCTCCAGGACGCCGCCCTCGCCGAGGATGACCGCCTCGACGTGCGGGTCGGCCGGGACCATGGTGATGACGACCTCGGCGTCCTTCACCGCGTCCGCGATGCTGCCGGCGCCGTGGCCGCCGGCCGCGACGACGGTGTCGATCGAGGCCTGGGAGAGGTCGAAGCCGGTCACGTGGTGGCCGGCCTTGACCAGGTTGACGGCCATGGGCTTGCCCATGATGCCGAGGCCGACGAAGGCAATCTTGCGGGAGGCGCTCATCGCGTCGGGTTCCTTACGTGTGCGGGTGGGGAGGGGTGCGGGGCGGACCGCCCGGCGGCCGCCGGGCCGCTGTCGGCGGGCGGCTGCCGGGCTGTCGGCGGGCCGCTGCCGCGCGAGGCGCTCGCGAGCCGGCGGGCCGCGAGCTAGCGCGCCGCGCGCAGCTCGCGCGGCAGCCAGTCGAAGCTGTCGGCGCTGACGCCGGTGGAGGGCCGGTACTCCAGGCCGATCGAGCCCGTGTAGCCGACGGCGCTGAGCCGGGCGAACAGGTCCTCGAAGTCCAGCTCGCCGGTGCCGGGCTCGTTGCGGCCCGGGTTGTCGGCGATCTGCACGTGGCCGATCCGATCGGCGTGGGTGTCGATGACCGCCGCCAGGTCCTCGCCGTTCTTGGCCAGGTGGTAGAGGTCGCAGAGGAACCTGGCGTTCCCGAGGCCGGTGGCGGCGTTGACCTTGTCGACCACCTCGACCGCGGCGGCCGCGGAGACCAGCGGGTAGTCCGGGGACTCGGCCGCGTTCAGCGCCTCGATCAGCAGGACGGCGCCGATCTCGTGCGCGGCGCGGGCCGCGAGCACCAGGTTCTCCAGCGCCAGGGCGTCCTGCTCGCCCGGCTCGACGCCCTCGACCCGGTTGCCGTAGAGCGCGTTGAGCGCGGTGGCGCCGAGCGAGGCGGCGAGTTCCGCGGCGACCGGCAGGTTGGCGCGGAAGCGCTCCCGCTCGGACGGGACCGAGACGGTGCCGCGGGCGCCCTGGCTGAGGTCGTCCAGGAAGTTGAGGCCGGTGAGCCGTACGCCCGCGTCGGTGAACGCCTTGCGCAGCGCGTCCAGTTCGGCCCGGCTGGGGTTGTGCTCGACGCCGAAGGGCCACCAGAGTTCGGCGGCCGTGAAGCCGGCCGCGGCCGCGGCCGCGGGGCGCTCCAGCAGCGGGAGTTCGCCGAACAGGATCGACAGGTTGACCGTGAAGCCGTGCTTGGCAGCCGCCGTCACGTCCATCACCTCTCACTCTCTCTTCCGTCATCCGCAACTTCCACGATCCGGAAGAGGGATTCTGTGTGGTGGAAGCATCTCCGGCTCGCCGAGCGGGTGTCAAGGCTGCCGCAACATTTTGTTGAAGTGGCCCGGGGCGGCACGCCGACCGACCCGCCGACTGTTCGATCACCCAGGCCCGGCCGGACGGGACCCAGGACCTGCCCCCGCCGAGCCGCGCTCGATACAGTGAGCAGGTGCGATTGATGGTGGAGTTCACGACAGAACCGTTCGAACTGGACACGTTCCCGGAGCACGCCGCCGCGGCCCGCAAGGTCGTCGACGAGGCCGGCCTGGACGTGTCGGTCGGCCCCTTCGGGACCGGCGCCGAGGGCGAGGCCGAGCAGGTGCTCGCCGCGGTGACCCGACTGCTCCGGGAGACCCTGGACGCCGGGGCGACCCGGATCTCCGTCCAGGTCAGCCTGCTGGGCGAGGAGGGCGGTAAGCCGTGACCGAGTTCGTGGAACACCCGCTCGCCGCAGCGGTCAAGCCGCTGCTGGACGCGGTCGGCGCGACGCCCGTCCCGCTGGACGAGGCGAAGGCCGAGGACGTCGTCCTGGAGTGGGAGGGCACCCCGGCCCTGGCCGTCCGACTGCCGCACCTGAGCAGTGCGCTGGACCGGCTGCTGACCGAGATGACCCGCCAGTTCGACGGCCGCCCGCTGGCCGAACTGGACCGCTGGGAGAAGCAGCGGGTGGTGGCCCTGCTGGAGGAGCGCGGCGCCTTCACCGTCCGCCACGGGGTGGAGACGGTCGCCTCCGCCCTGGGCGTCAGCCGGTTCACCGTGTACAACTACCTGAACCGCCAGGACGGCTCGAAGCCCTCCTGAGCGGCCGCGAGCGTCCGGCGGGAACCCCGCCGCAGGAGTGACCCCGCCGGTGCCGAGAAGTCCGGATCGGCCCACGGCGGGGCACACTTGGCGAATCGCACACGAAAGGGCCCCGCAGCGCGGTCCGGTTCAAAACGTAACCACCAACCGTTCAACAAACTGTTGACGGCCGGGTGGGGCCGATCTAGCTTTTCCGGGTGGCACCACTCTTCAGGAGGTCCACCCGTGACCAACCACCCCCACGCCCTTGACTCCCTGGCCGCGGCCGATGCCGCGGAACTGGCGGAGATCCTGCTGGAGATATGCTCCAGCCCCCGCTGGGCCACCGCGATCGCGGCGGCCGAGCCCTGGTCCAGCCGCGAAGCCCTGCTCACCGCCAACGCGGCGGCGACGGCCGGACTGACCGACGCGGACCTGCGCGACGCGATGGCCGGACACGCCCGGATCGGACAGCCCAAGGCGGGCGACGCCACCTCCGAACGGGAGCAGGCCGGCGTCCAGGGCGTGGACCGGGCGATCCTCGACGAACTGCGCGAGGCCAACGCTGCCTACGAAGCCAAGTTCGGCCATGTGTTCCTGATCTGCGCGACCGGCCGCACCGCGGTCACCATGCTCGCGGCCCTGCGCGAGCGCCAGCCCAACGACCCCGCCACCGAGGCGGGAATCGTCCGGAGCGAGCTGCGCAAGATCAACGACATCCGGCTCAACCGCCTCCTCGACGCAGCCTGACGCATCGTCAACAATGCTTCGTGGGCGGGCTTTCCGCCCCCGGACGGTCGCCCTTCACGATCTGACGCACCATCACCTCTGCCATCAGTAAGGTCACCTCACCCATGACTGGCATCTCCACCCACGTGCTCGACACCAGCCTCGGCCGCCCGGCCGAGGGCGTCCCGGTCGAGCTCGCACTGCACACCGAGGGTGGCTGGAAGGTGCTCGGCACCTCCGCCACGGACTCCGACGGCCGGGTCAAGGACCTGCCGGCCGTGGAGGCGGGCTCGGTCGTCCGGCTGCTCTTCGACACCGGCGCGTACTACGCGGCGAAGTCGGCGGAGCCGCCGTTCTTCCCCGAGGTCTCGATCGTCTTCACGGTCGCGCCCGAGCAGCACCACTACCACGTGCCGCTGCTGCTGAACCCGTTCGGATACTCGGTCTACCGCGGAAGCTAGTGGACCGACCTGGAAGCTTAGGAGCCTGTCATGGCCCACGTGCTCGGTCAGAACCAGTACGGCAAGGCGGAGAACCGCATCGTCCGGGTCTACCGCGACTCCACCCGGCACGAGATCAAGGACCTGAACGTCTCGGTCTCCCTCCAGGGCGAGTTCGAGGACGTCCACCTCACCGGGTCCAACGCCAACTGCCTTCCCACCGACACCACCAAGAACACCGTCTACGCCTTCGCCAAGGAGTACGGGATCGACTCGGCCGAGGCCTTCGGCATCCTGCTGGCCCGGCACTTCGTCGACGACACCGAGCGCGGCGTCGTGCACAGCGCCCGGATCCGGATCGAGGAGTACTCCTGGGACCGGATCAGGACGCCGGACAACTCGGCCCGCTTCATCGGCTCGGAGGAGGTCGGCCACTCCTTCGTCCGCAACGGGCAGGAGACCCGCACCACCGAGATCGTCTACGACGGCGAGTCCGTCCAGGTCATCTCCGGCCTCAAGGACCTCGTCGTCATGAACTCCACCAACTCGGAGTTCTGGGGCTACATCAAGGACAAGTACACCACCCTCCAGGAAGCGTACGACCGCATCCTCGCCACCCAGGTCACCGCCCGCTGGAAGTACGGCTACAGCGGCCGCGACGGCGAGGCCCAGCCCAACTGGAACCGCTCCTACACCCACGTGAAGCGGCACATGCTGGAGGCGTTCGCCGAGACCTACTCCTACTCGCTGCAGCAGACCCTGCACTCGATGGGCACCCGGGTCCTCAACAACCGCGCCGAGGTGGACGAGGTCCGCCTCGAACTGCCCAACAAGCACCACTTCCTGGTCGACCTGGAGCCCTTCGGCCTCAAGAACGAGAACGAGGTCTACTACGCCGCGGACCGCATGTACGGCCTGATCGAGGGCACCGTGCACCGCGAGGGCGTCGTCCCGGTCATCCCGGTCGTCTGACCTCCCTCCCCCACCCCTCCCGCATGCACTCCGCCCGGAATCGCCGCACCCTCCGGTCCGTACGGACCGGTCGAGTCCGGGCGGGCCGCAGCACCGGCACCACCCGCACCACCCGCGACTCGTCCAGAGATCGCGCCAGTTCACGTACCACCCGTTTCTCCACCCCCACCAACCGGAGTTCGTGTCTGCCTCGCGGCGGCCGGCCCGGGGCACTGGAGAAGCACCCCGAGGGATCCTTGCTCCGCCGTCCCGCCCTCGGGGGGTCTCCAGCGCCACGGGCGCGCCGGGAGCCACGGGCACAAGAGGGGCTCGACATGGCACCCAGCAACACCAGCAGTAACGACGGCGGTTCCACCCCGGCAAGAACCCGAGGCCCGAACGACACCTCGACCCGCCTCCCCGGCGGGCCGTCCGGGTCCGGGCCCCACCCCGTGGACGAGGTGCTGCCCCCGGTGAAGCTGTTCTCCACCGGGCTCCAGCACGTCGCCGCGATGTACGCGGGGGTCGTCGCACCCCCACTGATCGTCGGCGCCGGCGTCGGACTCTCCGCCGCCGACCTCGCCCTGCTCATCTCGGCCAGCCTGTTCACCGCCGGACTGGCCACCCTGCTCCAGACCCTCGGCATCTGGCGGATCGGCGCGCGACTGCCGTTCGTGAACGGCGTGTCGTTCGCGGGCGTCGCGCCCATGATCGCCATAGCCAAGGAGCACGGCCCGAAGACCGCCCTCCCGGTGATCTTCGGAGCGGTGATCGTCGCGGGGATCCTGTGCTTCCTCGCGGCACCGTACTTCTGCAAGCTCATCCGGTTCTTCCCCCCGGTCGTCCAGGGCACCGTGATCACCCTCATCGGGGTGTCCCTGCTCCCGGTGGCGGTGAACTGGGCGCGCGGCGGCTCGCCGGGCGCCCCCGGGTACGGCTCCGTGCGGGCCGTCGGCCTCGCCGCGATCACCCTCGTCGCGGTGGTGCTCTGCAACCGGCTGCTGCGCGGCTTCTGGCAGCAGCTGTCCCTGCTCATCGGCCTGGCGTTCGGCACCCTGATCGCCTTCCCGCTGGGGCTGGCCGACTTCGGCACGGTCCGGGACGCGAAGGTCTTCGCGCTCCCCTCCCCGTTCCACTTCGGCGCGCCGATGTTCGACGCGGCCGCGATCGTCTCGATGTGCATCGTCATGGTGGTCTCGATGACCGAGTCCACCGCCGACATGCTCGCGCTCGGGAAGATCGTCGGACGCGAGGCCGACGAACCCACGCTCGCGGCCGGCCTGCGGGCCGACGGACTGGCCACGGCGCTCAGCCCCGTCTTCAACGGCTTCGCCGCCAGCGCCTTCGCCCAGAACATCGGGCTGGTGGCGCTGACCAAGATCCGCAGCCGCTTCGTGGTCGCGGCCGGCGGAGGCATCCTGATCCTGTTGGGGCTCTTCCCCGTGCTCGGTTCGGTCGTCTCCCTGGTACCGCAGCCCGTCCTCGGCGGCGCCGGGATCGTGCTCTTCGGCACGGTCGCGGCGAGCGGCATCCGCACCCTCGCGGAGGCCGGCATGGAGTCCAGCGCCAACACCATCCTGGTGTCGGTCTCGCTCGGGGTCGGCATCGTGCCGATCGCCGTGCCGACCTTCTACGACGCCTTCCCGGAGGCGGTCCGGACCCTGATGCACTCGGGGATCTCGGCCGGCTGCGTGATGGCGGTCCTGCTCAACCTGCTCTTCCACCACGTCGGAGCCGCCCGCCGGGCCGGGGACCCTGCTTCCGGAGCCCCGGAACCAGGGTCCGGGTCCGGGCCCTCGGATCCCGGATCCAGATCCGGCCGGGCCTCCGGCGCGACGGTGCCGACGGCGACACCGTCCTGACCGGTCCGGGCAGGGGCGCGCACCACCCGGTGCACGCCCCTCCTGGCCCTCCCCCATAGGAGTGACACCATGGCAGTCCAGCCCCCGCCCGCCGACCAGCGGATCGTGATCGAGAACGTCGCGATCGCCACCGTCGACGCCACCGACACCGAGTACGCCCGCGGCCACGTGGTCGTCCTCGGCAACCGGATCGAATCGGTCGGCGACGGCCCCGCCCCGAAGTGGCTGGACAACGTGGTGCGCCGGATCAACGGCGAGGGCCACCTGCTCACCCCGGGCCTGGTCAACACCCACCACCACTTCTACCAGTGGATCACCCGCGGCCTCGCCCAGGACGACATCCTCTTCGACTGGCTGGTCGCCCTCTACCCGACCTGGGCCCGGATCGACGAGAAGCTCGTGCACGCCGCCAGCCAGGGCTCGGCCGCCGCCCTGCTCAAGTCCGGCTGCACCACCGCCTCCGACCACCACTACGTCTTCCCCAAGGACGGCGGGGACGTGCTCGGCGCCTCGATCGAGGCCGTCCAGGAACTCGGGCTGCGCTTCACCGCGCTGCGCGGCTCGATGGACCGCAGCAAGAAGGACGGCGGGCTGCCGCCGGACCACGCCGTCGAGGAGCTGGACGACATCCTGGCCGCCTCCGAGGCAGCCGTGGACCGCTACCACGACGCCTCGTTCGGCTCGATGCTGCACGTCGCGCTGGCACCCTGTTCGCCGTTCTCGGTCTCCACCGACCTGCTCCGGCAGTCCGCCGAACTCGCCCGCCGCAAGGGCGTCCGACTGCACACCCACGGTTCGGAGACGGCCGAGGAGGAGCAGTTCTGCAAGGAGCTGTTCGGCATGGGGCCGACCGACTACTTCGAGTCGGTGGGCTGGCTCGGCGAGGACGTCTGGATGGCGCACTGCGTCCACATGAACGACTCCGACATCGCCAAGTTCGCCGAGACCGGAACCGGCGTCGCGCACTGCCCGTCCTCCAACGCCCGGCTGGCCGCCGGAATCGCCCGGGTGCCCGACATGCTCAAGGCCGGCGTGCCGGTCGGGCTCGGGGTGGACGGCACCGCCTCCAACGAGTCCGGTGAGCTGGGCACCGAGCTGCGCAACGCGCTGCTGATCAACCGGCTGCACGGCTCCCCGACCGCGCTGACCGGGCGGCAGGCGCTGCGGCTCGGCACCATGGGCGGCGCCCGGGTGCTCGGGCGGCAGAACGAGATCGGCTCGATCGAGGCCGGGAAGCTGGCCGACCTGGCGCTGTGGAAGATCGACGGGGTCATGCACTCCTCGATCGCCGACCCGGTCGCCGCCCTCACCTTCGGCGCGCTGCCGCCACTGGCGACGCTGTTCGTCAACGGCAACGCGGTGGTCGAGAAGGGCGAGCTGACCACCGTCAACGAGGACCGGATCGCCCGCGCCTGCGCCCGCGCGGCCAAGGAGCTGGCCTCCCGGCCGGTCTGACGGTCCGGTGGGCGGGCCGGAGCTGCCCTCCGGCCCGCCCCCCCCCCGGATTACCGGAACCCCCCGGGGCGGGGCGAGATAGGTAGTGCG